>NZ_JAUCCU010000002.1:0-300000 GCF_034675845.1 Castellaniella sp.
AGCGGGTTGCCGACGCCACACGAAAGCGGTTCTACGGCGACGGTAAAGTGCCCTACACGCCGTCGGAGACACCTCCGGCGTTCTGATTGTAGCGAGTCCGCCACAAATCTTCCATTTTTTCGCCTGATACGTCGCAGCACGCCCGCGCCTGCGACGCTTTCGTCGTGCTCGTCTCCACATGCACTGATGCTATTTTCGTCAGCATTGTCCCGATAATAGTCTTTGACCGGCACAGACCCGGCACCGATCCTCGTATTGCGGGCACACCTACGTGCCGTCTTTCCACGGGGAATCAGCGCAGGAGTCATCGGAGACCAGACCATGCAAGGGACGAACGTGCTGTTCGGGCAGATCGCCGTCGTACTCGGCACCGTAATAGTGGGCGTGTGGGGCGCTACACAATGGGTGGCCGCCGCCTTGGGCTACCAGCCACGCCTGGGGACGCCTTGGTTTGATTTTCTCGACACACCGATTTACCACCCTTGGCGACTGTTCGAGTGGTGGTTTTTTTTCGATGCCTATGCCCCAGAGGTGTTCAACGCGGGGGGCATGATGGCTGGAGGCAGCGGCCTGATTGCCGTGGGAGTTGCCATTGGCATGTCGATCTGGCGTTCGCGCCAGGTGCGGCTGGTCACCACCTACGGCTCGGCACGCTGGGCCGACAGTAGCGATATCCGCAAGGCGTGGCTGACTGAGCCCACAGGCGTCTTCCTTGGTCTATACGAAAAACAGTACCTGCGTCACGAAGGGCCGGAACACGTCCTGGCCTTCGCACCCACGCGCTCGGGCAAGGGTGTGGGCTTGGTGGTGCCCACCTTGCTGTCCTGGCCGGCCTCTGCCGTCATCCACGACATCAAGGGCGAAAACTGGCAGATCACCGCCGGGTGGCGGGCGCGCTTCTCGCACTGCCTGCTATTCAACCCCACAGATAGTCGTTCGGCCGGTTATAACCCGCTGCTGGAGGTGCGTCGGGGTGAGCATGAAGTGCGCGATGTGCAGAACATCGCCGATATTCTGGTTGACCCAGAAGGTGCGCTGGAGAAGCGCAATCACTGGGAAAAGACCAGTCACGCGCTGCTGGTCGGGGCCATCCTGCATGTACTCTATGCGGGTGAAGACAAGACGCTGCGCGGTGTGGCGAACTTTTTGTCCGACCCGGCGTGTCCGTTTGAATTAACGCTGCATCGCATGATGACGACCGCACACCTGGGCACAGGTGGGGAAAGTGGCAGGCCGCATCCCGTAGTGGCCTCTGCCGCTCGTGAAGTACTGAACAAGTCGGACAATGAGCGCTCGGGCGTGCTGTCCACCGCCATGTCGTTCCTGGGTCTGTACCGCGACCCCACGGTGGCCGAAGTCACGTCGCGCTGCGATTGGCGTATCGCTGACCTGATCGCATCCGACCATCCGGTATCGCTGTACTTGGTCGTGCCGCCCTCGGACATTTCACGGACGAAACCGCTGATCCGCTTGATTCTCAACCAGATTGGCAGGCGGCTCACCGAATCGCTGGACGGTTCCGACGGCATCGAGCGCCGTCACAAACTGCTGCTGATGCTCGATGAGTTCCCGGCGCTGGGCCGCCTCGACTTTTTTGAGACGGCGTTGGCCTTTATGGCTGGCTACGGTATCCGCAGCTTTCTGATCTCGCAGTCGCTCAACCAAATCGACAAAGCCTATGGCCAGAACCATTCGATTCTGGATAACTGCCATGTTCGCGTGACGTTTGCCACCAACGACGAACGCACGGCCAAGCGGATTTCCGAAACCCTGGGTACCGCCACCGAACTGCGGGCGCAGCGCAATTATGCCGGCCACCGACTCGCGCCCTGGCTGGGCCACCTGATGGTGTCGCGCCAGGAAACGGCGCGGCCGCTTCTGACCCCCGGCGAGGTCATGCAGCTTCCGCCGGATGAGGCCGTGGTAATGGTGGGAAGTAGTCCGCCGATCAAGGCCAAGAAACTGCGCTATTACGCGGATGCCAATTTTTCGCAGCGGGTGTTGCCGCCGCCCGCGCTTGCCACCGAGCGCTATGCGGATGCGCCACCAGCCCGTCCTGACGACTGGAGCGCGCTGGCGATTCCGGCTGTTCCAGCTGCTGCCGACGCGATGGAGAACTATGACACAGTTGGCACGGCTGATGATGGCGGCCCGCGTCGCCAGCCGGAACTTGCGGAAAGCGTCTCCTATGTCCCCAAATCCGTCTACCCGGCCAGTGACCTGTCGCTGCTGGATGACGACGATCCGCCGCCCATGCTACCCCGCCAGCTTGACCCCGCCTTGCAGCGCGTGGCGCGCATGACCTCCCTCGACCTTGATGACGGAATCCAGCTATGAGCCGCTATCGCCTGAATCTTTTTATTCATCCTGAGCACGCCAAGCGCCTGGATGAACTGGCCACCAAGAAAGGTGTCTCCAAATCGTCCATCGTAGCGGCGGCGCTGGCGTCCTGGCTATCGCCCGATGCCGGCGACCAGCGCGAAGCGGCGATGGCCAGGCGGTTGGACCGGCTCTCGCGCCAGTTCGAGCGCCTGGAGCGCGACCAGAACATTCAGATCGAGACGCTGGCGCTCTTCGTACGCTACTACCTGACGGTCAGCACGCCGATTCCCGAAGCCCATCAGGACGTCGCCCGCGCGCAGGGTAAGGCGCGTTTCGAGCAATTCGTCGAACAGCTTGGCCGCCACCTGCTGCGCGGTCGCAGTCTGGTACGCGACGTGGTGGAGGAGCTGCACCCCGAGCCCGTGAGCATGGATGAAATGGCGACTCGGGCTGAGGCGATGGAGCGTGTCTCATGAGTGCCGTGCACAAATCTTCTGCCGCCGTCGCCCTGGATCGCCGCATCCAGATGCTGCGTACCGCCATGGGGCCAGTGATCGCCGCCGCACTGGACAACCCGGACGTGGTGGAGATCATGTTGAACCCCGACCGCTCGCTATGGGTGGATCGTCTCTCCAGCGGGCGCGCGCCGCTGGGCCTGGAGCTGTCCGAAGCGGATGGGGAGCGCATCATCCGCCTGGTGGCGGCACACGTTGGCGCGGAAGTGCATCGCGGCCAGCCGCTACTGAGCGCGGAACTGCCCGAAACCGGCGAACGCTTCGAAGGCATCTTGCCGCCCGCCGCACCCGGCCCGGCCTTTGCGCTGCGTAAGCGGGCGGTGGGCGTGATTCCGCTTACACGCTACGTAGCAGACGGCATGATGAGCGCCGTCCAGTCAGGTTTTTTGGTGCGAGCGGTACACGCACGGCAGAACATCCTCATTGCTGGGGGCACTAGCACGGGCAAGACCACGCTCGCCAATGCTTTGCTGGCTGAAATCGCCGCCACGGGCGACCGCGTGCTGGTGCTCGAAGACACGGTGGAGCTGCAATGTGCCGCGAACGACCATGTGCCGCTGCGCACCCGTATGGGGGTCGTGACGATGCAAGAACTGGTGCGCGCCACGATGCGCCTGCGTCCTGACCGTGTGGTGGTCGGTGAAGTGCGCGGCGGCGAAGCGCTGGATCTCATCAAGGTCTGGGGCACGGGCCACCCGGGCGGTATTGCCACCATCCACGCCGGCTCCGCGGTGGGTGCGCTGCTGCGTCTGGAACAACTGATTCAGGAAGTGGCGGTGAACCCGCCGCGTGCATTGATTGCCGAGGCGGTCAATGTCGTAATCTACATCGCCGGTCGCGGCCGCAAGCGCCGCATCGAAAACATTGCCCGTGTCGTCGGCTTTGATGGCGTGGGTTACCAACTGGCCGATGCGCTGGAGCCGGAATTTGCTGAGCCATCGCCTTCCTTCCCAGCCGCTGATCTGTATGGAGACTTGTCATGACGCTTGTTGATGCCTTCCGTATTTCCGTCGTTCCGCTTTCCATTATGAAGTGCCTACGCCGTCTTGCCCACCCAGCGCTGCTAGGGCTGCTGCTGACCATGCTGTTGATGCTGGTGGCGAGCGCGGCGCAGGCCGCCGGTTCCTCCATGCCCTGGGAGGGGCCGCTGCAATCCATTCTCGAATCCATTCAGGGGCCGGTGGCGCGCATCGTCGCGGTCATCATCATTATTGCCACCGGCCTGGCGCTCGCCTTTGGCGACACCAGCGGTGGTTTTCGCAAGTTGATTCAGATTGTTTTTGGCCTGTCCATCGCATTCGCTGCGTCCTCCTTCTTCCTGTCGTTCTTCAGTTTCTCCGGTGGGGCCGTCGTATGAATGCGGACAACGAAGGCGCGCCCAGCTTCGCCCCAGGCTTTGAGATTCCTCTGCATCGTTCGCTTACCGAGCCGATTCTGATGGGCGGCGCACCGCGCACCGTAGCGATTGCCAACGGCACGCTGGCTGCTGCCGTGGGGCTGGGCCTGCAACTGTGGATTCCGGGCGTGGTGCTGTGGATCGTCGGCCATTCGCTTGCCGTATGGGGCGCGCGTGTTGATCCGCAATTCATGCAGGTTTTCGCACGCCATATCAAGCACAAGACGCTGCTGGACGTGTGAGGGGGATGACACTATGCTGAACCTTGCGGAATATCGCCAGCGTCCCGCCTTGTTGGCCGACTGGCTGCCTTGGGCCGGGTTGATTGCACCCGGCGTGGTGCTGAACAAGGATGGATCGTTTCAGCGCACGGCGCGCTTTCGCGGGCCGGATCTGGATAGCGCCACCCAAGGCGAGCTGATCGCCACTTCGGCCCGCTTGAATAATGCGCTACGCCGCCTTGGATCCGGCTGGGCGCTGTTCGTCGAAGCTGAGCGCCGCCCGGCGGCAGACTATCCCCATTCAGACTTTCCTGAAGCCTTGTCCTGGCTGATCGATCAAGAGCGCCGTGCCGCGTTTGAAGAGACGAGCAATCACTTCGAGAGCAGCTACCACCTGACGCTTGCGTTCCTGCCACCCGAAGAATCCCGCGCCCGTGCGGCGGGGATACTCTACGAAAACCGTCCTTCCGACGGTGTGGACTGGCGCGAGCGCCTGGCCGCGTTCGTAGCGGAAACGGATCGTGTCTTTGATCTGCTTGATGGCGTCATGCCGGAAATTGCGTGGCTGGACGACAGTCGGACGCTCACATACCTGCATTCCACCATCTCGACGCGGCGTTACCGCGTTGGCGTGCCGGAGGTGCCGTTCCATCTGGATGCGCTGCTGGCCGATTCCGCACTGGCCGGAGGGCTGGCGCCGACGTTGGGCGATACCCATTTGCGTGTGGTGTCGGTGCGCGGCTTTCCGACCTCCACCTGGCCGGGAATTTTGGATGACCTGAACCGACTTGGCTTTGCTTATCGTTGGAGCACGCGCTTTCTGTGCATGGACAAAGCTGAGGCGGAAAAGGAACTGCGCCGCCTGCGTCGTCAATGGTTCGCCAAACGCAAGAATGTCGTGGCGCTGCTGCGGGAAACGATTTTCCAGCAGGAGTCGCCGCTGGTCGATACCGATGCCAGCAACAAGGCCGCCGATGCGGATGCCGCCTTGCAGGAGTTGGGAAGCGATCAGGTCGCCTTCGGCTATGTGACCACTACCGTAACAGTGTTGGATGCCGATCCCGCCGTGGCCGATGAAAAACTGCGTATGGTTGAGCGCGTCATCCAGGGCCGGGGCTTTGTGACCATCCCCGAGACACTGAACGCGGTGGATGCCTGGCTGTCGTCCATCCCCGGCAACGCCTATGCCAATGTACGGCAGCCTATTGTGTCTACATTGAACCTGGCGCACATGATGCCGGTGTCGGCGGTGTGGGCCGGGCCGCAGAAGAATGATCACCTGGATGGCCCGCCACTGATTGTCACGCGTACCGAGGGTGCGACGCCGTTTCGGCTGGTGACGCATATCGGTGACGTAGGCCACACCCTGGTCGCGGGACCGACCGGTATGGGCAAGTCAGTGTTGCTGGCCGTCTTGGTTCAGCAGTTTCGCCGCTATCACGGCTCACGCATCTTTGCCTTCGATATGGGCCGCTCAATGCGCGCTACCATCCTGGGCTTGGGCGGGGAGCACTACGACCTGGGTGCCGATGGCGGCATCGCTTTCCAGCCGTTGGCCCGCATTAACCGCGAAGGCTACCGCACCTGGGCAGCGGAGTGGATCGAAGGTCGCTTGCAGCATGAAGGCATGGCCGTCAGCCCTGACGACAAGGCTGCCATCTGGTCGGCGCTGGGAAGTCTCGCGGGTGCGCCGGTGGAACAGCGCACACTGACGGGCTTTTCCGTGCTGCTGCAATCGAACACGTTGCGTCAAGCGCTTGCGCCCTATGTACTGAGCGGTGCGCATGGCAAGTTGCTAGACGCCGACCATGACCGGCTGGGCATGGCCGATGTGCAGGGCTTCGAAATGGAAGAGCTGATGCACAGTCCCGCCGCCGTGCAGGCGGTGCTGCGCTATCTCTTCGCCCGCTTCGATGAGCGTTTCGATGGTGCGCCCACGCTCTTGATTCTGGATGAGGCATGGTTGTTTCTGGATGAACCGTCCTTTGCCGCTCGCATCCGGCAGTGGTTGAAGACCCTGCGCAAGAAGAATGTGTCGGTGATTTTTGCCACGCAATCGCTGGCTGACATCAAGGATTCGAGCATTGCGTCGGCCATCATCGAAAGCTGCGCGAGCCGCATTTTCCTGCCCAACCCGCAGGCGACTGAACCGCAGATTCGCACGATCTACGAAGGTTTCGGGCTGAACAGCCGACAGATCGAGATTGTCGCGACTGCCCAGCCCAAGCGCGATTACTACTACCAATCCCGCCTGGGAAATCGCCTGTTCGACCTTGATCTCGGGCCCGCGACGCTTGCCTTTGCAGGGGCTTCGACCCCGCAAGATCAGCGCGACATCGACCGCATTCTGCTGGAAGCCGGCGTATCCGGCTTCACGGGTGCCTGGCTGCGCCATCGTGGCCTGGATTGGGCCGCTGACCTGTTGCCTAATTTCTCCGGCTTTGTGCCCTCAGTCACTGCCGTTTCTTCTCATCTACAGGAGACCCTGCCATGAAAACCCGCACGCTATCTGTATCAATCGCCGCTGTGCTTTCGGTGTCGTTACTCGCGACGTCGCCCGCCTGGGCGTGGAAAACGGTTTTTGACCCATCCAACTATACGCAGAACACGCTGACCGCCGTTCGCACGCTGCAGCAAATCAACAACCAGATCAACCAGCTTCAGAACGAGACGCAGATGCTGATGAATCAGGCTCGCAATCTGGCGAGCCTGGATTTCGACGTCGTGAACCGCTTGCGCACCACGCTGACCGCTACCGAGCGTCTGATCGACGAGGCGCAAGGGCTCAGTTACGAGGTGACAAACATGGACCAGGAGTTTGCCCGCCTGTATCCCGACCAGTATGCCGCGACTGTAAGCGGCGACAGCATGGCCCAGGATGCGCGTGCGCGCTGGCAGAACACGCTTAATGGTCTGCACACCGCCATGCGTGTGCAGGCGCAAGCCTCGCAGAATCTGCGCGACGATGAAAGCGCACTGATTGATCTGGTGAGCCAAAGCCAGTCCGCGCAAGGCGCATTGCAGGCCATGCAGGCGACCAATCAGCTTCTGGCCTTGCAGGCTAAGCAGACCATCCAGGCGCAACAGCTTCAGATCACCCAAGACCGCGCCGCTTCTTTGGAGCTAGTCCAGCAAGCCGTCGTGGCCGAGCGCGCCCGCGAAGTGCGGCGGCGCTTCCAGGGCACTGGTACGCCGTACACGCCGCAAGCCGTGAACTTCTACGGTCACTGAAGAACGGAGCATTTGCGCCATGAACGACGTTGCCGTCATTGATCGATTTCTCGATACCTTCGCGCGCTACATCGACTCGGGATTCGGCCTGCTGCAAGGCGAAGTGGCGTTTCTGACCGCGACGCTCATTGTCATCGACATGACGCTCGCCGGACTGTATTGGTCGCTGGGGCATGCCAGCGGCCAGGGCGACGACGTAATCGCCAAGCTGCTACGCAAGGTGCTTTATGTCGGCGCCTTCGCTTACATCATCGGCAATTTCAACGCGCTGGCCAGCATCCTGTTCCGCTCGTTCGCGGGGCTGGGGCTGATGGCCTCGGGCTCGTCGTTGAGCATGGGTAACTTTCTGCAGCCCGGGCGACTGGCCAAGACCGGCATTGATGCCGCAGCGCCCATTCTGGAGCAGATCGGCGACATGGCGGGCTTTCCCGAGGTGTTCGCCAACATCGACCCCATCGTGGTGCTGTTCCTGGCCTGGATGGTGGTGGTGCTCAGTTTCTTCGTGCTGGCGATTCAGCTTTTTGTGACGCTGATCGAGTTCAAGCTGACCACGCTTGCTGGCTTCGTGTTGGTGCCGTTTGCGCTTTGGAATAAGACCTCATTTCTTGCCGAAAAGGTGCTGGGCAATGTGGTGTCGTCGGGTGTGAAGGTGCTGGTGCTGGCCGTGATCGTTGGGATTGGCAGTGGCTTGTTCGCCGAGTTCCAGGTGCATCCCGATGAACCGTCGATTGATTATGCGCTGGTCATCATGCTGGCGTCGCTCTCCTTGCTGGCACTCGGCATCTTCGGGCCGGGCATCGCTACGGGGCTGGTCTCCGGCGGGCCACAGTTGGGTGCGGGTTCCATGGCCGGTGCCGCCGTGGGCGCGGTGGGGACGGCCGTCGCCATCGGTGCGGCCGCCACGGGCGTCGGCGGTGCGGTGGCGGCAGGCGCGCGCATGGTTCCGGGCGCCGCTCGCATGGCTTCGGGCGCGGCCCGCTCCATCGGTGCAAGCGCGGGCGGCATCCAATCGGCCTTCCAGACGAGTGCTGGGGCGGGGGGTGGTCTCAAAGGGGCAGCGGGGTCGGCTTTTGCGTCCGGCGCCGGGCCTGGCGCGTCCGCTGCGGCATCATCCGAGACAGCTAGCCCTGCCGCACAACCGGCCTGGGCTAAACGTCTGCATCGCAGACAACAACTGACGCAAGCCGCTACGACTGCTGCCCACGCGTTGCGCGGTGGCGACAGCGGCGGTGCAGGCCAAGGCCCGAGTCTGCGTGATTCCGATTCATAAGGGGAACCCTCATGCGTTTCAAACGACCGCTGGTGCGTTATGCCGAATCACCGCAACCGGCCACACCTTACCAATCTGCCGCCCAGGTCTGGGATGACCGTATCGGTTCGGCGCGGGTGCAAGCCAGGAACTGGCGGCTGATGGCCTTCGGTTGCCTGCTGTTGGCGCTGCTCATGGCCGGTGGCCTCGTGTGGCGCTCGATGCAGTCCATCGTCACGCCTTATGTCGTGGAGGTGGATAACGCGGGCCAGGTGCGCGCCGTGGGGGAAGCCGCCACGCCGTACCGGCCCAACGATGCACAGATCGCTCACCATATTGCGCGTTTCATCACACTGGTGCGCTCGCTATCCATCGACCCCATCGTGGTGCGCCAGAACTGGCTGGATGCCTATGACTACACCACGGACAAGGGGGCCGCTGTGCTGAATGACTACGCACGGGTGAACGACCCCTTTACCCGTATCGGCAAAGAATCGGTGACGGTGCAGATTAGCAGCGTCGTGCGCGCCAGCGACACGTCCTTCAACGTGCGCTGGACGCAGCGCCGTTTCGTCAATGGTACGTCCGCCGGTCTGGAGCGTTGGACGGCGGTGGTGTCTATCGTGCATCAGCCGCCGCGCACCGAAGCGCGTTTGCGCAAAAACCCCCTGGGGCTTTACGTCAATGGCCTGTCGTGGAGCCGTGAACTCGATTCGTCTGAAGGAGCCCAGCGATGATGCCGTCTTTACGCTTTTACGTTTTTCCGTTGACCTTGATTGCCCTGGCGGGCTGCGCGACCCAGGGTAAGCCACCGCCTGCCATCTCGCTTGATGAACCAGTGCAGGCCGAACTATTGCCGGAACCGCCTAGCCCGGTCGAAGTGATTGCCGTGCCTGAGCCTCTGGCGCTGCCAGCGCAACTGAAACCCTTGCCGGGAACGGATGCGGGCCAGCCTACGCCGGAACCAGCCGATGAAACTGTACGGGTGTCCCGCGCCAATGCCGAAGCCCGTGTCGCGCCCACCCGCGAGGGTTACGTTAATGCCATTCAGGTCTGGCCCTACAGCGACGGGGCGCTTTATCAGCTCTATACCGGCGTGGGCCGCGTGACGGTGATTGCGCTGCAGCCCGGCGAGGAGCTGGTGACGGTGGCTGCCGGCGACACGGTGCGCTGGATTGTAGGCGATACGTCCAGCGGCAGCGGCGCAGACCTGCGCGTGAACGTCCTGGTCAAACCTATCCGCTCAGGCTTGAAGACGAATTTGGTCATCACCACCAACCGCCGCACTTATCTGCTTGAGCTAACTTCCACCGAAAAGACGTGGATGGCGTCGGTGTCCTGGGAGTATCCGAAGGATCGGATGCTGGCCCTGCAGCGTCAGAATCAGGCCGCACAAGCTACTGCGCCGGTGGATACCGGGCTGGCGCTGGAAAAGCTGCATTTCCGCTACACGGTCAGTGGCAGCAATCCGCCCTGGAAGCCGCTGCGCGCCTTTGATGATGGGCAGAAGGTCTATATCCAGTTTCCGGTTGGCATCGCTCATGGGGAGCTGCCGCCGCTCTTTGTGATCGACGCTGCAGGCGACGGCCAACTAGTCAACTACCGTTTCCGTTCGCCGTACTATATCGTGGATCGGCTGTTTGGTGCGGCCGAGCTGCGCCTGGGCGGTGATCGGGGCGACGTGGTGCGCATTGAGCGCACCGATGGCGTGGCTCGGAGGAACTGAGCATGAGCGAGGAACATACACCCGATAAAGCCTCACCCCAGGCGGCGGATAAGGTGGCCCCTGAAACCGTGGCGCTGCGCGCCCAGCCACGACCCGTCACGCGGCTGAACCGCCGCACACTGGCTTTGCTGGTAGGCGGGCTATCGGTGGTGGTGCTGGGTGCCACTATCTGGTCGCTGCAACCCCAGCGGCGCGGCGCAGGCGCACAGACCGAGCTTTACAACGTAGACAGGGTGTCAAAATCGGAAGAGCTTGATGCCTTGCCTGCGGATTATTCCATGCTACCTACACAAGAATTGCCGCCCGATGTGCCGGAACTCGGGCCGCCGCTGCCGGGCGACCTGGGACCAGCCATCGTGAACAGCCAGCAGCCAGCGGTTGCCACCTATGCGCCACCGGGCGTTGACGCTCAAGCCGCCGAACGCGAAGCGCGGCGCAAGGAGGCCGAAGCGGCCGCCGCCTCGCCGGTCTTTTTCCGTACCGGTCAGGGGCAGTCTGGCCAACCTTCGGCGGCGGCTGCGCAGGCCATGCCGGTGGCGTCGGGGACGGATAGTACCTTGGCCGCCTTCGACCCGTTGGCCGCGGGGCCAGCCTCGACAGCGGCGCAATCCACCGATCCCACTGCCGCACAGAGCCGGCAAGACGAGAAAGAGGCGTTCCTGCAATCCAGCTCTACGCAAACCCGTAACTCTGGCAATCTGCAATTGCCCGCCTCGCCGTATCAGGTCATGGCCGGTACGGTCATCGCCGCCGCGCTGGTAACAGGCATCAAGTCCGATCTTCCGGGTGACGTGATCGGCACCGTCACCGAACCTGTTTATGACTCTGCGACCGGCAAGTACCTGTTGATTCCGCAAGGATCGCGTATCCTGGGCCGCTACAACAGCCAGGTCAGCTACGGCCAAAGCCGGGTTCAGGTCGTGTGGCACCGGATCATCCTGCCCGATACGTCTTCGCTCACCCTGGATAACCTGGTTGGCACCGACCCGGCGGGCTACGCCGGCCTGGAAGATGATGTGGACTGGCACTGGGATCGCATCATAGGCGGTGCCGTGCTGACAACGCTTTTAGGCGTCGGCGCCGAACTGGCCGCGCCGGAAAATCGCCAGGACGGCGAGCGCATTATTATCGCCGGACGCGACAGCGCCCAGGACAGCATCAACCAAGTCGGCCAGGAAATGGCCCGGCGCAACATGAACATCCAGCCCACCTTGACCAGCCGACCCGGCCTGCCGGTGCGCATCATCGTCAACCGCGATCTGGTGCTGCGGCCATACCAGCCATTCTTCTTCAACAAGGGAGCATCACAATGACCACCACCCGAAAACTGCGGCTCGGGCCGTTGCCCAAGATCGAAACCATCAAACTGACCTTTGCATGCCCGGCCAGCCTGAAAGCCGAGCTGGAGCGTTATGCATCGCTGCATGCGCAGACGTATGGAGAAACCGTTGATGCCGCGACGTTGATTCCACACATGCTGGAAGCATTCATGGCGGGAGATCGCGGGTTCAAAAAGGGCGGCGTGCGCAAGGCAGCGCCATCAACGGAGATGTTGTCACGAACGGCTTGACACCAGCTTTTCTTGGTCTTTCGGCTGTTGGTCTTTCGGCTGTTGGTCTTTCGGCTTGTGTGTGACGAGGTAGTTGGGTTAGAATTGACTTAACACACCCGCCACACGTCCTATCTTCGGGTAGGGTTCTGCTCTATGCAGACGTGCAAAAGGCGGGTTTTTTGCATCTATACCATGGCAATAAATTGCGTTCCATTCAATAAACCAGCATCTTCGCCGGAGCAGCTTCTCCAGAAGTTGGAGCGGCAAGGATTGGTGGTGGATGACGCTAGGCGTGAGTGGGCGCTCAGTTATATGCGTTTCGTGGGCGGATATCGTCTCAAAGGATACTGGTATCATCTGGTCGATCCGGTCACCAAGGCCTTTCCGGCTGGCCATCGGTTTGAACAAATCGTCAGTCGCTGCGAGTTCGATAGAGAGTTGCGAGCCCTCACCATGGCAGCCATCGAGCGCTTGGAAATTGCGGTGCGGGTTGTGATGGCAAACTACCTGAGCCTCAAGCACTCGCCACATTGGTTCCTGGATGCCAGTTTGTTCAGACAAGGACGCCGCCAAGGCGCGGCCGAACTTGTAGTGAAGATCGAGGCCGAGGTGGAGCGGGCCCGCGACAAGACGTTCGTGAAGCATTATTTCCTACGGTACAGTACGCCACGTCTTCCGCCCAGTTGGTTGGTGTGTGAGTGCGTGACATTTGGGCTTTGGTCTAGAACCTACCAGTTGCTGAAGAATCCGAATGATCGCAAAGCAATTAGCCGACGCTTCAATATTGACGCGACCGAGGTATTTGAATCGTGGATTCACACCTTGACGGTTGTACGTAATATGGTGGCCCACAGTGGGCAACTTCTTCGCGTGACACTCGGAGTTGCACCCAAGGATTATCGCAAGGCAGGCATTCGCTTTTCCGATTCAAAATCGTTCTATGCCGTGGCGACGGTCATCAATTATCTATGGCGCCAGACAGGTCTGCCGCAGGCGTGGCCGGATCAGTTGAAAGAGTTATTTACCAGGTATCCGGAGGTGAACTTGGCTGAGATTGGTTTCCCGGCAGATTGGAGCAACCAGCCGGGTTGGCTGTAATCGCTTCTCGACACAGCGCTCTCGGTCATGGCAGCGCGGCTGATCCGACCGCATACCTGCTGCGATGGCCCCGCGAGGCACGCCCGGTCCGAGATACGGTGTTGATTAAGGAGATCCCGCCGCGCGCCGGGCAACTACACCCGAGAGGCTGGTGTCGGGTGGTATCGGAGTTGAGGAGGCGAGCTGATTGGTCAGTACTTTCAACGAAATATCGATAAAAACTCAATGCTAACCGTGTGTGTGAATGGGTATGGTGGTGGTCATGGAGCCATCTACGAAATTGAGATGGTTTCAACTCGCATGCGTGGTTTTAGGTCTGACCCACCGTGCTATACGCACGGACAGTAGTGCGAACAGCGTCCAGGCGTACAGTTGTGGCTCAAAGAAGTCGTTTTTTCCGGCCCGCATCCAGATAAAATGCCAAACAGACAGGATGGCGGCAGGATAGACCAGCCAATGCAGGCGCATCCACCACCCGCCCAGTCGGCGAATCCAGCCGTGGGTCGAGGTGACGGCAAGGGGTATCAGGCAGAGGACGGCAAGGGCGCCTATGCCGATGACGCTGCGTTGCCACAGGTCGACCCACATGGCCAGCGGTGCTGCTCCCCGGTCCCAGAGTGCCCAGGCGATGACGTGCAGGATAGTGTAGAAGAATGCGTATAGGCCAAGCTTTCGGCGGTGGCGCGCCAGACCATTCCATTTCGTGATCCACCGGATAGGGGTTACACAGAGGGTCGCCCAGAGCAGTGCCAAGGCCCAGATGCCACTGGATCGCGTCAGGAATTCCTGCGGGTTCGCGCTCAGGCTGCCCAGGTACCCGAGCACCACCCAGCGCAGAATAGGGAATAGTCCGAATAGGTGAATGCTCAGGCCGAGCGTGAAGCTGCCGCCTTTTCGCCTGGGCGGTGTTGTTTGGGCTGCGGCGGGCCTGTGGACATTTGACCGGGCTCGTTCGGATCGTATGTCGTGATGTGACATAAGGTACCTTAGAAATTCTGCCGCAGGTCCATGCCCTGGTACAGCGCGGCCACGTCTTTCCCGTACCCATTGAAGGGCTGCGTCGGAATGCGGGCAGCGAACAAGCCCGAGCCGATGCGCCGCTCGGTGGCCTGGCCCCAGCGCGGGTGGGGGACACTGGGGTTCACGTTGGCATAAAAGCCGTATTCCCGCGGGGCCGCCCGCATCCAGCTCGTGGTTGGTTGCGTGGATTGCAGGTGAATCCGTACGAGTGATTTACCTGATTTGAACCCGTACTTCCAGGGGACGACAATGCGCATTGGCGCACCATTCTGCGCGGGCAGTTCGTGGCCGTAAAGCCCGAATGTGAGCAATGTGAGCGGATGCATGGCTTCGTCCATTCGCAGCCCTTCGACGTAGGGCCAGTCGAGGATGCCTTGTCGCACGCCCGGCATGGCTTTGGGCTGTACGACCGTGGTGAAGACTACATATTTCGCCGCCTCCGTCGGTTCGATGTGCTTGAGCAGATGCGAAAGCGAATAGCCGATCCAGGGGATCACCAGAGACCACGCTTCGACACAGCGCAACCGGTAGATGCGCTCTTCGAGCGGCGCGAGTTTACGCAAGTCATCAATGTCCAGGGTCATCGGCCGGCGCACTGCGCCGTCAATCTGCACCGCCCACGGGGTCAACTGCATTTTGCCGGCATATTTCGCGGGGTCGCCCTTTCCGGTGCCGAATTCATAGAAATTGTTGTAGGTCGTGATGTCCTGCCAGCTGTTGGCAAGTTCGTCGGTGGACCATTCGGCGTTGCGCGAGGCGGGGAGCACCGGGCCTGTGGGGCCAGTGTCTGATACTGCCGACGCTGCCTGAGATGTTCCCAAAGCGAGTGGTGCAAGCGCGGCGCTCTTCAGGAGCCGCCGCCGTCCTTGCCAGACGGCTTCGGGGGTGATTTCGGACGGCACGATGTCCGTTTTCCAGGGATGGCGCATGATGGTTCTCCTGTGTGTTGGGAACGTGACATCGGACCTGTGCGAATTCGGCGGCGGGAAGCGTGGTGGTCCGCGTGTCCCAGGCCGCTTAGGGTTGATTCCATTCGTTCGACCGGAAAATCCAGGCAGAACAGAATCCGCCCGTCATTGCAAGTTTCAACCCGAGCACCGCCGCCGTGGATGTCCATGATAGCGGCAACGATGGCGAGGCCCAGGCCATTGGATTCGGTGGGGAGGCTGCGCGAGGCGTCTCCGCGATAGAAGCGTCTGAACATGCGTCCGGCTTCCTCCTGTGTCACGGGAGGGCAGTGGTTTTCGACGGCGACTGTAAATCCCTGCCGATCGGCGTATGCCGCCAGGCGTATCCGAGTGTCTGCGTCTCCGTAGCGGATCGCGTTGATGACCAGGTTGTTGACAGCACGCCGGCACATGACAATGTTTGCGTAACCGGTGCCATCTGCTTCGACGGCGAACGACATGCCGCGTTCGTCGGCCAGGCCTTCAAAATATTCCGCTATTTTTTCCAATTCCTGCGCAAGCGCGATGGGCTGGCGTTCCAGCGCGATTGCATTGTGGTCGGCACGCGACAGGAAGAGGATGTTTTCCACAATGTGTGTGATGCGCGTCAACTCTTCAAGATTGGAGGCGAGCAGCGCTTCGTAGTCGGCGGCGCTTCGTGGCTGCGCCAGCGCCACCTGGGTTTGCCCCATCAGGACATTGACCGGGGTGCGTATCTCGTGGGCGAGATCAGACGAGAATTGGGACAGGTGTTCATAGCCCGATTGAATGCGGTCCAGCATGGCGTTGCACGAACGGGCGAGCTGGCGCAGTTCAGAGGGCATGTCTTCTTCCGGCAAGCGCACCGCGAGGTTGGTGGATGACACCTGCCGGGCGCGTTTTCCCATCACTTCCAACGGACCCAGGCCGCGCTTCAGGAATAAAAAGCCCAGTATCGAGCTCAGTAGCGCGGCTAGTGCGATCGCGCCCATGACGCGTAGCCAATAGGCCTTGAGCATTTGCGACTCTTGCGTCATGACGTAGGCGGCCGTGATCTTGACCGTACCGTCTTGACCTCCTACTTTGGCCAGTGCCGAAACCCAGCGCACACCGACGCCGTCGGCGCGAGTTCCGGCGCGCAGCGCGTCGATGCCGACGTCCTGATCCACTGGAACGGCCGTCAAAGAAGGGATCGTCATGTGTCCCGGGTTCACATCGATGAATGGCTTTTCCCCCACGCGCTGGAAGATGCGTACGTCCTGCTCGTTGCCCAGCATGCTTTCGAACAGGTCGGGGCGTTTTTCCATCTGTCGGATGTTGTAGAGATCCTGGAGCAAGGTGCGAAAGCGCTCCACACGGCCCACGAGTGTGTAGTCTGCACGGGTTTCGAGTGCCTGCTTTGCCTCGGCGTACAGATAAAGTCCCAAGCCGGAGACCACCATGCAGGAGACGATGGCGAAAAGAATGGCGGTGCGTGCCGTGAGTGACTGCAGCAATGGATGCTTCACGGCTGCTCCGCCAGCATGTAGCCGATACTGCGTACTGTGTGAATCAGCTTTTGATCGAAAGGGGTATCGACCTTTGCACGCAGGCGCTTGATCGCGACATCCACCACGTTGGTGTCGCTGTCAAAGTTCATGTCCCAGACCTGCGAGGCGATGACGGAGCGCGGCAATGCTTCCCCCTGCCGCTGCAAGAGCAAGTGCAAAAGCATGAATTCCTTGTTTGTCAGCGTGACCGTGACGCTGCCCCGTGAGACTTTGCGCCGAATGGGGTCCAGCGCCAAGTCTGCAAGCCGTAGCGTCGTAGGCTCATGCGTGACGCCCCGCCGCAGCAGCGTCTGCACCCGTAGAACCAGCTCGGTAAAGGAAAATGGCTTGACCAGATAGTCGTCCGCACCGAGTCGTAGGCCATGGATGCGGTCTTCGACCTGGTCCCGCGCAGTGAGAAAAATAACCGGCACGTCCGAGAGCCGCCGTATTTCCGCCATGACCTGCCAGCCATTCTTTCCAGGTAGCATCACATCCAGGATCAGTAGCTCATAGCGCTGTTCCCGGGCAAGATGCAGGCCGTCGATGCCGTTGCGTGCTAGATCCACGTGGTGGCCCGCCTCGGACAGACCTTTCTGAAGATAGTTTCCCGTTTTTATGTCGTCTTCAATGACGAGGATGGCCATGTGCAAGCCTCTATCGTAAAAGGGATTATCTTATCAACTCTGAATCTGGCCCTCAGTCGGCGGCGTAGGCGAGGCACCATCCCATGGGACTGATTTCGCCCGCCACGACAAGACAGGCGCCGGGTGCGCCGGAAATTGATCCCGGCGTGAAGTTGGCGCAGTTGGCGCAGAAGGATGTGCCGTCAGGGTGATCCTGGTATTTCACTGCGGCTTTGCTGGCTTTGCCCGGAGGCTGCGCCGCAAAGGAAGGGGAGACGCCCAGCAGCCCCGCAAGCGGGAGCGCTGCTACCGTGCCGGCGGTCAGGGCGAGCTTGCGTAAGGCCTGGCGTCGTGGAATGACGCGCGGATGCGTATTTTTCATGAAGGGTTTCCTGTGTTTCAACAGTCAGGTGGCGGTGCGCGGCACCACCTTGCCGATCCGGGATGATTAGTCGTTTCCCACGACGGAGATCCAGAAAGGCACGTCGCCCTTGGTGGGGACTTGCTTGACGACGTCCAGTGTGTTGGCGTCTATGACGGCGATCTGATTGGTTCCAGTGATGGATGCGTATATCCAGTGCCCATCGGCGCTGGCCCGCACGCCGTGCGGCCCCTGGCCGACATCCACACGTTTGACGACCTGCATGGTTTTTGGATCGATGACATCGACGAGATGATCCGCGATCGCGCCGGTGACCACGTACTTGCCGCCCGGTGTGACATCAATGCCGCCGTGGCCCAGGCCGACCGGGATGACCGCTTTCACCTTGTGCGATGCAATGTCCACTGCGGCGACTTTACCGACAAAGTCTCGCACCCAGAGCGTCTTCTCATCAGGCGAGAGGTCAAGATTGTGCGGGCCCTTTATGCCAGGAACGGGGATTTCGTCCACCTTCTTGAGCAACGACATGTCCAGCACCGCTACGCCCGTGCCCCCTTGCAGGGTGACGTACGCCATTTTGCTGTCGCGCGTGAATCGAATGTTGTGGGGCGTTTTACCAACGGTAATCGTCTTGACTAATTTTCTGGTCTTCAGGTCAATGACCGATACGGTATCTTCACCGGCCGCCACAGCCATGCCCCAGCGTTCATCAGGGCTGATGGCGACGCCTTGGGGCACTTTGCCGATTTTGTAGGTTGCCAGCTTTTGGCCGGTCTGTGCGTCCAGCAGATAGGCCTCTGGCTGATCCTTGCTGCTCACCATCAGTAGTTTGCCGTCGGCTGAAATGGCATCGTAATGGGCCGTAGGCAACCCATCCAGGCTGTTGGATGTTGCCATCTCTTGCACAGCGTTGGCTTTGGTTAGAGTGATGTAAACGGGCTGCGGAAACGGGTCGGCGGATGTTGCGGCTTGTACACCCGAAATGCCTGTAGAGAGCGCGAAGGCCAGGGCGAGGCGATACGCGGACCGGCGAAAGCGAGTAGCTGTGGCTTGCTGGTGATTGTTTACTATCATCGTGGCTCCTGAAAATGATTGCGCGCGACGCGTTGATCTGAGTCAAATGCGTGTCGTGCCTTGCATCTTAGGGTTCACGTTCTGTCGACAACATGGCATTCTGGTGACAAAATTGTCATAAAGGTGTGGTTATCGCAGCCAGTTATTTATTGTCCAAGTAATAGATGTCAAGGATCATCCAAATTTCCGCACTCGACAGTTTCACGCGTAAGCCGCATCGGGTGTTTACTCTGTGGCCGCGCTGACGCAGCATTGACAGGCCTATGTTGATCATCAGCAAACGCGAACCATCGACGATCTTGCCAAGTTGTGCGCGCAAAGCCGCATCGATGACGCCGGCCACAGCAAAGGCTGCCACACACCACCACTGCAGCGAAGCTGGTCGCTACCTGGATAGAGTCGGTCCACCGCGTTGACGGGTAGCGACACAGCGAGGATTGCCGGCAAAGCCCAGTACAATCCCGATCAGGCTGTCTGTGGCGAGCGTGAGGTGTATCTCCGCTATCCGCGCTTCGGGTCAGATCGCCATACGGCGATTCCACGGCATGCGCCGCAGCAACCGCGCCATCCCGCACCAGCCCGTTGCTCCGGCAATCATCATTCCCGTTCCGACAATCGCGGGTAGAACGAAGAAGCGCGGATCGACGAGGAACCCGAAGACTACCCCCAGCAACGTCAAGCCTCCGGCGCAAAGCTGTACTTGTCGCATCAGTTCCAGCGGTTGACCTTGATCGCGCTCGACTTTCAGTCCGGCGCGGCGCCACGCATCAAGCCCACCTTCAATGATGTAGCACGGTGCGCTGGTCGCGCCGACCAGACGGGACGAATTGGCCTGAGTGCGTGCGCCGGAACGACAGTGGAAGATGACCGGGCGATTGTCGGTTTCGAGGCCATCGATCTCGGTCATGGGGACATTGACTGCTTCGGCTATGTGTTCGCGCATATATTCGTCACGGTCGCGAATGTCGATGAGTTTGGCCCCTGTGTCGATCAGGCGCCGCGCCTCGGCCGGGGGGATGGGGATCATGGTCATCGGGTCAATCCTTACAATAAAGTTGATAGAGTGTTGCCAGCAGTGTCTCAATCTGGGGGTCGGCCACCCGATACCACAATGTTTGGCTTTTACGGTGAAAGTCCACGAGTCCTTGCTCACGCATTTTGGCAAGATGCTGCGAGAGCGCCGACTGCGAAAGGTTCACGTCCAGGGCGAGATCCCCGACTGTTCGTTCTTTGTGTTCGATCAGTTTGCACAGCACCATCAAGCGGCGAGTGTTGCTGAGCGCTTTCAAGGTTTGTGCGACAGTACCCGCCTTTTGTTCGAACGTTGCGAGATCCATGGTGACTTCGAACATTAAAAGACCTTTTTAATTAGATAATTCTAATTTAGCATGTGCTAATATAATTAGCAAGCATTTATGGAGATTGCCGTGGTTGCCGAACCCATCATCGAAGCGTTCTTTGACAAACATACCCATACGATCAGCTATCTGGTCGTGGAGCCCGTCGCATGTGTCGCCGCTGTCATCGACCCGGTTTTAGGCTTTGACATGCCCAGCGGCGAGGTTGACACCACGTCCGCAGATCATATTCTCGCGCTGGCAAAGGCAAAGGGGTGGCGCATCACCATGGTGCTCGAAACGCACGCCCATGCCGACCACTTGTCGGCTGCTTCCTACATCAAAGAGAAGACAGGCGCACGGGTTGCCATTGGCGAGCACATCCAAGAGGTGCAGAAGATTTTTCGTCCTGTTTTTGCGCTTTATCATCTGGAGGCAGACGGGTCCGATTTCGACCAGCTTCTTGCCGAGGGTGATCGGATCGAACTGGGGGCGCTGGAAATACAGGTGCTGCATACGCCAGGTCATACCCCCGCCGATATGACCTATCGAATCGGCAACACAGCGTTTGTCGGCGATACTTTGTTCATGCCAGATTACGGGACGGCGCGCACAGACTTTCCGGGAGGCGATGCGCGCGCGCTCTATCGATCGATTCGTCGTCTGCTTGACCTGCCCGGCGGCACGCGGCTGCTTCTTTGTCATGATTACACGGGGCCGGACCGAGAGGAGCATCGCTGGGAGACGACGGTGCGCGAGCAGCGTCAAGCCAACATCCATGTGAACGACCGTATCACCGAAGAGGAATTTGTAGCAATGCGGCAGGCGCGTGATGCGACGCTTTTAGTGCCGAAGCTGTTGTTGCCGTCCATACAGGTAAACATCTGCGCGGGGCGCTTGCCTGACGCGGACGAAAATGGCGCCCGATTTCTGCGTATACCACTCAAGGTCAAGAAAACGACGGGGCAACTGTCGCCTGCGGAACTTGGGAAGACATAGTCTGTCGGAGTAAAAATTGTAAGGTGTGAATGGCACTAGCGAAATCCTTTCGCATCATGTGCCGCGACAGTGCCGCGCTAACTCGTATCGGACAAGACGTTGTAGCGCGTTTGAGCGTACTGCATGTGAGAGCTATATCGTACTCCGAGGAACGAGAGCATGGTCCAGCACAATATGCCTGCATACGCCAGGATATGCCATAAGTTGACGGTCAAATTCTTGGGACAAATTTGGGACAATTTAGTCGCCAAAACACGCCAATTCATGCCCATAACAAGTCAGGGAGGGGTGGGGCGTAGCTTTCTTTAATTATTTGATTCTAAAGTGATATTTTGTATTTTTGTCCCTGAGAATAGCTGCTCTTGATCCACCATGGGGGTGTGGCCGGAGAGATCTTGGGTGGTCATGCGCAGGGGCTGTCTATGTAGGGTGGGAGAGGCAGACCGTATTATCGTTCATGGGGGGAGTGGGTGTGTGGGGACATTCTTGGCGCACAGATTTGTGCCCAAGAAGACTTATACTTTTAGTCGGCTTATGTTACAAAAATACATATGAACGATATCGCTGCTTCGGATCTCAAGACGATCCTGCATTCCAAACGGGCCAATATTTATTATTTGGAACATTGCCGAGTGCTGGTTAACGGTGGGCGGGTGGAATATGTCACTGATGCGGGCAAACGCTCGTTGTATTGGAATATTCCCATTGCAAACACCACCAGCATCCTGCTGGGTACTGGGACTTCGATCACTCAGGCAGCTATGCGCGAATTGGCGAAAGCAGGTGTGTTGGTGGGTTTTTGCGGCGGCGGGGGAACCCCCTTGTTTTCCGCCAACGAGGTGGATGTGGAAGTCGCCTGGTTCAACCCTCAAAGCGAGTATCGTTCGACGGAATATCTGCAGGCATGGGTGAAGTTCTGGTTCGTCGACGATTTGCGCTTGGCAGCGGCCAGGGCATTGCAGCGAGCCCGTATCCAGCGTTTGGGTCAGGAATGGCGGCATGCTGCGCTCAGGGATGCTGGTTTCCAGCTTGATGCCGCACGGCTCGATGCGTTGTTGGAACAGAGTTTGTTGCGGATCGACCTAGCTGGGAACACGGTTGATCTATTGACCGAGGAGGCTCGCCTGACCAAGGCCTTGTTCAAGACAGCTGTCGATACGGTCGGCTATGGGGATTTCACACGTGCCAAACGGGGTTCCGGCACAGATCCTGCCAACCGTTTTTTGGATCATGGTAATTATCTTGCCTATGGATTGGGGGCGACGGCGTGTTGGGTATTGGGCTTGCCGCATGGCCTGGCTGTCTTGCATGGGAAAACGCGTCGTGGTGGTCTGGTATTTGATGCGGCTGACTTGGTCAAGGATGCCTGCATCCTGCCGCAAGCTTTCCTATCCGCCATGCGGGGAGACGATGAGCAGCAGTTTCGTCGCAATTGCGTCGAGGCCTTGACCCGCAGCGAATCTTTGGATTTCATGATTGATACGATCAAAGACATTGCCATGAGTACCGCAGGTCGTGTGTCTTCTGTCATGCCGGACGGCAAGGAAAGCACGTGAACGTGCTGCTGGTGTCTCAGTGCAGTAAACGGGCGTTGACGGAAACGCGCCGGATACTGGATCAATTCGCCGAGAGGCGAGGGGATAGGACATGGCAGACCGCCATTACGCAGGCGGGCTTGGCAACCTTAAGAAAACTGTTGCGCCAGACAGCGCGCAAGAATACGGCGGTGGCTTGTCATTGGATTCGTGGCAGGGATCATAGCGAATTGCTATGGATCGTCGGCGATACGCGGCAGTTCAATGTTGAAGGCGCTGTGCCGACGAATATGACCAAGCGCAATATTTTGCGGCGCGATGACGAAAATGACTGGCATAGCTTGCGGATGATCCGCCGTATGGCGGCCTTGGCGGCGTTGCTGCATGACTTGGGCAAGGCCAGTCAGTCGTTTCAGGATAGGTTGCAAGCAAAGTCGTTCAGGGAAAAGAACCGCTATCGCCATGAATGGGTCTCTGTGCGGCTGTTCCAGGCATTTGTCGGCTCGGATGATGATGCTGGGTGGTTGCAGCGTTTGATTGATGCGGGCAGCGATGCTGCGGATGGTCGTCGCTTCGAGAAGCCCTGGCTGGATTGGAAGAACGGTCGCCTGCTGCGTGATGGCAAGGACCCTGAAGCGCAGAGCAGCAAGCCTTTTGCCAGTGCCGGAAAAGGCTTGCCGCCCTTGGCGCAGGCGGTGGCCTGGCTGGTCTTTACCCACCACCGTTTGCCTGCGGTACCACGCACAAATTCCGAGTCCGAGTCGATCAATCTATGGCATGGCCGTTCCCCTCTGAGCGTGAATGGTCAGGCCTTGAATGCTGTACTGGGTCAGATTGATGCGGACTGGAACGAACCGTGGCCCAAGCAACCGGTATCAGCGAAAGATAAAAAAGTAGTTGCGTATTGGACTTTCAATGATGGGCTGCCGGTGCGGACCGCTGCATGGCGAAAGCGGGCGGCGCGTATCGCCAAGGATCTGTTGCAGGACTTACCAACAATCAGCGATTGTCTGCGGGACCCTTTTCTGATGCATGTATCGCGGCTGGCGCTGATGCTGGGGGATCATCACTATTCCGGCCTGGAGGCCAAGGAAGAAAGAGTCAAGGGGGAAGATGATTTTCCCCTGTTTGCCAATACCAATCGAGCGACGGGCAAGCCGTTGCAGCGACTTGACGAGCATTTATTGGGTGTCGAACTGCATGCCGGTCGTATTGTGCATTCACTGCCGTCCTTGACACGGGACCTGCCGCGTTTGATTGGCCATCGCGGATTGAAAAAACGCAGCGCAAATCCTGCTTTCCGGTGGCAGGACAAGGCCGCTGATCTGGCGGCGGGGGTTCGCCAAAGGGCCGCAGAGCAGGGGGCCTTTATCGTCAATATGGCTTCGACTGGCTGCGGCAAGACGCTGGGCAATGCCCGGATCATGAATGCGCTGGCAGATCCTGTGCAAGGCTTGCGTTGTGCATTTGCCATTGGCCTACGCGCGTTGACCTTGCAGACGGGCCGTAGTTTCCAGCGTGATTTGGGGCTGGAGGATGAGGAACTGGCGATTCAGGTGGGCGGGGCTGCGCATCGCGCGATGTTTGAATACTACGCGCAACTGGCTGAAGATAGCGGTTCGGCGTCCCGACAGGCGCTACTCGACGAAACCACGCACATTGTCTACGAGGGCAATGATCAGCATCCGATTCTGGATCATCTGGGTCGTGACCCCGCTGCTCGCCGTCTGTTGGCGGCCCCCCTGCTGGTGTGCACCGTCGACCATCTGACGCCAGCCACCGAGGGTCTGCGCGGTGGGCGCCAGATTGCGCCCATGCTGCGTTTGCTGACCGGAGACCTAGTGCTTGATGAGCCGGATGATTTTGATCTATCCGACCTGCCTGCGCTGGCCCGTCTGGTGCATTGGGCAGGCCTGCTGGGAACCAGAGTACTGCTGTCGTCAGCGACGCTGCCGCCTGCTTTGGTGCAGGGTTTGTTTACAGCTTACCTGGAGGGCAGGCAGGCATTTCAGAAACACCGCGGCGTGCGGCCATCGGAAACGCCGTCGGTTTGTTGCCTCTGGATCGATGAGTTTGCACAAGCCCATGCGGATTGTCCTGATCCTGAGTTCTTTGCAGAGCAGCATCAGGTCTTTGCTGACAAGCGCGTGCGCCGCTTGGAGGATCAGGTCGAGCGGCGACGTGCAGCATTATTACCGCTGCCCGATCAGTTCAGGACGGAGGATAAAGGGGGCCGTCGCGAGGCATTTGCCAGCCTTGTGCGAGACGCTGCATTGTGCTTGCACGCCGAGCATGCCAATGTTGACCCGCGCAGCGGCAAGCGAATCAGCTTCGGTCTGGTCCGCATGGCCAATATCGATCCGTTGATTGATGTGGCACTGGCCTTGTTTCGCCTGGGGGCGCCGCAGGGTGTTCATATTCATCTGTGTGTGTACCATGCGCGGTTCCCTTTATTCCTGCGTTCCCGCATTGAATATCGCTTGGATAGGACGCTGGATCGTCGGCAGGAAGCAGCCGTGTTTGATCTGCCTGAGGTCAGGCAGGCGATCGATGCGCAGGCTGCCCAGAATCAGCTTTTCATGGTTTTGGGGTCACCCGTGACAGAGGTTGGCCGGGATCATGACTACGACTGGGCTGTCGTCGAGCCGTCTTCGATGCGATCCCTGATTCAGTTGGCCGGGCGGGTATGGCGCCATCGGCGTCAAAAAAGTCCTGCATCGCCCAATCTGCTGGTTTTTAACCATAACTTGAAGCATTTTGATCGGGCCAATCAACCGGCCTATTGTCAGCCAGGTTTCGAGAACACCGACTTTCCCTTGCGGCCCCATGATTTGACCACCTTGCTGGCACCTTGGTTGGATCAAAACCAGAGCATGCCAATTGATGCACGATTAAGAGTTCAGGCGCGTTCTGAAGCAGATCGTCAGATCGGCAGCAATCTGGTCGACTTGGAGCATGCGCGGATGGAGCACCAGATGCTGGCGCCCATCCGCCCTCATTTGTTGAATGCCACCAGCTTTTGGATGCGGAATCATGCGTGGTTGACCGGGTTTTTGCAGCAGACACAGCCGTTCAGAGCGGACCCCCAGGCAGATGTAGAGTTGATGTGGCAGTTGGATGAGGATGAGCGCCCGTGCCTGTATCGCTTGGAAGACGGTGAGCGGAAATTCGAAAAACTACACGTGCCGATCGACACTAGCCAACGCTATGACATCCCCGATGAAGCCGTCAGGGGCGATGGCGTGAGCCATTGGGGGGACAGCGATCTGAGCCAATGCATGATCGAGCAAGCCGAAGCCCAGGGGATGCCGCTGGATCAATTTGCACAGAAATTTACCCGTACCCGCGTGCCAGTCAACCAAGCAGGCTGGCGTTGGCACCCGGCGCTGGGGTTTGCGGTAGTGAAGTGAGGCTGCTTATTCAGCAGATAAGGTCCGTGGGACGCCTTAAGGATAATTTTCCTAAGCTGCCTATGCGGCTGCCAGCGGTAATTTCTTTTGAGCAAAGCGAGGGTTTTTCTGCGATCTCTGGGCGACAAAAGGAATCTCTGCTATTATAGAGTACAGGTTTATCATAGGTACTGTAGTACGCCTTAAGGTTAATTGGATGAAAATATTCCAAGAGCTCTTAAAAGAGGCCTGATGTATTGGTTTTCTGCCCTCATGCATCAGGCCTTACATCACAAGCGAACAGCTTACCGACCACAGGTTACGTGGACATAAGGAGGGACAAGTGATGGCCAGCATGCATCGGCCCTTATTACCTGCTTATTAGGGCTTTGATGCCCTAAATCAGGTCCTCCAGGTAGCATTCTTGTGCTGCTTGGGGGATTTTAGAGTAATACCAGGTGAAGACCAATAGGTATTAGGGGAGATAGATGGCTCAAGTCATTAATAAAGATCGCGGGCGACGATGTCGAGAGGTGATTGATGTTTTTCTTCGGGAGCGCTTGCAACCCAAGCTGGAGAAACTTCCTGAAGATGACCCAAAGCGCGATGATCTGATTGCGCAATATCAGCCAGAAGCCTGGCTTGAAGACGCGGCCAGGCGGGTTCGGCAAATTCAGGCAGTGACGCATTCCCTGAAAGCCATCCATCCAGATGCGCGGGGAACCAATCTGTACGTTGACCCTGCAGACATGCCGACGCGGCAGGAAGTCGGCAGCCATGTGCTGGGTGTGGGCTTTTCCAGTGATGTAGTGGGCAATGCTGCTGCCTTGGATGTCTATAAATTCCTGAAACTGGAAGTGGATGGCCGTACCCTATTGGATTGGCTGCTGGCTGACGATCCAGCAGCCATGCAGGCACTCAGCAGCGATGAATCCAAAGCGCACGAATGGCAGTCTGCGTTTATCAGCCTGACCCAGGCGCGTGACGATGAGGTCGCAAGCCATGCATTGGCCAAGCAGATGTATTGGTTGACGGGCGAGGACTTGGCCGACGATGCTCAGTATCATTTATTGGCGCCTCTGTATCCTACATCTTTCGTACAGGCAGTGCACGACACGGTACAAGAAGATAGATTCGGCGAAGCAACCAAGGCAGCGCGTGCAGCGCGTCGTGCTGGCCAGGAACACGAAGGGGTATTGCGGGAATATCCTGCATTGGCGGTTCGTAAACTGGGCGGCACGAAACCTCAAAATATCTCGCAGCTGACCAGCGAAAGAGGCGGCATTAGCTATCTGCTGGGCTCTCTACCCCCCGTTTGGAACGACAATCTGCCCCGGCAGCTCTGGGGCGTCACATCAGTTTTTGGCCCTGTCTTGATGCGGTACGGCAGTACCAGAATCAGTGTGCGCGCCTTGCTGGAATTCTTGAAGAAAGATCCCCCATCTAATGTGCAAACCCGCAGTCGGGTAGATGCTTATGTGGGCGATCTGATCGATGATCTGGTGTCGATGGCGGGGGAATGCCAGCGACGCCTGCCCGCAGGGTGGACAGCAGATGCGCGCTGTGTGCTGGCTCGTGAAGAACAGCTTTGGCTGGACCCAGGGCGGGCTAAGGAAAACGGTGACTTTCGTAGTGAATGGCTATTCATGGATTGGCCTGCGCAAATCGGCCATCGGTTTGCTAACTGGCTGAATGGGCGTTTGCACGAGCACTTTCCCAGCGTCGGCGATGTTGAGCATCGCTACTGGAAAAAAGAATTGTTGGTGGATGAGTCTGGTTGGGCGGCTGCGTTGCATGAATTGCGAGGCGATCTGGATGCGCCCCGATATATACCGACAAGACGGGGGAAGGAATGAGCCAGAAAAATATTGATCCCGATGGGCTGCTGATTCTGCCACGTCTACGCATTCAGAATGCCAATGCCATTTCCAGCCCTTTGACGCATGGTTTTCCGTCCATGACAGCTTTTCTAGGTTTCATGTGGGCTTTGGGTCGCAAGCTGGCAGCAGCTGGGATCCCATTGAAGCCAGAAAAAATTGGCGTCATTTGTCATCGGCACCAGGAACAAGTTGCCGATGGCTATGTCAAGACCTTCCATCTGACTCGAAATCCGCTTGGCAAGGATGGCAGCACTGCTGCCATTGTCGAAGAAGGTCGCATTCATCTGGAAGTGACACTGGTGCTTCAGGTTAGTGCGATCATGCAGCCGGATGAGGGCCATGTTCTTTTCCAAAGTGATCAGGCGCCCTTGGGAAGGATGGCCTGGGATATTCGAGATTTAGTGGGCTTGATGCGTATTGCTGGCGGAGCGGTATTGCCGCCTAAGCCTGCCCCTGGGATTCGCGTAGCACCTGAGCTGCTTGCCTGGCCGGATGATGCTGATGGCCGAAGCAGAACTTTCCGACGGCTACGGCGTGGCTGGCTGCCGGGGTTTGCTTTAGTCAGCCGGGATGATCTATTGAAACAGCGCTTGAGGCAACTGCAACAACAGGACCCTCAGGCGACGACATTGGATGCCTGGCTGGATCTATCTCGATTCAATTACCGTAGTCGGAAAGAATCAAAAGGCGGAAAAGACCAGATTATCTGGGCGCATGACCGGCCTGCTGGGGCAGGCTGGATTGTGCCGATTCCGGTTGGCTATGGTGCGCTATCTGATCTGCATGAAGGCGGACAGGTAGCTCATGCGCGTGACTCAAATACCCCATTTCGTTTTGTTGAAAGCGTGTATTCGATGGGTCAGTGGATCAGTCCGCATCGCCTGCAGAACGTACGGGAACTATTGTGGTGGGGGGAATGCCAGGAAGGGGGCGTGTATCGTTGTTGCAATGCTTATGTCCCTCCTTTGCCTATGGATGGGGAGTCCCAGGAATTGTTAAGCGATCCGCCGATGGAGGCGGAAGCTGTTTGAATGCCAATCTATTTTTCTTGAGAAAAGGGAATTTGCCATGTCCTTGAAAACTGCTTCTGTCCTTGCTTTTGAACGCAAGCTTGATCCGTCTGATGCCTTGTTTTTTGCTGGTCAATGGGATGATCAAGACAATGCTGCACGTTGGGTTGCGTTGGCAATCCGAGAGAAGTCCGTGCGCGGCACGATTTCCAATCGCCTAAAGACCGCAGAACAAGATCCCGCCAAATTGGATGCTGCCATCGAAAACCCCAACCTTCAGACGGTGGATGTTGCTGCTTTGCCGGCGGATATGGATACGCTGAAGGTGGATTTCACCTTGCGCGTGCTGCCAGGAACGGGTCGGCCTTCCGCATGTAATAGTGCTGACTATGAAACCAAACTAAGTCAGGTGGTGGATGGCTATATCGCGGCTAATGGCTTTGATGAGCTGGCGCGCCGATATGCCCATAATCTGGCGAATGGCCGTTTTTTGTGGCGGAATCGGATCGGTGCCGAGCAGGTTCAGGTGATCATCTCTTTGGTAGAACAGGGAAAGGCAGCACAAAGCTGGACGTTTGATGCGCTGTCATTGGGGCTGAGAAACTTTGATGCAGGAGAGGCAAAAGCGGATCGTGATGCCGTTGCTGCCCTCATTGCTGAAGGCTTGGCAGGCCAACGCCATGTCCTGCTGCAGGTGACCGCCTTTGTGCGGACTGGCGCCGGACAAGAAGTTTTTCCTTCCCAAGAGTTGGTGATGGAACGCGGCAAGGGCGACAAGAGCAAGACCCTTTATGCGGTCGATGGTGTGGCAGCAATCCATTCCCAGAAGCTGGGTAATGCAATTCGCACGATTGATGATTGGTATATCGGGGCTGATGAGTTGGGTCCGATTGCGGCCGAACCCTATGGTTCTGTTACTACACGGGGCACAGCCTATCGTCAGCCTAAGGTCAAGCCCAGCCTTGATTTCTATAATTTGTTTGATGACTGGGTTTTGAAGGACAAGGTGCCGGACTTGGTTCAGCAGCACTTCGTCATGGCGATCCTGATTCGAGGTGGTGTCTTTGGCGATGCGGGGAAGTGAGGTATGAGCACTCACTATGTCGATATTGAGCTGTTGCCCGATCCAGAATTTAGCCAGACGCACTTGTTGAGCGCGCTGTATTCCAAGCTGCATCGTGCGTTGGCCACCTTGAGTGCGCAAGGAGTTGGGGTCAGCTTTCCAAACTACAGCATGCAGCCGCGCTCCTTGGGTCAAATCATGCGGCTGCATGGCAGCCTGGCAGAGCTGAATGTTTTGCTAGGTACGGATTGGTTGCGTGGGATGCGTGATCATGTGGCGCTAGGGGCAGTGTCTGTCGTGCCCTCTGGTATCGAGCATCGTAGACTGTTGCGTCGTCAGTTCAAAACAAATGCTGACCGATTGCGTCGACGGCGGATGCAGCGGAAGGGAGAAACCTATCAGCAAGCAGCCCAGGCCATCCCCGATAGCGTGGAGCAGCAGCCAAGACTGCCCTATGTGCAGATGCGTAGTTCTAGTACAGGGCGTGTGTTTTGTCTGTTTCTGGACTTGAGTGAACCAGAGAAGCAGGCATCTGGTGGAGTTTTCAATGCTTATGGATTAAGCCAGGAAGCGACGGTTCCGTGGTTTTAACCCTTTTTTGATGAGTTTTTTAGCGCCTTTTTAAATCAATGGGTTACGTACACTGAAGAAATTTGGGTGTTCAGTGCCTGGTTCTTTGTTGATCTTTAAAAATCAATGAGTTGAGAGGTTTTTTATCTAGTTGGCTGCCGCACAGGCAGCTTAGAAACCAGCGCAGGTATTGTCAGGCCATACCGCCGTGTTGGCTGCCGCACAGGCAGCTTAGAAATATTACACCGAAGAACAAGTACGAGCCGCCATGTTGGCTGCCGCACAGGCAGCTTAGAAATACCATGTCCGGCGTCACGGTCACGGCCACAAGTTGGCTGCCGCACAGGCAGCTTAGAAACAAGGTGCAGGACGCCGTTGCGCATCGGCAACGTTGGCTGCCGCACAGGCAGCTTAGAAATGCCCGCAATGCGGGGCCGTAAGCGGCAAAGCGTTGGCTGCCGCACAGGCAGCTTAGAAAGCAGTGCCATATTGGCCTTGGGTCGCTGCGTAGTTGGCTGCCGCACAGGCAGCTTAGAAACATTGATCGCAGAGTAAATGGCAGACCCGTAGGTTGGCTGCCGCACAGGCAGCTTAGAAAAGAACTGACGCAATTTCACCGGGTCGATGAAAGTTGGCTGCCGCACAGGCAGCTTAGAAAACGGCGCATTGACCACGTTTCAAACCCTTCATGTTGGCTGCCGCACAGGCAGCTTAGAAATCATGCCGGTGGCTACAGCCACCAGGGCAACATGTTGGCTGCCGCACAGGCAGCTTAGAAACGTCCCGGCCACGCCGACGATTTCAAGGAATTGTTGGCTGCCGCACAGGCAGCTTAGAAAGCGTTCAGGCTGCGGCGTACTACCACCGCACCGTTGGCTGCCGCACAGGCAGCTTAGAAAATGACGCTGGCCAAGCGCGAATCGCCCGGTACGTTGGCTGCCGCACAGGCAGCTTAGAAAACCGGCGCTGGTGCTATAGGGGGCGGCCTTGCGTTGGCTGCCGCACAGGCAGCTTAGAAAGCCGAGCAATCGCGTATCGTTTAAACACATCGGTTGGCTGCCGCACAGGCAGCTTAGAAAAATCAGCTCGGCAACATTCGTTTGCACTCGCAGTTGGCTGCCGCACAGGCAGCTTAGAAATGGAAATGATCGCGCTTGGCATCAGCGCCACAGTTGGCTGCCGCACAGGCAGCTTAGAAACAGTTCTACTCGTCAATTGAGCAGATGACCCAGTTGGCTGCCGCACAGGCAGCTTAGAAATCACTGCCCCCAGCATGGGGCGATGGAAACCCGTTGGCTGCCGCACAGGCAGCTTAGAAAGATGACGGTACGGGATACATGCCCCTCGGCAAGTTGGCTGCCGCACAGGCAGCTTAGAAATCGACCGTAGACCCGGGCGTTGCCGGAGACCCGTTGGCTGCCGCACAGGCAGCTTAGAAATGTCATTTCGTGCAAGAGCTTCACGGCCATGAGTTGGCTGCCGCACAGGCAGCTTAGAAACTGTCCCGAACCGCTCCGCGCGTTTCTCCAAATGTTGGCTGCCGCACAGGCAGCTTAGAAAGTGAGGATTTCATCGACATTATTGCCCGCCACGTTGGCTGCCGCACAGGCAGCTTAGAAAGGGGTTATTACGCAGATCAAAGACCGGCTAAAGTTGGCTGCCGCACAGGCAGCTTAGAAATCAGGCATCGTGCGCCCTCGCCCTGCGGCAGAGTTGGCTGCCGCACAGGCAGCTTAGAAACTCACAGCGCCCCGCACAGCAGCGTCCTGCTGGTTGGCTGCCGCACAGGCAGCTTAGAAAGTTCGCGAAAGGGCGCGGCGAGATTGTGGGCGGTTGGCTGCCGCACAGGCAGCTTAGAAACGAAGACCCGCCACGGCAAGTCCACGACGTACGTTGGCTGCCGCACAGGCAGCTTAGAAAGAATGGCCGATGGGCTTGTGGTCGCGGTCGTATGTTGGCTGCCGCACAGGCAGCTTAGAAATGAAATGGCCTTGCCATCGCGGCGGCGTAGACGTTGGCTGCCGCACAGGCAGCTTAGAAAAGCATGGACGGCCAGGTGCCTGCCACCACGACGTTGGCTGCCGCACAGGCAGCTTAGAAAATACTGCATCGGTCGCCAGGAAAAAGATGGACGTTGGCTGCCGCACAGGCAGCTTAGAAATTTGAGGATGAAGTCAATCGCTACCTGCCGGCGTTGGCTGCCGCACAGGCAGCTTAGAAAAGCGACCGGCCTTCCCATGTAGCTATAAGGGCGTTGGCTGCCGCACAGGCAGCTTAGAAAGCACTGAATGCCGGCCCGGTGTTCCATACCAAGTTGGCTGCCGCACAGGCAGCTTAGAAAGGGCTGCTGAAATGGAAATCTGTCTGTCAGGGGTTGGCTGCCGCACAGGCAGCTTAGAAAATCAAGCCCATGTAGCTGATGTCCAGGCAGACGTTGGCTGCCGCACAGGCAGCTTAGAAACAACTTCGTACCCTTCGCCCAACTTCGCGACTGTTGGCTGCCGCACAGGCAGCTTAGAAAAAAGCCGCCAGGGCCGGTGGCGTGGGCGAGCAGTTGGCTGCCGCACAGGCAGCTTAGAAATTTTGGAATAGGCCCAAAGTTGTCTTCCCATAGTTGGCTGCCGCACAGGCAGCTTAGAAATCAATTCGCGGGTATACGCATCTTTGGAGAGCGTTGGCTGCCGCACAGGCAGCTTAGAAAATCCCCGACCTCGGCAGGCTCCGTCAGGCGCAGTTGGCTGCCGCACAGGCAGCTTAGAAAGCATCAGGTGCGTCGAATGCCACAAGGCTAAGGTTGGCTGCCGCACAGGCAGCTTAGAAATCGCCCAGGCTATTGATTACCGCTGTCGGCAAGTTGGCTGCCGCACAGGCAGCTTAGAAAGTCCCCGGTCGCCGTCACCAACATCGTGCCCAGTTGGCTGCCGCACAGGCAGCTTAGAAACTGTCTTCCATCCAGGTTTCCCATCCACCCTCGTTGGCTGCCGCACAGGCAGCTTAGAAATCATCGGTGCGCTGGATGCTGCTTTCGGCATGGTTGGCTGCCGCACAGGCAGCTTAGAAACACTCGATCTCGCCAAGCGTCGGCATACGCAGGTTGGCTGCCGCACAGGCAGCTTAGAAAAATCCGGGGTGTGGAAAGTAGCCCAGAAGAATGTTGGCTGCCGCACAGGCAGCTTAGAAAGATCTGGCCCAGGATTTCCAGCACGGCACGGCGTTGGCTGCCGCACAGGCAGCTTAGAAACTGGCGCTGCATCACGCGGCGGCGGCGCGTCGGTTGGCTGCCGCACAGGCAGCTTAGAAATGCGTCGATTGCGGGTTGGTGAGCGCATCCAAGTTGGCTGCCGCACAGGCAGCTTAGAAACTACCCGCCATGTAACCCATGATGTAGTGGTTGTTGGCTGCCGCACAGGCAGCTTAGAAAGAAAGTCGCGGCCAGGTCCCGGTTGCGGCTGAGTTGGCTGCCGCACAGGCAGCTTAGAAACGCACCGAATGCGTCGAGCGCAGATGAGCCGAGTTGGCTGCCGCACAGGCAGCTTAGAAACCAGGAACCGCGTAGCGCGGCATGGATCGCCCGTTGGCTGCCGCACAGGCAGCTTAGAAAAGAGCCCGTCGAAATCGAATTTACCGTGTTGAGTTGGCTGCCGCACAGGCAGCTTAGAAATGGCTGCGCTTTGGGCCGACAAATCGCATGGCGTTGGCTGCCGCACAGGCAGCTTAGAAAATGACAGCATCTTTCACTTGAGCCAACACTGCGTTGGCTGCCGCACAGGCAGCTTAGAAAACGCGCCGGACCTGATGATGCCCTGGATGATCGTTGGCTGCCGCACAGGCAGCTTAGAAAAGTCGAACCATTCAGGGGCCAGGGCCAGCGTAGTTGGCTGCCGCACAGGCAGCTTAGAAAGATTCTTAGCCCTACGTCCCATTGCGTTGCCCGTTGGCTGCCGCACAGGCAGCTTAGAAATCGTTTAGCCATTCTTCGCGGGTCATCGCCGCGTTGGCTGCCGCACAGGCAGCTTAGAAATTGACCGCCGCTTGGAATGTGTCGCGGCATTTGTTGGCTGCCGCACAGGCAGCTTAGAAATTGACCGCCGCTTGGAATGTGTCGCGGCATTTGTTGGCTGCCGCACAGGCAGCTTAGAAAGATTACCAGGTCAGATGCGGTTTTGTTGCCGCGTTGGCTGCCGCACAGGCAGCTTAGAAATGAAGCGGCACACATGTTTCACGGCACACATGGTTGGCTGCCGCACAGGCAGCTTAGAAAATGAAAAAGACCGCACAAGAAATCATCACCATGTTGGCTGCCGCACAGGCAGCTTAGAAACTAACAGGGCTGATGCGCATGACCAGCCAACCGTTGGCTGCCGCACAGGCAGCTTAGAAAAGCTTCAGTGCGCGGATCTTCGTAGCTCACGAGTTGGCTGCCGCACAGGCAGCTTAGAAATTTTTGGTGAGGATCAGGACATAATCTGGCATGTTGGCTGCCGCACAGGCAGCTTAGAAAGTGACAGTCTTGGCATCACCGCCGCTGTTGTTGTTGGCTGCCGCACAGGCAGCTTAGAAAAAGACCGAGTTACTGGCGGATCATCAGGATTATGTTGGCTGCCGCACAGGCAGCTTAGAAATCACTGCCCCCAGCATGTGGCGATGGAAACCCGTTGGCTGCCGCACAGGCAGCTTAGAAATGTTCCAGCTTCAGCGTGGATTCAGAGATCCCGTTGGCTGCCGCACAGGCAGCTTAGAAAATGATGTGCTGGAACAGCGCGGCCTCGTCCGCGTTGGCTGCCGCACAGGCAGCTTAGAAAAACCGAACCAGCCGGGGATGATGACGGCCCCCGTTGGCTGCCGCACAGGCAGCTTAGAAAATAAGCCCGGTAGCAGCATGGATCGAACAGCCGTTGGCTGCCGCACAGGCAGCTTAGAAAGATTCCACATGCGCGACGTTATCAGTCGCCGCGTTGGCTGCCGCACAGGCAGCTTAGAAAACTCCTGCCCGCGTAGCACACCGACAGCCAAAGTTGGCTGCCGCACAGGCAGCTTAGAAAACGGGACGCCAGATCAAGTCCCACTGATACCAGTTGGCTGCCGCACAGGCAGCTTAGAAACTCCATGCGAACTCGGAGAGTCTTAATTAGGTGTTGGCTGCCGCACAGGCAGCTTAGAAATGAGAGCTACAAGGCCCGGCTGTCCACGGCAAGTTGGCTGCCGCACAGGCAGCTTAGAAAAAAAAAAATAGCCTTGGGCGTCGTTCATGTGATCGTTGGCTGCCGCACAGGCAGCTTAGAAAATCAGTATCGGACGGACGTTGTTACGTTGACCGTTGGCTGCCGCACAGGCAGCTTAGAAATCGGTAGCGTTCTTTTCGTCTACGCAGAGCGTTGTTGGCTGCCGCACAGGCAGCTTAGAAAAATGGCGTCCTGACCCATCGACGCAGCGACATGTTGGCTGCCGCACAGGCAGCTTAGAAAGCCGACAGGGCCATGCGCTTGGAAGCCCAGCGGTTGGCTGCCGCACAGGCAGCTTAGAAATGGCCAAAGACAGCGGGCAGGGTTTCCTGGGCGTTGGCTGCCGCACAGGCAGCTTAGAAATGGAAATCCCACCACGCTTCATTATGCAGCTCGTTGGCTGCCGCACAGGCAGCTTAGAAAAGGGCCAGCCGCGAACGACAATCGGATGCCAGGTTGGCTGCCGCACAGGCAGCTTAGAAAGAAGAATGAGCAGCAGGATGAAAGACGACCAGGTTGGCTGCCGCACAGGCAGCTTAGAAATGGGATGGAGCGCTGGCCCGCTCAATGCGTAGGTTGGCTGCCGCACAGTAAAGTGGACCCATCTGTCAAGACAGATTTCATCCGGGTTTAAGCTAAATCCATTGCTTCTACTGCAGCCGAACGGCGCTGCCCCGATGCGACCGGGCTGGAAGGATTTCCGTCCCGGTCAAAGTGATTAGCAATCCTGGCGCCGCCGCCAATACCATCGGCATAGACCTCGTCAGGAGTGCGGTTTCCCAGTACCTGATGGGGCCGCTCGCCGTTGTAGAACGCGAAGTATTCGACCAGTCCGAGCGTGAGCTCAGCCACCGTACTGTAGCCCTTCAGGTAGATGTCCTCGTGCTTGAGGCTACGCCAGAGCCGTTCCACAAAGATGTTGTCCAGCGCACGCCCACGCCCGTCCATGCTGATCCAATGCTTCCTGTAGACAGTCCACGCAGAACGCCGTGTCCATGCTGTTGGAGATGCGCCAGGCCAGTACCCGTCGAGAGTACCAGTCGATGACAGCCACCAGGTAGACAAACCCACGCGCCAGCCGGATATAGGTGATATCAGTGCTCCAGACCTGATTGGGCCGCACGATCTGCAAACCTCGCAGCAGGTACGGATAGATCTTGTGCTGGGGGTGTGGATGACTGGTTGCCGGACCCGGCGCCATACCTGCCAGGCCCATGACGCGCATCAGACGCTGCACCCGTTTGCGGTTCACTTCGTGGCCCCCACGCTGCAGAAATACCACCATGCGGCGGCTGCCGTAGAACGGGTGGCGGGTGTACTCCTCGTCGATCAGCCGCATGTACAGCAAGTCTTCATCACTGGCCAGATTGGCGGGCCTGCGGCCATAGAAAGTTGCCCGGGGCACCTGCGCGAGCTCGCACTGGCGAGTAATCGGCAGGGACGTGTCCTGCATGACCCAGTTCATCCGTACGTCTGCGTTCATAGTCCGGACTTTTTTTTTGAGCCAATCCAATTCCATCTTCAGGCGCCCGATCTCGCTGTACAAGCGGTCCTCGTCGGCGTGCTCTGCAGGCTTTGGGCCACGCTTGCTGGCAAACAGCGTGGCTGCCTGTTCCTGGATTGCCTTCTTCCACTGGCTGACCACCACGGGATGCACACCGTACTGTTGTCCTATTTCGTTGAGCGTCTTCTCCCCGCGGATCGCTTCCATGCCCACCTTCGCCTTGAATTCTGCGCTGTGAACCTTGCGTTTCTTAACCTCTGTCACGCTGCTTTCCTCCTCGGATTGCAGCTTAAACCGCTGTCTCGATTCCGGGGTCCACTTTACAGGCAGCTTAGAAAACCCAGGCCCAGGCCGCCGTTACCGCCAAACCGTTGGCTGCCGCACAGGCAGCTTAGAAAGACGCGGAAAAGCAAGCGCTCCAGATCCAGTCGTTGGCTGCCGCACAGGCAGCTTAGAAAATGTGGGCGTTTCGCCCCCAGTGGCCTGCTCGGTTGGCTGCCGCACAGGCAGCTTAGAAAAATTCGCGGATGTCGATGAATGTGCTCATGTCGTTGGCTGCCGCACAGGCAGCTTAGAAAGTTGCCGCCCAGGCGCAGCCCAGCGCCCAGGAGTTGGCTGCCGCACAGGCAGCTTAGAAAATCAACGTGATTCGCAATGACTTGCCACTGACGTTGGCTGCCGCACAGGCAGCTTAGAAACAGCCGAGGAGGTGCGCAAGCGCGTGCGCCGCGTTGGCTGCCGCACAGGCAGCTTAGAAAGGACCGGCTGTCGGGCGATCTGAAGCAAGGCAGTTGGCTGCCGCACAGGCAGCTTAGAAAGCGCTGATGTACGGGGCAAAGCCCGAGGTCGATGTTGGCTACCGCACAGGCAGCTTAGAAAATCAATCCAATCAGTCATCGGCCGCCCGCCACGTTGGCTGCCGCACAGGCAGCTTAGAAAAAGTTGAAATCACGATGAATCAGGGCGAGATTGTTGGCTGCCGCACAGGCAGCTTAGAAATTGCCGATGTTGAACGAACCGCCCGCCTTTTCGTTGGCTGCCGCACAGGCAGCTTAGAAATTACAGGTCGCCCGATGGAGTTCATCCGATTGGTTGGCTGCCGCACAGGCAGCTTAGAAAGCGAGAAATTGCCAAATCATCACTTTTCTTGAGTTGGCTGCCGCACAGGCAGCTTAGAAAACAGGTTGCTCAGCTGCGCATCTACGCCCAACGTTGGCTGCCGCACAGGCAGCTTAGAAAGAACTCAAGGCATTGCCGATCGACTGGATCTGGTTGGCTGCCGCACAGGCAGCTTAGAAAGTTTGGGCGGCTCGACCCCGGCCAGTTCCAAGGTTGGCTGCCGCACAGGCAGCTTAGAAATGGGCGCAAATCTGAGATCGTCGCTGCAATGCGTTGGCTGCCGCACAGGCAGCTTAGAAAATCCATCCTTTCCGCATCCGGCGCTTGGCCAGGTTGGCTGCCGCACAGGCAGCTTAGAAACACGGCAAATCGACGACGTACGAAATGACGTCGTTGGCTGCCGCACAGGCAGCTTAGAAAATTCTTATAGGGCCGTGACAGCCAGAGAAAATGTTGGCTGCCGCACAGGCAGCTTAGAAAAGATCCAGTCGTGCCAATAAGCCCCGTGTGTCGTTGGCTGCCGCACAGGCAGCTTAGAAAGTGGGGCATTCAGCCGCTGGGTCGTACTCATGGTTGGCTGCCGCACAGGCAGCTTAGAAAAAGTCGGCCAGTCCCTCACGGACGCCCTGTTTGTTGGCTGCCGCACAGGCAGCTTAGAAACTGCCGCCATTGCCGCAGCCGCGAATCATGCCGTTGGCTGCCGCACAGGCAGCTTAGAAATGCTCGGCCAGCGCCTTCGCCTGACCAAGATTATTGGCTGCCGCACAGGCAGCTTAGAAAATGGAGCAGCTAAACAAAAATCAATTCGAGACGTTGGCTGCCGCACAGGCAGCTTAGAAAGATGATCGCAGCCGCTTGTTTGGCGCTCTGAAGTTGGCTGCCGCACAGGCAGCTTAGAAATGTATCACCGCCCCGCACTCGGCCCATTAACAGTTGGCTGCCGCACAGGCAGCTTAGAAAAGCACCAGGCCCACGATCACACGGCTGATCTGGTTGGCTGCCGCACAGGCAGCTTAGAAATTGACCCGTACAATTTCAGCGTCCCCTGATAGGTTGGCTGCCGCACAGGCAGCTTAGAAATGCGCGAAGATTTGCGCACCGGGGACTCTGAAGTTGGCTGCCGCACAGGCAGCTTAGAAAATAGCCTTAGACAAAGCCTGTTGCACTGACTCGTTGGCTGCCGCACAGGCAGCTTAGAAAGAACATGATTGGGTGGGCATTGGCGCCGATGTGTTGGCTGCCGCACAGGCAGCTTAGAAATGCAACATGGTCATCTGCAGGTCAATGGCCAAGTTGGCTGCCGCACAGGCAGCTTAGAAATATCGGCACTATCACCACGCGGGACCGCTGGTGTTGGCTGCCGCACAGGCAGCTTAGAAACTTGAGGATGGCGCGGCCCTTGCCGCCCTGGGGTTGGCTGCCGCACAGGCAGCTTAGAAACACACTAGCCCAGCAGAAATCAACAAAATCACGTTGGCTGCCGCACAGGCAGCTTAGAAACTGAGACAGTGCGGCACGGGCGCGTACGTACAGTTGGCTGCCGCACAGGCAGCTTAGAAAGAACACGGCGTGGCATTCGTCACACTTGAGCCGTTGGCTGCCGCACAGGCAGCTTAGAAATTGCTGATCGAAGCCGCCAATTCGCTGCCCGAGTTGGCTGCCGCACAGGCAGCTTAGAAACGGAGCAACGGGCTGATGGGGCCGAATATCAGGTTGGCTGCCGCACAGGCAGCTTAGAAAGTCACATACGCCAAGGGCCGCGTCGACGATCCGTTGGCTGCCGCACAGGCAGCTTAGAAAGGGGGCCACTTCATACCATGGCATCTGAGCCCACGGAGTACACCATGATCAAAAACGGCATGCGGCCTATACACCCAGGTGAAATCCTGCGCGAGGACTACTTGAAGCCCTTGCACATGAGCGCCAATGCCTTGGCTCGCTATCTGCTTGTTCCCCCATCCCGCATCAATGACATCGTGCTGGAACGGCGCGGCATCACGGCTGATACAGCCTTGCGGTTCAGCCGCTATTTCGGCGGTGACGCGCGGTCCTGGCTAAATCTTCAGACAGCGTTTGAACTGCGCACGGCAGAACTGAACCCTCAATTGCAAACTGCACTGGAAACAGTGCAACCCCTTGACTCTTTGTCCGCATAAGCAGCCCCTCACTTCTTTACTGTAAGCCTCGACGCTGAATCAGCTTAAAATAAACCCTCCATCGGGGGAGCAGCTGCTGCCACAGCCTCCACCCCTACCTCCGGGATGGCTCAGGTGTGGCAGCGTCTGGGCTTTTTCTATTGCCCACCCAAAGACCGTTCCAGCCGCCCGTACAAAGCCCACCGCGCACAGCCTGTATGATTCTTGAATCGACAATCACAAAGGCCACCATCATGCAATTATTTTCCTGGGTGCGGCGGTGCCGCTGTGTTTTGATTGGCCTGTTGGTCGCCGGCTTGGCGGCCTGCGCTCAGATGCCGGGTGGCACTTTGCCGTTGGGGGCCGAAGCAGTGTCTGCGACGGCTTCGGGCACTCAGGATAGCCCCGCCTTTGGTCTGCTGGATGACACCCCAAGAATCGCCGTTATGTCGGCCTTTGCGCCAGAGCTTGCCTTGCTGCGTCAGCGTTTGCAGAATCCACAGAGCTATATGGTGAATGGTGTGGAATTCACCACGGGCGTGTTGGAATCCCACCCGGTGGTCTTGCTGCTTAGCGGCATCAGCATGGTCAATGCGTCCATGAATACCCAACTGCTGTTTGATCGGTTTCAGGTGACGCATCTGGTGTTCAGCGGGATTGCGGGTGGGGTCAATCCCAGCCTGCACTTGGGCGATGTCAGTGTGCCGCAGCGTTGGGGGCAGTATCTGGAAGTCGTGATGATGCGCGAGACTGCGCCCGGCCAGTATCAGGCACCTGCCTCAAAGGGAAAATTTCAGTTTGCGCCTTACGGGATGATGCAGCCTCGCGATGTGCGGGTGCGTCGGGCGGGCCAGCCAGAATTCCAGGAAAAATTCTGGTTTGAGGCCGATCCTCGGATGCTGGAAGTCGCACGCAGTATTCAGCATGTGCCTTTGAAGTCTTGCGACGCCCAGGGGCAGTGTGTCCGTCAGGCGCCGCGCTTGGTGGTCGGGGGCAATGGGGTATCCGGCCAGGCTTTTGTGGATAACGCGGCTTATCGTCGCTATGCGTACGATACGTTCCAGGCCAATGTGCTGGATATGGAAAGTGCGGCCTGCGCCATGGTGGCCGACGCCAATGGCATCCCATTTATCGCGTTTCGCTCGCTTAGCGATCTGGCGGGCGGCGGGTCCGGCGAAAACGAGATGCATGTGTTTCTGCAGATTGCGGCGGATAACGCCGCCCATGTGCTGCTGGCGTTCTTGCAGGCCTGGCCTGTTGCAGGAAAATAGCCGCAAGGCGTAGCCAGGAAAAATATGGGCGACTGTTTACTGCCGCATCAGCGTGCCGCGCCCATTTTTTTCATAGAGCTCAATGCTCAGGCTGTTGCTGATGCCGCTGGGGCTGATGGCAAAGCTGACTGCCGATCTTGATCCGGCAGAGGCCATTTCGTCACCCACATCAAAGACAAAAACATTGCCGCTCCAGTGTTGCAGGGGTATGTTTTTTTCTGTGCCGATAGGGCCCATGGACATGATGAGCTGCCCTGCTTTTTCAGTGATTGTTGCCTGGCCATAGTAGTCGTTGGCGTAGGTGCCGACATAGGCGTTGAAAGATAGTGGGAGGGTAGGGGCTGCGGGGAAATTCTGGCCCGCGAGTTGTCCGAATGGGGCTAGTTCCTGGGCGAAAATGGCCTGATAGCCTGTCAACCAGTCACGGGTGATTTTGCCATACTGGACCAGGTCCATGTACATCATGCCCAGCGCCTCTGCCGCGCCGACTGGCAGGGCGTTGGTCAGGACAATAATGCCGGTGTCGGCATCGGGTAGCAGACTGAAGTTGGTGGCCGCCCCCATGTTGAATCCACCGGAATGGCCGTACCGTATGTGTCCTGCGGTGGGAACTGTGATGTTGAAGCCGTAGCCGTAATAGCCTGTGCTGGGGTTTTCTTCGGTGGCTGGTGAGGTCAGATATTGGGGGCTTAGGGCGGGTGCCAGGGCGTCCGCTGGAAGCAGTGGCTGCCCATTGACCTTGCCTTGGTGCAAGACCATGGTCATCCAGCGGGCCATGTCCAGCACACTGGAACTGACCCCGCCGGCAGGCGATTGGGCGTCCGGCTGTCGTTGTTGAGGGTTCAGGACAAAGGCCCCGTCGATCTGGATATGTGGCCTGGCCCGGTTTTCGTGTGCCATAAAGTCCAGGTATCGGGAACTGGTGGAATGCATGCCCAGGGGTTGATAGATCTCGCGCTGGGACAGGCTTTCCCAGTCGGTGGCGGCTGCGTGTGCAACGGCTTCCGCTGCTGCGGTCAGCCCGAAATTCGTGTATGCATAGCTGCTGCGTAGTGGCTTGGTGGGCAGGTGCCCAAGTCTCTCCAGTACCTGGCGGCGTTGGAACCCTAGATCTTCGAGGTCGTCGCCCGCGTGTTCTGGCAGCCCGGAACGATGGGCATACAGGTCGCCGATGGTGACTGCCTGGGGGGCGTCCGAGTTTTCCAGGACGAACCAGGGGAGCTGACTGGTGATGGGGGTGTCCCAGGTGATCAGACCCTTGCCTACCTGGCTGGCCACCACCGTGGCCCCGACGGATTTTGAAATGGACGCCAACTGGAATACGGTATTCGGATCAATGGCAGCATCGGTGCCTGCTTGGCGCACGCCAAAGCCTTTGGCGTAAACGGTTTTTCCTTGGTGCACGACAGCGACTGCCATGCCCGGGATGCCGGATCTGTGCATGATTTCTGCGGCCAGCCCGTCCAGTTGAGCCACTGCCCGAGTGACATTTTCAGCCGGGATGGTGGTGTCGGCTACAGAGGAGCCATCATTGCATGCGCTTAGGCTGACCAAGGCAATCATGATGGATAGGATGCGCAGGCGTGGTATGGACATGGTGTGCTTGTGCAATGGGCCGATGGCTGACAGCAGAGGCCGAAAAGCCCTGCACGCATAAAGAGGTGTGAAGACAATTTTAGGTTGCGCTGAAAAATTCAGTCAGTCATTTATGTAACCACCGCCGCATCATCAAGAAGGTCCCCAGGTGGTCATTGATAGCCCCTGCCGCTTAAGTCTTTGATCTTATAGAACACTGACAAGATACCCGCAGCTTATCCCATGTTTTGTCCACAGATCCGGGGGACAAGTCCCAGGCAGGGGCTGTTTTTTGCGCGCTGTGCCTAAGTCGTTGATCTCAGTCATGAATCAGGGATAACCCTTGTTTTATCCATGGGCTTATCCACAATCCGAGTGGATAAGTCGGGCAGGTAGCCGTTCACAAAGGCTTGGTCAAATTCTTATCAGTGATTTTATCTTGTTGATTTATATTGATAAAACTGATCAGTCCCATACTTGTCCATGACATTGTCCACAATCTGCGTGGATAAATATGACACGGTAAAATTCTTCTGTCTCAGTCCTCTTGGCGGTTCATATGATGGAAAGTCTTCAAGCATTTTGGGCAAGCATGCCCGATCTCAGCAGCATGGCCGTGCATTTGGCCGTGACGCTGGTTATTTTGATCATCGGCTGGATGGTCTCCAATCTTCTGGGGCGTTGGGTCAGCCGATTGACGAATCATTCCGCACGGGTTGATCCGACCGTCATTCCGATTGTGCGCAGTGTCACGGTATGGACTGTTCGTACGGTGGTCCTGCTGGCTGTATTGGCGCGCCTGGGGGTGCAGACCGCCAGCCTGGTGGCGATGTTGGGGGCTTCCGCCCTGGCGATTGGTTTGGCCCTGCAGGGGACTTTGCAGAATTTTGCCGCTGGCATCATGTTGTTGGTGCTGCGTCCTGTGCGGGCGGGCGAATTTGTCTCAGTCGAGGGCAAAGGCATGGGCACGGTCGATGAAATAGGCCTGTTCATGACCCGCTTGGTTCAGACCGATGGCATCCACCTGCTGCTGCCCAATTCTTTGGTGTGGGGCAATCCCATCGTTAACTACAGCCGCAATAAAACCCGTCGTCTGGATGTGATGGTGGCGGTGCGCTACGACGATGATCTGGACGCTGCGCTGGCTGCCTTGCAGAACTTGACTGCCCAGCACCAGGGCCTGCTGTCGGACCCGGTGCCGCAGGTGATGGTGATGGAATACCGTGATAGCACCGTCATGCTCAATATCCGCGCCTGGGCCAATGCCGATGCGTATTGGGACGTGCTGTTCGATCTGCAGCGCCAGGCCCCGCAGGCTCTGCGCCAGGCAGGTCTGCGCAGCCCCATTCCATTGCGCGAAGTGCGGACGCTTTCAAAAGAACATGCGGCCTAGTCCACCATGCGGTTCAGGCGCTCGACATCCAGCGGGCGCTGACCGTTTTCCACCCGCTGGCCCAGGTCTTCCATGGCTTGGCACAGGCGATGGATGCGGGCGTCTTGCTGGGCGGTGTGGTTGATCAGTTCGTGCAGCACCTTGACCAAGGGGTCGTCGTCTGAGCGGCTAAGACCATAGGGGGCAAAATCGTTATTGTCCTGCGCATCGGCGGCCCCCGATGTCTCAGGGCGACCGCGTTGCAATAATTCCTGCAAGGGGCGGGCGGTCCAGTCGGACTGACAGGGCAGGCCGTCTGCGGGGGCGGCGGCGTGGTGAGCTGCGTCCGGTGTGTTGGCTGTGTTGCCCGCAGGACTTGCCTGGGGGGCGATGTGGGCATCTAGGTCTGATGCGTCTGCGGCCTGCTCGGGTGCGTGTGTTTCGGTGTCGTCGGCATGGTCCTCGGCCAGGATGATGCGGGCAGGATTGCCGACAGCCGTGGCCCCGGCGGGTACTGGCTTGATGACCACCGCGTTGGAGCCCACCCGGGCATGGGCGCCCACGGTAAAGCCCCCCAGGATCTGGGCCCCCGCGCCCACGACCACCCCGGCTTCCAGCGTGGGGTGGCGCTTTTCGCCTTTATACAGGCGGGTGCCGCCCAGTGTGACGCCTTGGTAAATCGTGCAGTCGTCGCCGATTTCAGCGGTCTCGCCGATGACCACGCCAAAGCCGTGGTCGATGAATACCCGTCGACCGATGACTGCACCCGGATGGATTTCGATGCCGGTCAGCATGCGCCCCAGATGCGAGATGAAACGTCCCGCCCAATACCAGCCCCGCCGCCACAGGGCGTGGGCCGTCCGGTGAATGAGGATGGCATGCAGGCCCGGATAACAGGTCAGGATTTCGATGCGACTACGGGCGGCTGGGTCACGTTCATGGATGCAGGCAATGTCTTCGCGTAGTTGTTCAAACATAGTGGATTCAGTCTGGTTGCTGGGGATGGGCCAGGCGTGCGGTGCGGAGCATGGCTGTGCATAGGCCGCGAAGCATGTCGACTTCGTCGGCGCTGAGATCATTGCGTGTCAACATCTGGCGCATGCGGGGCACCAGTTTTTTGGGATGTTTAGGGTCCAGGAATTCGACGGCCACGAGCGCTTGTTCCAGATGATCCAGCATTGCCTGTACCCGGCTGCTGCTGGCCGGATCGCTGCCGGGGTCATGGCGTCCGTGCGTATCGGGCAGCCGGGCCTGTCGGCTGGCTGGCAACAGCGCATAGCGCATTTCCCAGGCAGCCAGCTGCAGCGCCTGGGAGACATTCAAGGAGCTATAGGCGGGGTTCGCCGGGATGTGGCAGATCTGTTGGCACAGCAGGATTTCGTCGTTGGACAGGCCCGAGCGTTCGGTGCCCAGCACAATCGCGATCTGTGCGTCGGGGTGGGTCAGCGCCGCCGCGGACTGTACGGCGGCCTCGCGGATATCGCATGGGGCAGCCCCCAGGGCACGCGCCCGTGCTGTCAGGGCAAAGGCCAGGGTGGTGGGGGCCAGGGCGTCCGCTAAACTATTGTGGATACAGGCCTGTGCGAGCACGTCGGTAGCGCCGCTGGCCAGGGCCAGGGCGTCGGGGTGCTGCTGCACATCCGGGGTGCCTGGCGTGACCAGATGCAGGGCCTGGAAGCCCATGGTTTTGATGGCTCGCGCTGCCGAACCGACGTTGCCGGGGTGGCTGGGGCTGACCATGACGAAGCGCACTCGCGCAAAGAGATCCGTCCCGGATTGGGGAGAATCGGAGGAAACTGGTAGAGTCATTTAAAATAGCAGCTTATTACCTGTGATCTTTGGAAACTTATGCACCCGATGCTTAACACCGCCATCAAGGCGGCACGCCGCGCAGGCGCCATCATTAATCGCGCCAGCCTGGATCTCGAACGCCTGAATGTGGCCCGCAAGGGCCCAAAAGACTATGTCACCGAGGTCGATCGTGCGTCCGAAGAGTCCATCATCGACATTTTACGCACAGCCTATCCAGAGCATGGCTTTCTGGGCGAAGAATCCGGGGTATTGAAAGCCCTGAGCGGCACCGAGGAGCCCGAATTCCAGTGGATCATCGATCCTTTGGATGGCACCACGAACTTCATCCACGGTTTCCAGCATTATGCGGTGTCCATCGCTTTGATGCATCGTGGGGTGGCGCACCATGCCGTGGTTTATGACCCTACCCGTAATGAAATGTTCACGGCCAGCCGGGGTAGCGGCGCCTTTTTGAATGATCGTCGGGTGCGGGTGTCGTCCTGCCTGCGCTACCATGATGCCCTGTTGGCATCGCATATTCCGCAGTCCACGGCCTTGCCCGCCGGTTCGCCCTTTGTGCCTTTGCTGTCCGCTTGCGCCGCTGCCCGGCGCACGGGTTCCACCGTGCTGGATCTCTCCTGGGTGGCTTGTGGGCGCCTGGATGGTTTTTGCGGGATGGGCTTGAAACCCTGGGACATGGCTGCCGGTAGCCTGCTCATCCTGGAGGCCGGTGGTTTGATCGCCGATTTTCATGGCGAACAGGATTGGCTGACGTCCGGCAATGTGCTGGCCGCTGGCCCGAAGACCTTTGCTCAGATGATGGCGCATCTGCCCGCCTGATATGGAATCCATGGTAGAACTACTGCAGGACCCATCCGCTTGGGTGGGCCTGTTCACCCTGATTGTCCTGGAAATCGTCCTGGGCATTGATAACCTGGTGTTTATCGCCATTCTGGTCGATAAGCTCCCACCCAAGCAGCGCGACCGCGCCCGGGTGCTGGGCCTGGGTCTGGCCCTGTTGATGCGCCTGCTGCTGCTGACGGTGATGTCGCATCTGATCCGTCTGACCACGCCGTTGTTCCATGTGGGCGAAATGGGGTTTTCGGGGCGCGACATTATCTTGATTGTGGGTGGCTTCTTTCTGTTGTTCAAGGGCACCTTCGAACTGCACGACCGCATCGAGGGCCGGACCCAGCATGCCACCGGGTCACGCATCCATGCCGGGTTTGCCGTCATCGTCACCCAGATCGTGATTCTGGATGCCGTGTTCTCGATTGACTCTGTTATTACGGCAGTGGGGATGGTGGACCATCTGGCCATCATGATGGCGGCTGTCATCATTGCCATGGCGGTCATGCTGGTGGCGTCCAAGCCGCTGACCACGTTTGTCAATGCACACCAGACTGTCGTCATTCTGTGCCTGTGCTTTTTGCTGACGATCGGGTTTTCGCTGGTGGCCGATGGCTTCAAATTTCCGGTGCCAAAAGGCTATCTATACGCTGCCATTGTCTTTTCGGTGCTGATCGAGGCCCTGAATCAATGGGCCAAGCGCAATGTGCGTCGTGCGGAAATGCGCCGACCCCTGCGTGAGCGCACAGCGGAAACCGTGCTGTTGATGTTGGGGCGCCGCCCCCTGGCAGGTCCGCCCGAACCCGATGCGGATGATCTGGAGTCGCGGCCCATCCAGGCGTTTGGCGACGAAGAGCGCAATATGGTCAGCGGGGTGCTGACGCTCAGTGATCGCAATGTGCACTCGGTCATGACGCCGCGCACCGATGTCTCCTGGATCAACCTGGAGTCCCCAGTCGAAGAACTGCGTGAACAATTGATTCGCGAGCCGCATAGTTTTTTCCCTGTCTGTCGTGGCACGCTGGACGAAGTCGTCGGGGTGGGGCGCGCCAAGGAACTGCTGCTGGACTTGATCGAGCATGGCGGTATCCGTGAGCCCCGGCTGCGCGAGCCCATTATCGTGCACGAAACTATCCAGATTCTGTCCTTGATGGAGACCCTCAAGCGGTCCCATGGCCTGTTGGTGCTGGTGGCCGATGAGTTCGGGTCGATTGTGGGGGTGGTCACGCCCATCGATATCTTCGAGGCCATCGCGGGCGAATTTCCCGATGAGGACGAAGCGCCCGACATCATCGATCAGGGCAATGGCCGCTGGCGGGTGGATGGCGCAGCCGATTTGCACCATCTTGAACAACTGCTGCATACCGATGGTCTGGTGGACGAGGACGAGGAATATTCCACGCTGGCGGGTTATTTGCTGCGGCGATTCGGGCGTTTGCCGGACGTGGGCGACCAATGCGAACTGGTGCACGATTACGATGCCTTCCGCTTCACCATTGCGGCCCTGGAAGGCCGTCGTATCGCGGCGGTCCAGATCGAGCGCTTGCTGCCTGCCAGTATCGACCCGGAGGCCGAGCAACTGGGCTAGCGGTCTTTAGGGGCGGCCTTAGGCGGCCAGGCGTGTGCCTGTATGCCTGCTGCGCTGATGGAAATCCAGCCCCCGCGGGGGAGCTGGACATGGTCGAATTCCCAGTCGGGCAGCACATGGCGCTGGCCGACCTGTCCGTCGATTTCCAGGGCATGCACCGCTGGCCGGTGGGTGTGCCCGTGGATCAGTGTCGTGCAGTGGGTCATCCGCAAGGCCTGGATAATCGTGTCGGGACTCACGTCCATGATCTGCATGGGCTTGTGGTTGTGCGCCAGGCGGCTGCGTGCCCGCGCCCGGTGGGCGATAACGCGGCGCCACACCAGGGGCAGCGCTAGAAAAACGCGTTGCACCCAGCGGGTGCGCACGACCCGTCGAAATCTTTGGTAGCTGACATCGTCTGTGCAGTATTCATCGCCGTGGGCCAGCAAGATCGGCCCCATGCAGGTATCCAGGCGGCATGGCGCGGCAAGCAGGCGCGCGCCCAGTGCCTGGGCCAGCTTTTGTCCCAGCAAAAAATCGCGGTTGCCGTGCATCAACCATAGCGGAATGGCTTGGGCCGTGAGCCTCAGTTCGTCCAGGGCTTCCGCCAGCCAGACAGGCGGCTGCTTCAGCGCATGGTCGTCGCCGATCCAGGCGTCGAAGATATCGCCGCATAGAATCAGTCCTTGGGCTTGTTGGCGAGCCAGGGCCAGAAAATCATAAAAAGCGCGGTTCGTCCGGGGGACGCCTGCGCCTAGGTGTATATCGGAGGCAAGCCAGAGGGTGTGGTTTGCCGCCAAAGAGAGGGTGCCACCAGGGGCACCCGGACAAGCCGTCTTATTCAACAATCGTGGCGGATTCGATGATGAGATCATCCACGGGCACGTCTTGGTGGAAGCCTTTATTGCCGGTCTTGACCTTTTTCATTTCGTCGACGACGTCGGTGCCTTCGATGACGCGGCCAAACACGGCGTAGCCCCAGCCATTAGGCGTGGGCGAGGTGAAGTTGAGGAAGTCGTTGTCGGCGACATTGATGAAGAACTGGGCGGTGGCCGAGTGAGGGTCTGATGTACGGGCCATGGCCAGGGTGTAGCGGTCGTTCTTCAGGCCGTTATTGGCTTCGTTTTCGACGGTGGCGTTGGTTTGTTTTTGTTTCATGTCGGCGTCGAAACCACCGCCCTGGACCATGAAATTATTGATCACGCGATGGAAGATGGTGCCGTTATAGAAGCCTTCCTTGACGTAGTTCAGGAAGTTTTCGACCGTTTTTGGGGCCTTTTCGGCGTCCAGTTCGATCAGCATGTCGCCCTTGTTGGTGTGGAGTTTGACCTGCGGGTGTGTGCTCATGGATTGGCCTTGGGTAGAGTTGGAAGGGGTGGCGGCGCCGACCAGGCCGGGGGCCATGACCAGGGTGCAGCCTAGGCTGAAAACCCGCATCCAGGACAGGATGCGTCGTGATAAGGAGCTAGCGTGCATGAGGTTTTATCGAGAAAAAATTAGTGGGTGGCCTGGGCGGCCTGCGCCCGGGCGAAGGCTTCCTGGGCCAGTGCCATTTGAACATGGCCCACGTTTTCCAGGGCCGGTGCGAAGCCCGGATCGGATGCCAGCGCCATGTTCAGGGCATTGAGCGCAAGCTGCAGACGTCCCTGGCCAACGTATTCGACCGCCAGGGCGTTCCAGGGTTCGGGTAGTTCGGGGAAGCTTTCGGTCATGGATTGCCACAGGGCAATGGCCTGATCGTGCCGACCCAAGGCGCTGAGTGCGCGGCCTTTTTGGTATAGCAGCTGGACGTCATCGCCCAGTGGGTTGGAGGCCGCCAGTGCCTGTTCGCGTTGCTGGATCAGGGTCAGTGCATCCAGGGCGTGACCTGTATCGATCAGCCGGGCAATGCGGTTGGTCAACTGGGATGGCGTCAGCGGAATGGCGGTATTGGTGGACGGGGCTGCCTTTTCCAGGATGGCGGCAAAGGCTTGCCAGCCGCCATCAGGGGCCTGGGCATCGGTAAACTGGCCGGTGGCAGGATCAAACATCAGGCCTTGGACTGCAGCGTTGGACGCGGTAGTATCAGGGGGTGCGCTGTGCGCAGGCCAGGCTGCCAGTCCGGCACATAGGGTCAGGGTAGTCAAAAAAACACGGGTCACAGCACACAACGCCCAATGAAAGTTTTAATAAAGGGTTTCGGGGACAAGGCCCGCAGACGGTATACTTGGCAGTTCATTTTACATCCCCTTGTGTCGCTACATCGTCTGGCGTGCAGGGATTGCTTGACTTCAATTTACTAGACATGCTGCACATTTATAACACCCTTTCGCGCCAGAAAACCCCGCTGCAGACAGCAGAGCCGGGGGTGGTGCGGATGTACGTCTGCGGCATGACGGTCTATGACTTCTGCCATTTGGGCCATGCCCGTATGCTGGTCAGCTTCGACGTCGTGCAGCGCTGGCTGCGCGCCACGGGCTATCAGGTGCGCTACGTGCGCAATATTACCGATATCGACGACAAGATCATCCGCCGCGCTGTCGAGCGCGACGTGCCGATCAGCACGTTGACTGAATTCTTTATCGCTGCCATGCGGGCCGACGAAAAGGCCTTGGGCGTGCAGGCGCCGGATGCCGAGCCGCGTGCCACCGAACACGTCGCGGGCATGCTCGATATCATCAGCGTCCTGGAACAGCGCGGCCTGGCCTATTGCGGCAGCGATGGTGACGTCAATTTTTCAGTGCGAAAATTCCCTGGCTACGGCAAGCTCTCCGGCAAATCCCTGGACGATCTGCGGGCGGGCGAACGCGTGGCCGTGTCCTCGGGCAAACAAGACCCCTTGGATTTCGTGCTGTGGAAATCCGCCAAGCCCGACGAACCGGCGGATAGCCGCTGGGATTCTCCCTATGGTCCGGGGCGTCCAGGCTGGCACATCGAATGCTCGGCCATGAGCCATACGCTGCTGGGCATGCCGCTGGATATTCATGGCGGGGGGCCTGACCTGAAATTTCCCCACCACGAGAACGAAATCGCCCAAAGCGAAGGCGCCTTTGGCGGCACGTTGGCGACCACCTGGATGCATTGTGGCCCGATGATGGTGGACACCGAAAAAATGTCCAAATCCCTGGGCAATTTCCGGCGTATCCGCGACACGGTGGCGGATCGCCCCACCGAGACCCAGGCGGATTACACCGCCAATCCCCGCGAATCCGAGATGCTGCGTTTCTTTTTGGTGCGCAGCCACTATCGCAGCGTCCAGAACTACACGCCCGATAATCTCCTGGATGCCCAGCATGCTCTGGATCGTCTGTATCAGGCCCTGCTCAATGTCCCGCCCGCTGTGGTTGAAATCGATTGGCAGGCACCTGCGCCCCAGGCCTTTCGGGCGGCCATGGATGATGATTTCAATACGGCCGGCGCGGTGGCCGTGCTGTTCGATCTGGCCAGCCAGGCAAATCGCGACACCAGCGCCCAGGCCAGCGGCCTGCTGCGCGCCCTGGGGGCGATCCTGGGCCTGCTGCAGACCGACCCGCAGGCCTACCTGCAGTCAACGACGCGCTTTTTGTCGACTGCGCTGCAGTCCGAAGCAGCCGCCCTGTCGACCCAGGCCATCGAGGCCCTGATCGATCAGCGCAGCCAGGCCAAGGCCGCCCGTGATTTTGCCCGCGCCGACCAAATCCGTACCCAACTGCGCGACCAGGGGGTCGAACTCGCCGATGTGGCGGGGGGGGCCACCCAATGGCGGCGGGTATAAACATGGACATGCGTCAGCCCGAACCCCAGGTGCAAAGTCCCGCCTATTGGGCACAGGCCTGTCAGGACCTGATCCAGCGTGATCGTATTTTGCGCAAGCTCATCCCGGTCTATGGCCGGGAATCGATACAGACGCGTCAGGGGCCTTACCAGACCCTGATCCGCATTATTGTGGGCCAGCAGATTTCACTGGCTTTGGGGCGCAAGCTCTGGCAGCAGCTGATCCAGGCCTGTGGCCCGGACCTGCAGCCCGATTGCATTTTGCAGCACTCCGAAGCCCAGTTGAAGTCGCTGGGGCTGTCCTTGCGCAAGGCTCAGTATGTGCGCGATGCCGCCCTGTTTTTTCAGCAGCCTGAGCACATGGACCCCGATTGGTGGCAACCGCAGGATAATGCCGCCATCGTGGCGCAACTTTGCGATATTCGCGGGGTGGGCCGCTGGTCGGCCGAGATGTTCCTGATTTTCTTTCTCGGGCGGCCTGATGTTCTGCCGCTCGACGATACTGCCTTGCTTAAGGCTATTTCCCATCATTACTTCAGTGGCGAGCCTGTCTCCCGCTTCGAGGCCCGCGAGGTCTCCCAGGCCTGGGCACCGTGGCGCACGGTAGCCAGCTGGTACTTGTGGCGCAGCATGGATGCCGCTGCTGTCGAATATTGATTTTTTCCTTCCGGAAATCCCGTCCTCATGCGAAATACATTCCTCGAATTTGAACAACCCCTGGCCGAGCTCGATCAGAAAATCGAAGAACTGCGCTACGTGCAGACGGATTCTGCCGTGGACATCTCCGAAGAAGTCGGGCGCCTGCAGCAAAAAAGCCAGTCCCTGGCCAAGAGCATCTACGCCAAGCTCACGCCTTGGCAGACGGCACTGGTGGCACGCCATCCCCAGCGTCCCTACACCATGGACTATGTCCAGGCGCTGTTCACGGATTTTCACGAGTTGCACGGCGACCGCATGTATGCCGATGACCAGTCCATCGTGGGTGGGCTGGCGCGTTTCAATGGCACCCCTTGCATGGTGATCGGTCACCAAAAAGGTCGTGACACCAAAGAACGCGCCATGCGCAATTTCGGCATGCCTTTGCCGGAAGGCTACCGCAAGGCTCTGCGCCTGATGCGCCTGGCCGAGAAATTCCGCCTGCCGATCTTCACGTTTGTCGATACCCCGGGGGCATACCCCGGCGTGGGCGCCGAAGAGCGCGGCCAATCCGAGGCCATCGGCCATAATTTGTTCGCCATGTCCGGGCTGAAAACCCCCATCATCGTCACCATCATCGGCGAAGGCGGCTCGGGCGGTGCCTTGGCCATTGCCGTGGGCGATACGGTCATGATGCTGCAATATGCCACGTATTCCGTGATTTCCCCTGAAGGCTGCGCGTCCATCCTGTGGCGCAGCGCCGATAAGGCCTCTACCGCTGCCGAAGCCCTGGCCATTACGGCACCGCGCCTGAAAGACCTGGGCCTGATCGACCGCGTGGTCAACGAACCCGTCGGTGGCGCCCACCGCGACCCGGACACCATGGCTCGCCAGTTGCACCGCGCCCTGGCGGATGCCCTGCGCGAACTCTCCAGCCTGGATACCGACGAACTCCTGCGCCGCCGCCTGGAACGCTTGACCGCCTATGGACGCTTCCAAGAGACCCGTTAAGGCTGATACGCGGCCTTCGGTCTGATCGGGACATTGATGGGCATGCCGGTGACCTCATCGCCTTGGCGGGCGGCATGCGATGCGCGTCTGCTGGCGGCATTGCGGTCCACCCTGCAGGCCTGGCCGGTCGATATGGCGGTGGGGGTGGCCCTGAGCGCGGGGGCGGATTCCGCCATGCTGGCTTTGCATACGGCGGTGGCAGCGGCGGATGCCGGTCGCCCGGTGCATTGTTTTCATATCCACCATGGGCTGCAGACAGCGGCAGATGATTGGCTGGACCACGCACAGCGATTGGCGGATCTGCTGGGCTTGCCTTGTCACACCCGTCGGGTACAGCTGACCCTGCAAGGGCATGGCATGGAGGCCGCCGCGCGTGCGGCACGCTATCAGGCTCTATCGGAGATGGCCCGCGCCGTGGCGATCCAGCATATGCTGCTGGCGCATCATCAGGACGATCAGGCCGAGACTGTTTTGCTGCGTCTGTTGCGCGGTGCGGGGCCTACAGGCCTGGCTGCCATGGCGCCCAGTATGCAGCGCGACCAGGCCGAGATCATCCAGTATGGTGCTGATGGGCTATCGCCGATGGCCGGGGCCGCAGACCTGGCTGCCAGCATCACCTATCACCGTCCCTGGTTAAATCACGCCAGAGCACGGATCTTGCAGGCAGCGGACCGTTTTGCCGATCTGAGTGCTTGGCAGCCCGTGCAGGACCCCAGCAACCGGGATTGCCGGTATGCGCGAGGGGCCTTGCGCGCAGAACTGGCCCCGGTGCTGGACGCCCACTGGCCTGCCTGGCGTCAGACGCTGGCGCGTCATGCGCGTCAGGCCCAGGACTTGGTGTGCTGGACTCAGGCCAGTGCCTTGGATGATTGGCTGCAGTTGGACCCCCAGGATGAAGATCGTAATTTTTCATTGGTGGCCTGGCGCCGCCTGCCCGCTGTGCGTCAGGCCCCTGTCTTGCGCTTCTGGCTGCAGGGTAGGGGTCTGCGCATGCCCACCGAAGCGCGCTTGAATGCCTGGCTGCTTCAGCTGCGCGGCGTGCATGCCCTGGGGCATGACCGCCAGGTGCAGCTACGCCACGACCATCATTGGATTGTGGTGCAAAAAGGCCGTGTGTGTTTGCTGTCGGCGGTTTCGGATGCCAATACTTTGAGTTCGCCCGGCGAGTAATTGCTGCAGCGCACGAGTTTTCAAAACCCATTAGAATAGTTGGCTTAATTTCCAGCCTGCCTGGCCATGTTGGCCAGCAGCGTTTTTTGCCTACCATCATGCTCATTGTCCAGAAATACGGCGGCACCTCGATGGGGTCTGTCGAACGCATTCAAAATGTCGCGCGCCGTGTGGCCAAATGGCATGCCGCAGGCCATCAGGTCGTGGTTGTGCCCTCGGCCATGTCCGGTGAAACCAATCGTCTGCTGGGTTTGGCCAGGGATATTTCCCCCCAGCCCGACCCCCGCGAACTCGATATGTTGGCTGCGACCGGCGAACAGGCCAGCAGCGCCTTGTTGGCCATCGCCTTGATGCGCCAGGGGGTGGCCGCCCGCAGCTATGCCGGCTGGCAGGTGCCTGTGCGTACCGACAGCAGCTACACCAAGGCCCGCATCAAATCCATCGACGATGCCCGCGTGCGCGCGGATCTGGATGCCGGTCGGGTGGTCATCATCACCGGCTTTCAGGGGATCGATGACGATGGTCATATCACGACCCTGGGTCGGGGCGGCTCGGATACCTCCGCCGTGGCGGTGGCTGCCGCCATGAAGGCCGACGAATGCCTGATTTTCACGGATGTGGATGGTGTTTACACCACCGACCCGCGGGTTGTGCCCGAAGCCCGCCGCATGAATGTCATTTCCTTCGAGGAAATGCTGGAAATGGCGTCCTTGGGTTCTAAAGTCCTGCAAATCCGCGCGGTGGAATTCGCCGGTAAATACCAGGTGCCCATGCGGGTGCTGTCCTCGCTCACCGATCCCTTGATTCCGGTCGACGAGGAAATGCATTCAGGTACGCTTATTACTTTCGAGGAAGATCAGAAAATGGAATCCGCCGTTGTCTCCGGTATTGCCTTTAGCCGCGACGAGGCTAAGGTCACCCTGCGTAATGTGCCCGATACTCCGGGCGTTGCTTACTCTATCCTGGGGCCTGTGGCGGCCGCCAATATTGATGTCGACATGATTCTGCAGAATATCTCGCAGCAAGGCATGACCGATTTTTCTTTCACGGTGAACCGCAATGATTTCACCCGTACCTTGGATCTGCTGAAAAACCAGATTGGCCCGGCAGTCGGGGCAGGCGAGACTGTATCCGACGACAAGGTGGCCAAGGTCTCTATCGTGGGGATCGGCATGCGCAGCCACGTTGGGGTGGCCAGTCTGATGTTCCGTACCTTGGCCGAGGAAGGCATCAATATCCAGATGATCAGCACCTCCGAGATCAAGACCTCGGTATTGATCAACGACAAGTACATGGAATTGGCCGTGCGCGCCTTGCATAAGGCCTTCGAACTGGATCAGGAACCTGTCCGCGTCGATGCCTGATGCGTCAGTTGCCTGTCCCTTGTGAGGGGCAGGCCACTGTACTGGTATTGACGCTTAGCGTGTCAGGTGCTTGTCGCCGTCGAGATCCTGCTGTTCAAAGTCGGCCATGACGGCCTGCATGAATTCGTCCAGATCGATTTTTCCGTCGCCATTGGCATCGAGCTTCTTGAATTGTTCAGGGGTCAGCACGCCGGCTGCCTCGTCAATCGTGATTGCGCCATTGCCGTTCTTGTCCAGGCGCGTGAAGGCGCTGTGCATGAAGATTTCGTATTCGGTCAGGCTGATCTTGCCATCCTTATTGGTATCCAGTTGCTCGAAGTGAGCAGTGGACCAGGCTGAGGCTGGCTGGGCCAGCACAGGGGCGGCGGCAAACAAAAGGGACAGAAGAAGCACGTTTTTTTTCATGATGTTGTCCATGTAAAGCCTTAACGGCATCCCATCCGATTACCGACGTAGCCACCGCCGCCTATGCCTGCTGCCGTGGCCAGGGTTTTGCCAGAGCCACCGCCGATGGTGCTGCCCACCAGCCCACCGATGACAGCCCCGCCCACAGTGGCGGCAATGCAGTCGAATTCGGATGTGTTGTTGCTGCCATACCGATTGGTGCCGGGGGCCTGGCAGGCGGCCAAGGCCCCGGTGGCTAAGAGGACCGCAAACAATGCAGATTTGCCCATGATCAGAATCTCCTGCTGGTAAATAGGTATGAGGTTGTCGTGCTGATGATACCGTGAATCTGCCGGGGATTGCCCGTGAATGGCGGCGCCCATTTTGGCGGGCGTGCAGTTGGCGTTTTTACAGGCTTCGATTTGAGAGCTAATCAGTCGCATAAGACCTGATTGCAAATACCGAAAAAAGAAAAACCCCTTGAATTTCAAGGGGTCAGCTGGCGGAGACGGAGGGATTCGAACCCTCGATGCGGGTATAAGCCGCATGCTCCCTTAGCAGGGGAGTACCTTCAACCACTCGGCCACGTCTCCAGCAAAGACGGAATTCTAGCATAAGAAGCGGGTCATGGAGAAAATCATGACGACGCGCTCGTTCGTAGTCGATGTCCTGGTTTAAAACCGGGGGGCCATCTGCTCCTGGTCATACATGGGGTCGGGGCCGGGATGAAGTTTCGTGACCTGCTGGCCGTCCCGGCCCATGAAGACATACATCAGCGAATTCCAGACATGGTCCTGCTTGTAGCGGTAGCTCCAGACCAGTTGGCGTACGCTGGGCAGGCCCACTGGCTCGATCTCGGCGGGCGGCCCAAATTCGCAACGAACCTGCTCGGCAGACCACGTGCCTTGCTTCAGAATCTGGAAATGCTCGTCGGTCAGGATTGGCACAACTGATTCTACGCGCCCCTGGGTATCCAGGTTGGCCCCCCAGGCGTATTGTCCATAAGGTTGGCGCGACCAGATCACGCGATCTTGGCCGTGGCGGTTAATACATTGCAGCGTAGGCGTCCCGAATTGCGCGATGACTTGCGGCAATGGTGTGCCGGGCGGGGTAGCCGCGATATTGGCGCAGCCCGTCAGCAGCAGGAGGACGCCCAGTGAGGGCAATATGGAGATCGGGACGGTTCGTGTGCTCATGGTGTATGTATCCGCAGGCTTGCTGCTGTCTGTGCCGCAGGTGCCCGCCAAGGCGGGTGTAGCGGGTGGCTCTACAATTTTAGGCTGTCTTGTTCGGGGAAAGTTCAGCCAAAAAACCAATAGCATACGGCGATGGAGGCCAATACTCCGGCCAGGTCGGCCAAGAGGGCGCAGCCAACGGCGTGACGTGCGCGTTGGATGCCGACGGCGCCAAAATATACGGCCAGTACATAGAAGGTGGTTTCTGTGCTGCCTTGTACCGTGGCGGCCAGCAGCGATGCAAAGCTGTCCGGCCCGCTGTGCTGCATGGTTTCGATCAGCAAAGCGCGTGCCGCGCTGCCTGAAAAAGGCTTGACCAGCGCGGTGGGCAGCGCATCCACGAAACGCCCGTCCAGCCCCGCCAGTTGTACTGCCCAGCGGATGCCGTCCAGCAGCAGATCGAGTGCGCCGGAGGCCCGCAGCACGCCCACGGCGCATAGCATGGCCACCAGATAGGGCAGCAGGTTTTTGCAGACGTCGAAACCGTCGCGTGCGCCCTCGATGAAGCTGTCATACACCGGTATGCGCTTGTAGGCTCCGACGAGCAAAAAGGCAATAATCACGCCAAATAGCGCCAGATTGCCCATCAGAGATGAGAGCGCTGCAACTGCCGTGGCGCTCAAGCCGGCCAACAGGGCCATGAAGCTCCCCAGCGCCAATGCTCCAGTACCCAGCCAGGCCAGCACCACAGGGTCATAGAGCTTCAGTCTTTGCATGTAGGCCACGGACAGCAGGCCCACCAGGGTCGAGACGGAAGTCGCCAGCAGAATCGGCAGGAACACCAGCGTCGGGTCTGGCGCACCCTGCTGGGCGCGATACATGAAAATCGTGACCGGCAACAAGGTCAGCGACGATGAGTTCAGCACCAGAAACAGGATTTGCGCATTGCTGGCGGTCTGGGGGGTGCTGGTATTGAGTGATTGCAGTTCGTGCATGGCGCGCAGGCCAATAGGGGTCGCAGCGTTATCCAGCCCCAAGGCATTGGCGGCGAAGTTCAGCGTGATCAGGCCCAGGGCCGGGTGGCCGACAGGCACCCCGGGCATCAAGCGTCTGAATAGTGGCCCCAGCAGGCGAGCCAGCCCCTGAACCAAGCCGGCGGCTTCGGCAATGCGTAGAAAGCCCATCCACAGCGTCAGCGTACCAAACAGCAGCAGCATCAGCTGCACCGATAGATCGGCCATGTCGAACAGGCTGGCGATCAATTGCGCAAAGATATCCGGCCTGTCCAGTACCAGCCACTGAAAAATGGCCGATACCGCTGCGATCAGAAAGAAGCCTAGCCAGAGGAGGTTGAGCATGGGGGAGGGGGATCAGCAGGAGCAATGTGACTGCTTTATACTACTAGATTGCCTGTCTTTGCACATTTTCGCGCGGCCCCCAGTCTCCTTAGTTAAATGGATATAACTTTCCCCTCCTAAGGGAAGATTGCAGGTTCGATTCCTGCAGGAGACGCCAGTCATTGCGACTTGTTGGCCAGGCGGCTGCAAGCCGTGTTCCGGGGCGTATGCAGCCAATTCAGCTTTACGTCAGGGACACCCCCTATTGATCAATTCGCCAAGTGTTGCGTACACTGCCCGGTCTTGTAACGATTGTATCGGAGACGACCTTGACGATGAAATTGAAAGCACTGGCTGCCATCCTGACCGCAGGGCTGGCTTTTTCCGCCACGCCTTCCCAAGCCCAAACCCAGTTTGTCACCATCGGCACCGGTGGCGTGACTGGCGTGTACTACGCCGTTGGCGGGGCTGTGTGCCGCCTGATGAACAAGGACCGCGCCGAGACCGGCATCCGCTGCTCAGTCGAGAGTACGGGTGGTTCCGTCTATAACGTCAACACCATCAAGGGCGGCGAGCTTGATTTTGGCGTAGTGCAGTCGGACGTGCAATATAACGCCACCAAGGGCGAAAACCAGTTCAAGGAACCCGGCGCGGTGACGGATCTGCGGGCGGTGTTCTCGATTCACCCTGAACCGCTGATGGTGGCCGCGCGCCCTGAAGCCAAAATCAAGGAATTCCAGGATTTCAAGGGCAAACGCTTCAATATCGGCAATCCAGGCTCGGGCCAGCGGGCCACGGTCGATATGCTGCTGCCTGCTCTGGGCATGAGCAAAGCCGATTTTTCCTTGGCCTCCGAACTCAAGGCTGACGAACACGGTGCAGCCCTGTGCGACAACAAGGTCGATGGCTTCGCCTATGTGGTGGGCAATCCCTCTGCCAACCTGCAGGATGTGACCACCACCTGCGCGGCCCAGTTGGTCAATGTCCGAGGCCCGGAAGTCGATCAGTTGATCGCGGCCAATCCGTACTATGCCAGTGTCACCATCCCTGGCGGCATGTACGCCAACAATCCGGACGACACGGCCACCTATGGCGTGCTGGCGACCATGGTGGCGTCTGAAAAGACCTCGCCGGAGGTCGTCTACCAACTGGTCAAGTCCGTCTTCGAAAACTTCGATGAGTTCAAGAAATTACACCCGGCCTTTGCCAACCTGGACCCGCAGCTGATGGTCAAGGATGGTCTGACCGCCCCCATGCACGAGGGCGCAGTCAAATACTATAAGGAAAAGGGCTGGATGTAAGCCTGTTTGAACCATGGGGCTGACCAGAGGGTTGGCCGTTCATGGTGCGGCGGCGGTACACCGCCGCATTTTTTATTTTGCACACAGGAGCTTGCCCTTGAGCGCGAAGAAGTCACCCGGCACCGATTTTCATCTCACTGACGAACAACTTAAACAATTAGTCGCGGATTCCGATACCGGCGGGCGGGCGCCTCAGGGGCTGGTTGCCCGCCTGATCATGCTGACCGCCTTGGCGTGGTCCCTGTTCCAGTTGTGGATTGCTTCCCCCCTGCCGTTCGAGCTTGGGGTGTTCGTGCTCAATACCACCGAGTCCCGAGCCATCCATCTGGCGTTTGCCGTGTTCCTGGGCTTTGTGTTGTTTCCCGCTTTCAAGCGATCCCCGCGCGCGTATGTTCCATTGCTGGATTGGGTGTTTGCCGTAGTGGGCGCTTTTTGCGCGGCTTATCTGTACCTGTTCTACGATCAGTTGTCCCATCGCCCTGGTCTGCCAACCACTCAAGATCTGGTGGTGGCCGTCGTCGGTCTGGCCATGTTGCTGGAGGCGACTCGCCGTGCCCTGGGCATGCCGTTGGTGGCCTTGGCCGTGGTATTCATCGGCTATATTTTTTTGGGCCCTTACATGCCCGACATGATTGCCCACAAGGCCGTGTCGCTCAGTAAGGGCATGTCGCATTTGTGGCTCACCACCGAAGGCGTCTATGGCGTGGCGCTGGGGGTGTCGGCCAGCTTCATCTTCTTGTTCGTGTTGTTTGGCGCTCTGCTGGAAACTGCCGGGGCCGGCAATTATTTCATCCAGTCCGCAATTTCCTTGCTGGGGGGGCTGCGTGGCGGCCCGGCCAAGGCCGCCGTGCTGGCCTCGGCGGCGACCGGAGTGATTTCAGGTTCGTCCATTGCCAATGTCGTCACGACAGGCACGTTCACGATTCCCTTGATGAAACGGGTGGGTTACCGCCCCGACAAGGCTGCAGCCGTCGAGGCGGCGGCGTCGGTGGATGGCCAGATCATGCCGCCCGTGATGGGGGCGGCGGCTTTCCTGATGGTTGAATATGTGGGGATACCCTATTCCCAGGTGGTCACCCATGCGATCTTGCCTGCCCTGATTTCTTATATCGCGTTGTTTTACATTGTGCATCTGGAGGCCGTGAAGTCGGATATTCGCGGCATCTCGCGCGAACACGCTATGCCTTGGAAATATCGTCTGATTTCCACAGGGATGACGGTCAGCGGGGTGATCATCCTGGCGGCGGTCGTGTATTACGGCTTTGGCTGGATCAAGACCGTGACGGGGGATGCTTCGTTCTATGTGGCCGGCGGCCTGCTGGTACTGGTGTACCTGGGGCTGCTGAAGTTCGGCACCCGCTATCCGGCCCTGAAAACAGATGATCCCAGCACGCCGCTGGAAACCTTGCCGGATATCGGCCCGACCCTGAAGTCCGGACTGTATTTCCTGTTGCCTGTGGTGGTGCTGATCTGGAACCTGATGGTAGAACAGCTTTCGCCCGCCACCTCGGCCTTTTGGGCCACCATGTTCCTGGTTTTCATTCTGTTGACCCAGCGTCCCCTGGTAGCCTGGTTTCGCCAGCGTGAGACGCACGCCGGGTTATGGCGTCAGGGGGCGTGCGATCTGCTCAATGGCCTGGTGACCGGCGCGCGCAATATGATTTCCATTGGCCTGGCGACGGCGGCAGCCGGCATTATCGTTGGCACCGTGACCCTGACCGGGGTGGGCCTGGTGATGACAGAGTTTGTCGAGATGATTTCGGGCGGCAATCTGTTCGTCATGCTGGGCATGGTGGCGGTTATCTGTCTGATTCTGGGCATGGGGCTACCCACCACCGCCAACTATATTGTGGTGTCTACGCTGATGGCGCCGGTGGTGGTCGAGCTTGGCGCACAGAATGGCTTGTTGGTGCCGCTGATCGCCGTGCATCTGTTCGTGTTCTATTTTGGTTTGATGGCCGATGTGACCCCGCCGGTAGGGTTGGCCTCGTATGCGGCGGCGGGCATTGCCCGCACCGACCCCATCAAGACCGGGGTAACGGCATTTGGTTACAGCATCCGCACGGCGGTGCTGCCGTTCATGTTTATTTTCAATACCCAGCTGCTGCTGATCGACATTGGCAGTCCTCTGCACCTGTTTATCACGGTCAGCGCGGCGATCCTGGCCAATCTGGTATTTGTGGCGGCCACCCAGGGCTGGTTTCTGGACCGCAATCGCTGGTATGAATGCGTCTTGCTGCTGGTGATTGCGTTTTCCTTGTTCCGGCCTGGATTCTGGATGGATCGGATCGTGCCCGAATATGCGCTGCAACCGGCGGACCAGGTCATGAGCCATGTCGAAGCCGCTGGTCCTGGTCAGGCGCTGCGCTTATGGGTTCATGGCGAAAACCTATATGGCAAGGAAATTTCCAAGGGTGTGCTGTTGGCCCTGGGCGAGGGCGATACTGCCCGCGACCGTCTGCAGTCGGCTGGCCTGCGGATCTTGTCCAATGGCGATACCTTGAGCATTATCGCGGTGCGCTTTGGCAGCCCGGCGGCCAAGCTGGGCATTGAACAGGGTTATGACATTACCGGGATCGAGGTGCCCACCAATCGGCCTTCCAAGGAATGGATGCTGTTGCCGCCCCTGGCTGTGCTGGGGTTGTTGATGTGGGGGCAGCAGCGTCGACGTCGACGGGCTTGAGCATCGCCGAAAGCCTTGAAAAATCAGTCTCCGGCCTTCAGCGCCACTTGAACCAACCGGGCCCCCAGTGGCCCGGTCAGCACGTCGGCTGCGACGCTGATCAGATACCCGCGTCGTCCGCCATTCAGGTAGACCGTTTCATAGTCCAGCAGGGTTTGCTCCACCCAGACCGGCATGCGCTTGCGGGTGGCAAAGGGGGATGTTCCGCCTACCTGATAGCCGGAATTGCGCTGGGCGTCGTCCGGTGTGCAGGGAGTGATTTTCTTGGCCCCGGTCTGGCGCGCCAGGTTTTTGGTGGAGACTTCGCAGTCGCCGTGCATCAGCACCACCAGGGGGCGACCCTGCTCGTCTTCCATGATCAGGGTCTTGGCGACCTGGTGCAGCGCTACGCCCAACTGCTGGGCTGCCTCGCGGGCGCCGCCGTGGTCCACATAGTCATAGGGGTGTTCGCCGAACGGGATTTTCTGCTGCCGCAGCCAGTGGGTGGCGGGGGTTTCCGAGGTATGTTTGGTTTTGCTCATGGTCAGGCTCGGGGGTGATGTTGTTGATACAGTGTTTTCAGGCGTTCGCGGGCCACATGGGTATAAATCTGCGTCGTCGAGATATCCGCATGCCCCAACAATAGCTGCACCACCCGCAAGTCTGCGCCGTGGTTCAGTAAATGGGTGGCGAAGGCATGGCGCAGTACATGGGGGGACAGCGGCACGCGGATGTCGGCTTGTTCAGCGTATTTTCGGATCAGCAGCCAGAATGCCTGGCGCGTCATGGCGGCAGCCCGGATAGTGACAAACAAGGCATCGGATATCCGGGCGTTCAGCAGGGTGGGGCGGCTTTCGCGTAGATAGCCTTCGATCCAGTACAGGGCCTCGTCGCCCAGTGGCACCAGGCGGTCTTTGGCGCCCTTGCCCATGACGACGCGCACAATGCCGTCGCTCAGGCTGACGTCCTGTATGCCCAGATTGACCAGCTCGCTGACGCGCAGGCCCGTGGCGTACAAGGTTTCCAGCATGGCGCGGTCGCGCAGGCCCAAGGTGCTGTCGACATCGGGTGCGTTCAGCAGTTTGTCCACTTGGGATTCTGACAGGGTCTTGGGGAAGCGGGCCGGTTGCTTGGCGCTGTGCAGCCCCAGGCATGGATCATCGTGGCACAGGCCTCGGCGTATGGCCCATAGGTAATAGCGCCGCAGGGCCGCCAAGCGCCGGTTGGCGGTGCTGGCCTTGGTTTGTTGGTACTGGGTGGTCATCCAGCCCTGGATATGTGCCTGCTGGGCGGATTCCGGCGCCAGATGGTGGGTCAGATCCAGCCAATGCCCGAAAGCCGTCAGATCGCGCCGGTAGGCGGACAGGGTGTTGTCCGACAGGCCATCTTCCAGCCATAGGGCATCCAGAAAGGCATCGACGGTCGGGAAGGCTGAGGGCTGGCTGGGCATGTTTTCCAAGAATCACGTCAAATCCCCGCTAATCAGCAGGAACTCTGCCTCATTCTACCTGTCGCGCTACGGGCTGTTGATTCAGGCCTGATCCATGCGAGGCCTTGGATAAGCCTTTGACGATCGGAGTCAGGGCGTGATACTGTGATATCGAAATATACCTATATATATTACGATTATGCCTTGTCTGAAAAATGGCTCGTCTCAAGGAGATTTGAAGATGCTGTTTCGCCGTTTGATTGTTGCCTGCGCTTTGTCCTGCGCCCTGGCGCCCGCCATGGCGGGCGAGATCCTGGTGTCTGGCGCAGCCAGCCTGACCAATGCGTTCAAGGATCTGGCCGCCCAGTACCAGGCCGCACATCCCGATACGCAGGTGCTGACGACGTTCGGCGCTTCCGATGTCGTGCTGCGCCAGATCATCGAGGGCGCCCCGGCGGATGTGTTTGCCTCGGCGGACCAAAAAGCCATGGATAAGGCCGTGGCTGCCAAGGCCGTCGATCCGGCTTCCCGGGTCGACTTTGTGCGCAATGAGGTTGTGCTGGTGGTGCCGGTGGATAACCCCGGCAATATCCAATCCCTGAAAGATCTGTCGGGTGCCAAGGTGCAGCGTATTGCGCTGGGTAATCCGGATTCCGTGCCGGTGGGACGTTACACCCGGGAAGCCTTGCAGCAGGCGGGGGCCTGGGATGATGTCCAGGCGCGCCAGATCTTGGGCCAGAACGTGCGCCAGGTACTGAGCTATGTCGAGCGCGGCGAGGTGGATGCCGGTTTTGTGTTTGCGACGGATGCGGCCATCATGAAGGATAAAGTGAAGCTGATACAGACCGTTGATACCCCAACCCCGGTGGTGTACCCGATTGCCTTGGTGCAGCGCGATGGCCGCGCCCGGGAGGCCGCTGCATTTTTGGATTATGTGGTGTCACCCGCAGGCCAGGCGATCTTGGCACAATACGGGTTTGCCAAACCTTGATCTGACTGCGCGTGCCTGAACTCTGGATTCCCCTGCTCTTGTCGCTGAAGGTCGCTGGCTGGGCCACACTGCTGGCGACGGTGGGGGGCATTGCCACGGCCTATGGGCTGTCGCGCTGGCCGTCGCGCTGGTGTGATGTGGTTGATGCTTTTCTGACCCTGCCCATGGTGCTGCCCCCCACGGTCACGGGCTACTACCTGTTGGTGGTGTTCGGGCGGCGCGGCTGGTTGGGCGCCTGGCTGCAGTCGCACGGTATCGAGCTGGTATTTACCTGGCAGGGGGCGGTGCTGGCGGCGTCGGTCGTGGCCTACCCCATGGTGCTGAAGGCCGCACGTGCGGCGTTTCTGGATGTGGATCAGCGGCTGGAACAGGCGGCGGCGGTATTGGGCGTGTCGCCTGCGGCGGTGTTTTTCCGAGTCAGCCTGCCGCTGGCCGCGCGCGGTATCTTGGCCGGGGTGCTGTTGGCATTTGCCCGCGCTCTGGGCGAATTCGGTGCCACGCTGATGGTGGCCGGGAATATTCCCGGCAAGACCCAGACCCTGTCGATTGCCATCTACGAGGCCGTGCAGGCTGGCAATGACGACACCGCCAATATTCTGGTGCTGGTCACCTCGGCCACCTGTGTCGTGGTCTTGTGCCTGGCGGCCTGGCTGATGCCGGGTGGGCGCCATACTCGAAGGCGGTCCGCATGAGTCTGGATATCGATTTTTCCTGCCGGGTAGGGGGAGCGGAGGGCTTTCTCTTGCAGCCCGCCTGGCATACAGACGCGCGCCGGGTGGCGCTGTTTGGGCCGTCCGGGTCTGGCAAGACACTGACGATGCAGGCCATTGCGGGTTTGCTGCGTCCCGATCAGGGGCGCATCGTCGTGGACGGCCGTGTGCTGTTCGATTCGGCGGGCGGGGTGGATATTCCACCGCGTCACCGGCGCCTGGCTTATTTATTTCAGGATTACGCCCTGTTTCCGCATTTGACCGTGCGCCAGAACATTGTCTTTGGCTTGCAGCGCGGCTGGTTGAACTGGCATGCCTGGCCCTGGCAGCGCAAGGCGGCAAAGGCGGCGGATACAGGAGCCTTGGGCAATGAGATGGCCATCTCCGGGCAAGGACGCGATGCCTTGCCCACTCCGGCCCGTCGCTGGGTACAGGCTTTCCATCTTGGTGAGCTGCTGGATCGCTATCCCGTCACCCTGTCGGGCGGACAGCGCCAGCGGGTCGCCCTGGCGCGCGCCCTGTCCACAGATCCGGGCCTGTTGTTGCTGGATGAACCCCTATCGGCCCTGGATATCGGTCTGCGTACCCAGATGCGTGCCGAATTGGCCCAGTTGCAGCAGGATATCGACATCCCCACCGTCTTGATTACCCATGACCCCGCCGATGTACAGGCCCTGGCCGACGAAGTCTTTCATATTGCGCATGGTCGTGTGCATGCCGTGGACACAAGCATCAATCCAGTGTCCCGATGAGGACATCCGCTGCGGGAAACCAGGCACGGGCGCTAGCCCCGGCGACCAATGCCGGATGATGGCTGCTGGCGTTCAGGATGCCGGTGACTTGTCGCTGAGGACTGACGGACAGGCTGATTTCCTGTAGTCCGTCCCCCGTGACGGAATGCCGCACGCGTCCTTCCCAGCAAGTGTGTTCGGGACTGCTGGCTATGACCGTCTGGGTCGGCATCGTTTCGATGCGTACCGCCTGGGCTTTGATGAAGGCCAGTGCCCGCCGACCTGGCACCAGGCCCAGGCGTTCAGTGCTGGCGTGGGTCAGGGTCGCGGTCAGGCTGTGCGTATCGTCCAGCACGAGGCTCAGGCGGTCGTTGACCGGACCGCTGTCGATTTGCCCGATCACGCCTTCGAAGCGATTGCGCGCCGATGTTTGCAAGGCCATGCTCTGCAAGAGATCCAAGTGCTGCTGACTATCCGGCCCAAAGCGCGACAAGACCTCCATGAAGCGCTGGTGTTCGGCCTGCACGGCTTGGTACCAGGCGACCAGTTGGCGGGCCCGATCCGTCAGCTGTGCGCCGCCGCCACGGACGCCGCCCGTCACGCGTTCCACCAGCAGGTCGCCCGCCAGATTGTTCATCATGTCCACTGCGTCCCAGGCGGCCTTGTAGCTCAAGCCGATCTTGCGGGCGGCTGCACTGATCGATCCCTCGGTGCCGATGGCGGCCAATAAGGCCATGCGCCGTTCGGACCCCCAGGCCTGATCGCCGCTGCGCAGGCTGAGTGTGGCGCTGAATTCTGGGCTGGAATCACTGGCTGTCATAAATTTGGGCCTTATTGATATGGCTTTGCCCTTGCGCTAGCCCGGCGCCTGGATGGTTGGGGCAGGCTTGGGATCAGCGGGCAAGTTGTGTGCAATAAAGACCATTATCCCTGTTATCAGGGGGGTATCGGGGGATGGGCTGTATGTGGTCGTCGATACAATAGAATGGTTTTCTTTTTGGTTTATCGCAGGACCTCAGCTATGAATCAGTCTTTTCCCTTGCAGCGCAGCCACCCCGACGAACTATTGGTGGGGCTTGTTTCCGTGTCGGATCGCGCCTCATCCGGGGTATATCAGGACCAGGGGATTCCTGCCTTGGCCGAGTGGCTGGGCCTGGCGTTGACCCGCCCGGCACAGATCGTGTCGCGCCTGATTCCAGATAGCCGCCCGGGGATTGCCGATGCTTTGCGCGAGCTGGTGGATGTGGCGCGTTGCGATCTGGTGCTGACCACGGGGGGGACTGGTCCGGCCCGTCGGGATGTGACCCCAGAAGCCACGCTGGATGTCGCGACCCGGGAAATGCCGGGTTTTGGCGAACAAATGCGCCAGGTCAGCCTGGCTTTTGTGCCCACGGCGATTTTATCGCGCCAGGTGGCCGTGATCCGTGAAATTGCCGACCACGCCGCGCTGATCATCAATTTGCCTGGTCAACCCAAGGCCATCCGCGAAACCCTGGAGGGCCTGCGCGGCGAAGACGGCAGCGTGCGCGTGCCAGGGGTTTTTGCCGCAGTGCCCTATTGCCTGGACCTGATTGGCGGGCCTTATATCGACACGCACGAGTCCGTCGTCAAGTCCTTCAGGCCGAAATCCGCCCGTCGTTCCTAAGGGGTAACCAGCAGCAATTCCCATTCCGCCTTAAAATCGCTGGAATTCGATTTTTTCCACCATTTTTCTTCTGGAGGTCCAGCCATGGCCCTGGTTTCCATGCGTCAACTCCTGGATCACGCTGCCGAACACGGCTACGGGATCCCTGCCTTCAACGTCAATAATCTGGAACAAGTCCAGGCCATCATGGAGGCCGCCGCCGAGACCGACAGCCCTGTCATCATGCAGGCATCGGCGGGCGCACGCAAATATGCCGGCGAAGGCTTTCTCAAGCTGCTGATCCAGGCTGCCGTCGATACCTATCCGCATATTCCCGTTGTCATGCACCAAGACCACGGCCAATCGCCCGCGATCTGCCAGGGCGCCATCGATCTGGGCTTTTCCAGCGTCATGATGGACGGTTCGCTGATGGCCGACGGCAAGAGCATTGCCTCTTACGAGTACAACCTGGATGTCACCAAGCAGGTCGTGGCCATTGCGCATAAGCTCGGCGTCACCGTCGAGGGCGAACTGGGCTGCCTGGGTTCCTTGGAAACCATGATGGGCGACAAAGAAGATGGTCACGGGGCCGAGGGCACCATGACCCTGGATCAGCTCCTGACCGACCCGGAACAGGCGGCTGACTTCGTCAAACAAACCCAGTTGGATGCCTTGGCCATTGCGGTGGGTACCAGCCACGGTGCCTACAAATTTACCCGCAAGCCCACGGGCGATATTCTGTCGGTGCAGCGCATCAAGGACATCCACGCACGTCTGCCCAATACCCACCTGGTCATGCATGGCAGCTCCAGCGTGCCCCAGGAGCTCCTGGCTGAAATCCGCGAATTCGGCGGCGACATGAAGGAAACCTACGGCGTGCCCGTCGAAGAACTTCAGGAAGCCATTAAGTTCGGCGTGCGCAAGGTCAACATCGATACCGATATTCGTTTGGCCATGACGGGCGCCATTCGCCGCTTCATGGCAGAAAATCCCTCGAAATTCGACCCGCGCGAATACCTCAAGCCAGCCCGCGAAGCCGCTAAGAAAGTCTGCCTGGCGCGCTACGAACAATTCGGCACGGCGGGCAATGCCTCCAAGATCAAGGCCATCCCCTTGTCTGACATGGCTGCTCGTTATGCGGCCGGCGAACTCAAGCAACTGGTGAAATAAACCTGATGAAGGCCTTGCTCCAATCCACTATCCAGTCGTTGCCCCTGCTGGGGCGCGGCAAGGTCCGCGACATGTATGCCGTGGGCGAAGACAAACTGCTGATCGTCGCCACCGACCGGATCTCGGCCTTTGACGTCATTCTGGATGATCCGATCCCCGGTAAGGGCAAGGTCCTGACGGCATTGACCGAATTCTGGCTGCAGCGCCTGGGCCATCTGATGCCCACGCATGTTACCGACATTGCCCCGGAAGACGTCGTGGCACCGGATGAACGCCATCAGGTAACTGGTCGCGCCATGGTCGTCAAGCGCCTGGAACCCGTGTTGGTCGAGGCCGTTGCCCGCGGCTATCTGATCGGGTCCGGCTGGAAGGACTACCAGGCTGGCGGGTCCGTCTGCGGGGTGGTTTTACCGGCAGGGCTGCGCCAGGCGGAAAAACTCCCCGAGCCGATTTTCACTCCCGCTGCCAAGGCCGAATTTGGTCAGCATGACGAAAATGTCGATTTCAATTATGTCGTGGCTCAGGTGGGTGCCGATCTGGCGGCTCAAATCCGCCGTCTGACCCTGGCGCTCTACACCGAGGCCGCTGCCTATGCCAGCCGCCAGGGTATTCTGATCGCTGACACCAAGTTCGAATTTGGTCTGGATGCCCGTGGCACTTTGCATCTGATGGACGAGGTTCTGACACCGGATTCCTCACGTTTCTGGCCTGCTGACGGCTATGCCCTGGGCATCAATCCGCCTTCTTTCGATAAACAGTTCGTGCGTGATTGGCTGGAAACCCAGGATTGGGACAAGACTGCGCCTGCCCCGCGCCTGCCGACCGAGGTCATTGAGCGCACTGCCGAAAAATACCGCGAAGCCCAGGACCGCCTGACCCAAGGGGCCGCCTGATGAATACGGCAGAACCAGCACGGATAGGACAGCGATCCGGTGATGGTCCCGTGGTGGGTATCATCATGGGATCGTCCAGCGACTGGGAAGTCATGCGCCATGCAGTCGGCGTGCTGGATGAGTTCGGCATTGCCTACGAGACGCGTGTCGTATCGGCGCATCGCATGCCGCTGGAAATGGTTGATTACGGTGCCCAGGCGGTGGCCCGTGGCTTGCGTGCCATTATTGCCGGAGCAGGGGGCGCGGCCCACTTGCCCGGCATGATGGCGGCCCTGACGCCGGTGCCGGTTTTCGGTGTTCCTGTGCCGTCGCGCTATCTGCGCGGCGAAGACTCCTTGTTGTCTATTGTGCAGATGCCGCGCGGCGTGCCAGTGGGCACATTTGCCATTGGCGAAGCCGGCGCCGCCAATGCCGCCTTGCATGTGGTGGCCAATCTGGCCATGACCGATCCAGGCCTGCTGCAGCATCTGCAGGCTTATCGGGCGCATCAGACCCAGACGGCCCGGTCCATGACTGTCCCGCCGGAGGCCCTCTGATGACTGCCGTGACAGCTGATAAGGCCCGCCTGCCTGCCGTGCCGGGGGCCTGGTTGGGGGTGCTGGGGGGCGGGCAGTTGGGCCGCATGTTCTGCCAGGCGGCTCAGGCGCTGGGGTATCGCGTGGCCGTGCTGGACCCAGACGAGTCCAGCCCAGCCGGGATGGTGGCTGATCGCCATGTGCAGGCTGCCTATGATGATCCTCAAGCGTTGGATGTTCTGGCCAGCCTGTGTGTGGCGGTCACCACTGAATTCGAAAACGTCCCGGCCGATAGCTTGCGCCGCTTGGCGTTGCACTGCCGCACGACGCCTGCGGGCGATGCCGTGGCCGTGGCCCAGGATCGGGTGGCTGAAAAGGCCTATCTGCAGGCTTCTGGGGTGCCTGTGGCACCCCACGCGGCAGTCCAGCAGGTAGCGGATCTGCGTGATTGTGCTGACGCCTTGTTTCCCGGCATTCTGAAGACTGCGCGCTTGGGTTACGACGGCAAGGGCCAGGTTCGGGTGGCCAATCGCGCCCAGGCGCTCCAGGCCTTTGCCGACCTTGGGGGCGTGGCTTGCGTGCTTGAGGCCTTACAGCCGCTGGATTACGAGATTTCCGTCGTGGTGGTGCGCGGCCTGGATGGCCGCACCGTCAGCTATCCGCCGTCGCGCAATGCCCACCAGAATGGTATTTTGGCGCTCTCGGTCGTGGATGGTTCGGTCCCTGCGGCAGTGGCCGAACAGGCGCGTCGGCATGCCTTGCGCGTGGTCGATCACCTGGATTATCACGGGGTCTTGTGCGTAGAGTTCTTTGTTCTGCAGGACGGCAGCGTCATGGCCAATGAAATGGCCCCGCGTCCGCATAACAGTGGTCATTACACGCAGGACGGTTGTCTGGTCAGCCAATTCGAGCAGCAGGCGCGCGTCATGGCAGGCCTGCCTTTGGGCCTGACCGAAACCTTGTGCCCAACGGCCATGCTCAATGTTCTGGGGGATCTGTGGTTCGATGCCCAGGGCCAGCTGTGCGAGCCCAACTGGGCCGGTGTCCTGGCGGTGCCGGGCACACGTCTGCATCTATACGTGAAATCCCAGGCGCGGCCCGGACGCAAGATGGGGCATATCAATATCGTAGGCAGCACTTCGCCCGAACTCCTCAAGCGCGTGGCCCGGGTGCGCTCGGTACTGGGTTTGCCCAATGCTGGATGATTCTCAAGAGAGGATCATCCAGGCAGCGCATCGCCTGGCCCAGGGGCGCTTGGTGGCGTTTCCGACAGAAACTGTTTATGGCCTGGGGGCCGATGCGGAAAACCCCCAGGCGGTGGCGCGCATCTATGCAGCAAAACAGCGCCCTGCCAACCATCCGGTCATTGTGCATCTGTCTCCTGATACGGACCCCGCCTATTGGGCGGCCAGCGTGCCGCATCAGGCCCATCTGCTGATGGCGGCATTCTGGCCAGGGCCATTGACTCTGATTTTGCCGCGTGCGGCACATATCCCCGATGTGGTCAGCGGCGGCCAGGCCAGTATTGGCTTGCGTTGCCCTGCGCACCCTGTCGCCCAGGCCATGCTGCATGTATTTGCCAGCCTGAAGCCCCACGGCTACGGCGGGGTAGCAGCGCCATCCGCCAACCAATTCGGCCATGTTTCCCCCACTCGGGCCGATCACGTGCGGGCCGAATTCCCCTTGTTGGATGAACAGGCCTTGATGGTGCTGGAAGGGGGCGAGTCCCAGGTGGGCATCGAGTCCACCATTCTGGATCTCTCGCGCCTGGACCAGGGCGTTGGGCCGACCTTGTTGCGCCCTGGGCATATCAGTATCTTGCAGTTGGCCGAGATCCTGGGTGATCTGCCTGCGCAGCCCGATGCTGCCGCCCCCCGAGTGTCTGGATCACTGAAGGCGCATTATGCGCCTCATACCCCGGTCAGCCTGACCAATGCCAGAACTATGTCTGAGTGGACACACCTGATCAGCCGACTGGCGCGGCAGACTGGGTTTGACTCTGGCTCTGTCGCGCCAGCCGCGCCGCCTGCGGCCCGGCTGGCTGCCGTGGTCCTGGGGGCTGCTCCTGGCATGGCGCCCGCCGGGCTGGATTGGGTGGTGCTGCCGGACGATCCAGTGGCTTATGCGCATCGTCTGTACGCTTTGCTGCGCGACCTGGACGCAGCAGGCTATGATCGCATCGTGCTGCAGCGTCCTCCTGTAGACCCGGTCTGGCAGGGGGTCAATGATCGTATCGCCCGGGCCGCTGCCGCTTTTCCCGATACCACCGCCTAGTTTTGACATGGCTGCTGCCATTATTCCCGCACAGGCGGGAATCTATTTTTGGATCCCATCATGAAATTCAAGGAATTTGAACCGGGTCAGATTATCAAGCATGGCCCCATCACCGTCGATGAGGCCGAGATGCTGGCTTTTGCCAAGGCCTATGACCCGCAGTGGTTTCACCTGGACGCTGCGCGGGCCGAAGACGGTCGTTGGGGCGGCCTGATTGCCAGTGGTTGGATGACCTGCGGCCTGGCCATGCGAATGGCTGCTGAAGCTGCCTTGGCCGGGTCGGAATCCTTTGGTTCGCCTGGGCTGGAGCGCCTGCGCTGGATGGTGCCTGTGCGGCCAGGCGATCAATTGCGTCTGGAAGCCACCGTGGACTCAAAGCGCATTTCCTCGTCGCGCGATGACCTGGGTATCATGCGTTGGACGTGGCGTTTATTCAACCAGAACGATCAGCAGGTGCTGGAACTCGAAGTTACCAGCCTGTTCGACCTGGATACTCCCGCCTTGGATTGAATCGCCATTTGTCCAGGCGGGTTGCCAGCCGGGCGGCTTAGTTGCGGGACAGTGGTTCGCTGCCTTGAGTCAGATCGAAATCCCCGGCGTGGTAAATCAGCGGCGAAAGTAACTGGCGGTGGCAGTGTTCCACCTGGCCGATAAACACGGTATGGTCGCCCGCCTGATGCTGTTGGGTGTTATGGCATTCGAACCAGGCTGCGCTGCGATCGTCCCCCAGCATCAGAGTACCGTTAGGGGCCCGATCCAGGGCCAGATCGGCGAAGCGCTCGTCCTGCGCGCCTTTGGCGAAACGCCGCGCCAGATCGATCTGGCTGGCGGACAGCACATGAATCACGTAATGATCCAGCGCCATAAAGACAGGCAGGGACGAGGCCGCGTGGGTCAGGGTCCACAGCACCATGGGGGGCTCTAGCGATACCGAGCTGAACGAACTGATGGTTAATCCGATCGGCTGGCCGCTATCCGGGTGCTCGGCGGTGACAATGGTCACCCCCGTGGGAAACCGGCCCAGAGCGGAACGAAAATACAAAGACGGAAAATCGGCGGGGGTGGGCGTCACTGTCATCAGGGGGCCAGGCGCGATAGTTGCCAATGCTGGTCTGCGTCCAGGGTGTAGACCAGCCTGTCATGCAGGCGGGATGGGCGTCCCTGCCAGAATTCGATGCGCTGGGCATGCACCCGATAGCCCCCCCAGTGCGGTGGGCGGCTAGGGTTGTCGCCGAGTTTTTCAGCCAGGTCGTGGGCCCGTTGGGCCAGTGCTTCGTGCGAGATGGCTTGGCTTTGAGGAGAGGCCCAGGCGCCGATGCGTGAGCCCAGGGGGCGGCTGAGGTAGTAAGCGTCGGACTCGGCTGCCGATACGGCTGCCACGGCACCCTCGATACGTACCTGACGTTCGAGTTCAGGCCAAAAAAACAGCAGGCTGACGTACGGGTTGGCGGTGATTTCGTGGCCCTTGCGGGACTGGTAGTTGGTGTAGAACACAAAACCGCCCGCATCCACGCCTTTCAGCAGCACGATGCGTGCCGATGGTCGTCCTTGGAGGTCGGCGGTGGCCAGCGTCATGGCAGTGGGTTCGGCCACCTGGCTGTGCAATGCCTGCTGGAACCAAGTATCAAACTGATCATGGGGATTGGCTGCGGCAGCGGATTCCAGTAGTTCGTATTTTTGGTAGGTCTGGCGTATATCGGCGATGGGCATGATGTCTGTCAGGATAATGAGGGTTCTGAGGATAGTAGTGCCTGGGTGATAGGCAAGAGTGCGCGGTCCGGGATGCCGGCCTGATCCAGTGCCTGGGCAGTTTGCAGGACATAATCGGTGCAGGCCCCGTAGCGGCCATGCCCCTGGCGCACGGCGGCGACGATTTGGTCCAGGCTAAGGCCGGAGGCATAGCCGGAGTCCTGGCGGTTCATCACGAACACCAGGCCGGATACCGGGCCCTGCTCTGTGCGGCAGGCCAGCCAGCGGGGGTGGTAGGCCGCGCTGGGCATTTCCCGGCGCCACAGGGCCAGCAGCGTATCGGGGGCATGTTGGCCGGAAATCCGGTACACCCGCCCTGTGCAGGCGCCGCCCAGGTCCAGGCCAAACACCAGGCCTGGTTGTTCTGGCGTGCCGCGATTGATGCGCGACCACAGGCACAGCGCCCGATGATAGCCGTGAATGCGTGCCCGTCGCGCTTCTAGAAAATCGAATTCCGGTCGCCAGATCAGTGAGCCATAGCCAAAAATCCATAGATCGCTGTGGCCATCCCAATGTTGCAGGGATTGTCGGATAGAGGCGCGGTGCCAGTCGTCATCGCGCAGCGCGAAGGCTTGCAGTGGTGGCGTATGGTTGGGGCAAAGAACAGCAGTGGACACGGGCTAATCTGGCAACTGGATGGTAGATGTCTCATATTGTAGAAGACTTGCCGACAGGTCAAGTCCGCATGCCGGCTTCGGTGTTTCAAGGCTGGCGGTAAAATCAGGGAACTTCACGTTTGCCTGTCAGATAATGCCCCAACTGTCGCCCGAATCTCTCCCCGACGATTTTGACCCGGCCCGCCGCTTTGGCGGTCTGGATCGTCTTTACGGCACTGGCGCCAGCCAGGTATTGGGCGATCTCCATGTCATGGTGGCGGGTATAGGCGGCGTGGGCACCTGGTGTGTCGAGGCCCTGGCGCGCTCGGGGGTGGGGGCGCTGACTCTGGTGGACATGGACCACATCGCTGAATCCAATATCAATCGTCAGGCCCATGCGCTGGGCAGCACGCTGGGGATGGCGAAGATCCGCGCCATGGCTGCCCGGGTTCAGGACATCAACCCGGCCTGCAGGGTCACGGAGATCGATGATTTTGTAGGGCCGGATAATATTGCCGGACTGCTATCCACCGGCCCGGTTGGGATGCTGCTGGATTGCACTGACCAGATTCCTGCGAAGGTCGCCATGGTGCTGCAGGCGCGTGCCCAGGGCTGGCCGTTGCTGGTGTGCGGTGGGGCAGGTGGCAAGACTGATTCCCTGGCTTTGCGGGCCGGTGATTTGTCAGGCGTCACGCACGATGCCTTGCTGGGACGCTTGCGGCAGGATTTGCGTCAACGCCACGGCTACCCCAAGGGCGGTGTGGCAGGCGGCAAACCCAAACGCCGTGTGCCGCGCATGGATGTCAGTTGCCTGTGGTTCGATCAGCCCGTGGTGCTGCCTTCCGCCTGGACGCAGCCCGTCGATACATCCACGTTGCTGGCCCCGCAGGGTCTGTCTTGCGCCGGTTATGGCTCGGTGGTGACGGTGACGGCGGCCATGGGGCTGGCTGCGGCCAACTGGGCTTTGCAGCGGGGGCTGGCAGACGCTGCCGTGCAAGCCTGAGGCGTCAGTTTCATGTCAGCCTGGCACAGTACGTTAGCTGCTGGTGTAGCATGTTGGCACCATAATAATTCAGGAAACATCCGCACTTCGGGTGACTGGCACCAGGCCGGAACTGCAGGATGACAGGAGACAGCATCATGCAGAAAATCCGCGAATTTCATCGTCAGTCCATCCAGGATCGCGACGCATTCTGGGCCCACGAGGCCCAGCGTATCCACTGGGAAACCCCCTTTACCCAGGTACTGGATTATTCCAATCCGCCGTTTGCCCGCTGGTTTGTCGGGGGCCGCACTAACTTGTGCTACAACGCGGTGGATCGCTGGCTGGATACGCAGGCGGATCAGCCCGCCCTGATCTGGGTCTCCACTGAAGTCGATCAGGAAATCGTCTACACCCGGGCCCAGTTGGCGCGCGAGGTCAATGCTGCAGCCGCGATTCTCCAGAGTCAGGGCGTGGTGCAGGGCGACTGCGTATTGATTTATCTGCCCATGATTCCCCAGGCGGCGTTTTTCATGCTGGCCTGCGCCCGCCTGGGGGCGGTTCATTCTGTTGTGTTCGGCGGCTTTGCTGCCCATAACCTGGCGCAGCGCATCGACGACGCCCAGCCCAAGGTGATTGTGTCCACTGATGCGGGCTCGCGCGGAGGGCGGCCGATTGCCTATAAGCCGCTATTGGACCAGGCGATTGCCCAGTGCGGACATGCACCAGAACACGTGGTGTTGGTGGATCGCGGACTGGTGCCTATGGATTTGGTGGCTGGCCGTGATCTGGACTACGCCACTTTGCGCGCGCGGCATCTGGATGTGCCGGTCCCCGTGGTCTGGCTGGAGTCCAACAGCCCCAGCTATGTGCTGTATACCTCCGGCACCACGGGCAACCCCAAGGGCGTGCAGCGCGACGTGGGCGGCTATGCCGTAGCCTTGTGTGCCTCCATGGAATATATTTTTGGCGGCAAGCCCGGCGACGTGTATTTTTCCAGCAGTGATGTGGGTTGGGTGGTGGGGCACTCTTATGTCGTTTATGGGCCTTTGCTCAATGGTCAGGCCACCGTCATGTACGAGGGCACGCCCGTGCGTCCGGACGCCGCTATTTTGTGGCGCATCGTCGAAGCTTATCGGGTTAATGCCCTGTTCTCCGCGCCCACGGCCATCCGCGTGCTGAAAAAACACGACCCTGCCTTGCTGAAACGCCATGATCTCTCCAGTCTGGATCGTATCTACCTGGCGGGCGAGCCGTTGGATGAACTCACTGGCCAGTGGCTGTCCGAAGCCCTGAACAAGCCTGTGGTCGACAACTATTGGCAGACCGAGACAGGCTGGCCGATTCTGTCTGCCCAGCCGGGGGTCGAGGAAATCCCTCCGCGCTTTGGCAGTCCCACAGTGCCGGTGTTTGGTTTCGATGTGCGCGTGGTGGACGAAGCCACCGGCCAGGATAGCGGTCCCAACCACAAGGGCGTCGTGGCGATTGAGCCGCCACTGCCCCCCGGCGCCATGAGCACGATCTGGGGCAATGACGAACGTTTCGTCCAGACTTATTTCCGATCTTTTGCTGGGCGGCTGACTTATTCCACCTCTGATTGGGGGCTAGTGGATGAGGACGGTTACTGGTTCATTCTTGGGCGTACCGATGACGTCATCAATGTTGCCGGCCATCGCCTGGGCACCCGCGAAATCGAGGAATCCGTCAACACGCATCCAGCAGTCGCCGAATCGGCCGTGGTGGGGGTGGCCGACGCACTCAAAGGCCAGGAAGCCATGGCCTTTGCGGTCTTGCGCAACCCTGCTTTACTGGACGAGGCCGGTGGTGCTGCCCGGCTGGAGTCCGAGATCAAACGCGTGATTGAACAGCGTAATGGGGCGGTCGCCCGCCCAGCGCGCATCCTGTTCGTCAACAGTCTGCCTAAAACCCGATCCGGCAAGGTTCTGCGGCGGGCCATTGTGGCGCTATGCGAGGGTCGGGATCCGGGGGATCTCACCACGATCGAAGACCCGACGGCATTAGAGCAAATCCACGCGGCTTTGCGATAATTCTGGGTCGGATCGCCATGATTTAAGGAATAATGGAGGGCTATTTTGATGAAAGCCCATTCAAGCCTATGGCCCATTCCCGTTTCGCTGCTCCAGAAAACACACACCAACCTGCGCTGCTGCCGGGGGTGGGGCGGCGCGAGGTCTGGTCCTGGGCGATGTATGACTTCGCCAACTCCGGCTACACCACGGTGGTCCTGAGCACTGTTTTTAGTGCTTATTTCGTAGGGGTGGTCGCGGCAGGCCAGGCTTGGGGAACCCTGGCCTGGACTGCGACCTTGTCCCTGTCCTATCTCATCATCATGGTGCTCATGCCGGGCCTGGGGGCTCGGGCCGATGCGCGCACGGGCCACCGACGTCTGTTATTCACCAGCACGCTGGGCTGCGTCCTGGCCACTGCGCTGCTGGCGACCGTCGGCCCAGGGGATATTGCCTGGGGCTTGGTCTGCTTGCTGTTGTCCAATGCCTTTTACTGTGTGGGCGAATCCACGGTGGCGTCGTTTTTGCCCGGCTTGGCGCGCCCCGAGGCCATGGGGCGGGTATCCGGCTGGGGCTGGAGCTTTGGCTATGGTGGCGGCATGCTGGCCTTGGGTTTGGCTCTGTGGGTGGCCGGCTCGGCAGAATCCGTCGGCTTGCTGGCGGCGGATTACGTACCCTGGATCATGCTGCTGACAGCCGGGCTGTTTGCCGTGGCCGCGCTGCCGTCCTTTTTGTGGTTGCGAGAACCTCGCCAGACGACAAGGGCTGCGGTCCCGGCCCTGCTGGTCCAGCTGCGCCGCGCCTGGAATGAAACCCGCCGTGACTTTCCGGATTTTCGCCGCCTGTTGATGTGCATTGCCTGCTATCAGGCGGGGATTACCGTGGTGATTACGCTGTCGGCGGTGTATGCCACCCAGGTGATGGGCTTTGACATGCGCCAGACCATGCTGCTGGTATTCCTGGTCAATATCATGGCGGCGGTGGGGGCGTTCGGTTTTGGCTATCTGCAGGATCATATCGGCCATAAGCGCGCACTGGCATTGACGCTGATTGGTTGGCTGATCATGGTGGCGCTGGCTGTCGCGGCGCAGTCGGTGCTGGTGTTTTGGTTGGCGGCAGGCCTGGCGGGGCTGTGCATGGGCACCAGCCAAAGCGCCGGACGGGCCATGGTGGGGGTGCTGGCACCCGCGCATCGCCCAGCAGAATTCTTCGCCCTGTGGACGTTCGCCGTCCAGTTGGCGGCGGTTGTGGGGCCGCTGACCTATGGTTTGCTGGTCTGGTTTACCCAGGGCAATCATCGCCTGGCCTTATTGGTCACGGGCGGGTTCTTCCTGGCCGGCCTGTGGTTGCTGGCCCGGCTGAATTTTGTGCGCGGTCAACAGGCCAGGGATGCGGCAACATCAGGGTAATCAACTAGGCTGGACAATTTTGTTTCACTTGTCAGGGCCAAGTAAGACTTCTGCAGTACGGTAGTCACCGAGACAATTCAAACATGATGTAAAGCACATCAAACAAAAGGAGCGAGCGAAATGCCTACGGAGATTGAATCCATTCTGGTCGAAAACCGGGTCTTTCCGCCGCCGGCCGATCTGGTGAAGCAGGCCAACGTGTCCGGAATGGAGGCCTATCAGGCCTTGTGCGACGAAGCCAACCGTGACCCGGATGCATTTTGGGCTCGCTTAGCCAATGAAAACCTGGTCTGGCAAAAACCGTTTACCCAGGTGGTGGACGAATCCAATCAACCCTTTTATCGGTTTTATCCGGACGGCCAGCTGAATATTTCGGCCAACTGTCTGGACAAACATTTAGGCACGCCCGTTGAAAACCATGTCGCCCTGATCTTCGAGGCCGATGATGGCAAGGTCACCAAGGTCACCTACAAAGAACTCCACGCCCGCGTGTCGCAGTTTGCCAATGCGCTGAAATCCATGGGCTTCAAGGCGGGCGAACGCTCGGTCATTTACCTGCCCATGTCCATCGAGGCCGTGGTGGCCATGCAGGCCTGCGCCCGCCTGGGCATTATCCATTCGGTGGTGTTTGGCGGGTTTTCGGCCAAGAGCATCCACGAACGCACGGTGGACGTTGGCGCTACCCTGATCATCACGGCAGATGCCCAATTGCGCGGTGGCAAGGCCATTGCCCTGAAAAATGCCGTGGACGAAGCCCTGGCCATGGGCGGCTGCGAAGCCGTCCGTAAGGTCATCACTTATAAGCGTGCCGGCACCGATGTTCAATGGAATGCCGCCCACGATGTCTGGTGGCACGATGCCATTAATGGCCAGTCCACCGACTGCCCGCCTGTGCCAGTGGATGCCGACCATCCGCTGTTTATTTTGTATACGTCCGGTTCCACCGGCAAGCCCAAAGGTGTGCAGCACTCCAGCGCGGGCTACCTGCTGTGGTCGCTGATGACCATGAAATGGACCTTCGATGCGAAGCCCGATGATGTGTTCTGGTGCACGGCCGACGTGGGCTGGGTCACCGGACACTCTTATGTCACCTATGGCCCCTTGGCGGCCGGGGTCACCCAGGTGGTCTTTGAAGGTGTGCCCACCTATCCGGATGCGGGCCGCTTCTGGAAAATGATCCAGGAACACAAGGTCACGGTGTTCTACACGGCGCCTACCGCTATCCGTTCGCTGACCAAGGCCTCCGAGTCTGACAGCAAGGTCCACCCGAAATCCTATGATCTCAGCAGCCTGCGCATCATTGGCTCGGTGGGCGAACCCATCAACCCCGAAGCCTGGGTCTGGTATTACAACAATGTGGGCAATCAGCGCTGCCCTGTGATCGACACTTGGTGGCAGACCGAAACCGGTGCTCATATGATCACCCCGCTGCCTGGTGTCACGCCCCTGAAGCCCGGCTCCTGCACGCTGCCATTGCCAGGGATCGATGCGGCCATTGTGGACGAGACCGGCGAAGAAGTTGAACGCGGCAAGGGGGGATTCCTGGTGGTTCGTCGCCCGTGGCCTTCGATGATTCGGACGGTATGGGGCGATCCAGAGCGTTTCAAGAAAACCTATTTTCCCGAGGAATTGCGCGGTTATTATCTGGCTGGCGATGGTGCCCAGCGCGATAAAGACGGATATTTCTGGATCATGGGTCGCATCGATGACGTGCTGAATGTTTCTGGCCACCGCCTGGGTACGATGGAAGTTGAATCCGCTCTGGTGGCACACGAATTGGTGGCCGAGGCCGCCGTGGTGGGTCGCCCGGATGCCACGACCGGCGAAGCCGTGGTGGCCTTTGTGGTGCTCAATGGTGCTCTGCCTCATGGGGCAGATGCCGATGCCATGGCCAAGACGCTGCGCGACTGGGTGGCCAAGGAAATCGGCCCGATTGCCAAGCCGCGTGAAATCCGCTTCGGTGAAAACCTGCCCAAGACCCGCTCCGGCAAGATCATGCGCCGCCTGCTGCGCGTCGTGGCCAAGGGCGAACCCATCACCCAGGATGTTTCTACGCTGGAAAACCCAGGTATTTTGGATCAGTTGTCCGAAGTGCGTTAAAGTGTGTCGCTTCGGTTGCCTGTGATCCAGGCAGCCGGGCTACCAAGTCAAGGGCGGGGATTTCCCCGCCCTTGTTGCGTCGTGAGCTCATGGTTTTATGCCTTGATGATTGGCGCCAGCAGATTACTGAGCCAATGATTGAATGCCTGAAGGCGGCGCGGACGATAGTGGCCATGACCATAAGAATGCACCAGTTGGATGGGTATGGCAGGGGCTGTCCAGGCAGCCAGAACCTCGATCAGATCGCCACAGTCCAGATGCTCCTGAACATCAAAGACTGGCACCTGGATCAGGCCCAACCCGGCCAGCGCGCAGGCAATGTAGTTTTCCGCGTTGTTGACTGACACCGGGCCATCCAGGTTCAGGGTGTGATGATCATGATCATCCATCCATTCCCAGGGGGCGGGAGGTTCGCCGGGAGCCATGGGCTGATAGCGCACCATTTGATGGTGATTCAGGTCAGTTGGTGTGTTGGGTGTGCCGAATCGTGCCAGATAGTGCGGGCTGGCGCAGTTGATCATGCGGAGCTTGCCCAGGGGCTTGACACTGAGATTGTTGGAACCCGGAGATCCTACACGCAGGGCGCAATCTATACCCTCGCGGGCCAGGTCGATGCGGCGATCGCTGGAGCTCAGAAAAATTTCCAGCAGAGGATGGCGCGCATGGAAATCCGGTAGTGCGGGAGCGATCAGACGCCTGCTGATGCGGCTTGGGGCGTCCACCCGCAGTTGGCCGACTAGCACCGACCTAAAGGGTCGGATCACTTATTGCAATCAGGATTTTATTGATGTCAGCGGCTATACCGAAGCCGAACTGATCGGTCAGCCGCATAATATCTTGCGCCATCCGGACATGCCCGAAGAAGCATTTCGGGACTTCTGGGCCACCATCCAGTCCGACAGGATCTGGAGCGCCCTGATCAAGAACCGGCGCAAGAACGGCGATAGCTACTGGGTACGGGCCAATGCAACCCCGATGCGCAATGGGGACAAGGTCGTGGGTTATCTGTCTGTACGCACCTTGCCGGACAGTGATGGCGGATGTTCACCATGACTTGCGTTCATTGTTGGAAAAATCCGACGATATCGTCTCGCGCAGCACCGGACTCGAAAATCGTACTCAGATCCAGGCCGAAAGCCTGGTGAAAACCGCTTCCGCCATGGAAGAAATCAGCGGCACGGTGGCCCAGACCTCGCAGACCACCAAACAGGGGGTGGAAACAGCCCAGGATGCATCCGTGGCAGTGGGTTTAAGCCAGGAGATCATTCAGGGTGTCGCCGACATGATGCAGGAAATCGCCACATCTGCCAATAATATCGGTGAGTTCGTTCAGGTCATCGAAGGGGTGGCCTTTCAGACCAATATCCTGGCCTTGAATGCGTCCGTCGAGGCCGCGCGCGCGGGCGAACATGGTCGTGGTTTTGCCGTCGTGGCCTCCGAAGTGCGTGCTTTGTCGCAGCGCACGACTCTGGCGGCCAAAGAAATAAAAACCCTGATCGATGAATCCCAAATCCGCGTCAATCTGGGCGATCAGCGCGTCAAGGAAGCCAGAACGCAGATGGAAGAGGTCGTCGCCATGGTCAATCGCGTCAAGCAGATGCTGGAAGAAATCAACTTGGCTTCGACCGAGCAGGCTGGCGGCGTACAAGAAGTCAGCCAAGCCCTGCAGCAACTGGATCAGATCACACAGCAAAACTCGGAAATGGTGGCTGGCCTGGCGATGCTGTGCGACGACATGAATAGTTCCACCAAAAAAGCACAGAATAATATTCGCGTGTTTCGGCTTTCCAGCCAAGACAAGACCCATGCAGAAACGGATGCGGTCGAATTACGCAAGCACGGCAAAAAGCAGCTTTCTTTGCCCGCAGCCGAGCCTCTTTTGCTGGGTTGAACAGCCCGGAAAAATAACCGACCAATCCGCAGGCCCTGCGTGGCTGATTTTCATGGACCAGGGCACCTGCTGCAGGCGATGGAGAGATGCTTAACTGAAAAACCTGGGCAGGGTAATCGTGACGTTCTGTGCCGAACGCAGCACCATGGTTGTGCTTTGGTCGCACAAATCATCATAGGGGAACGCATAGGACAGCCCGTTATCGCTGATTTCGTGAAACAGCTTGGCCCAGGGGTTGTACGGCGCTGCCTGGTAAAAACGGCTGGCTTCGTTGACGCAGGTGTCCGTATTCAGCGTGTATGACATGACCCCCCGCTGAAAAGCCGCCGCAATGGATTTTTGAGTGTTTTTTGCGTTGCTGTCGCCGCTGGCCAGACCCCCGGCACAGGCCCAGATATCATGCGACGAAATCCGGCCGTCAGGGCCGTTTGCGCTGGTAATCTTGAATGCAGGCGTGCCGGTGGGGGTTTCGCCTTGGTAGAAAGTGAGTACGCCGGATTCGACACGGCCACAGTAGTAGCCGCTGGATGGCTCGTAAGTCAGCAGGGGCTGTGTTTCCCAGCGTTTGTACCACGTCAGGACTTCCGCATCGAAATAGTCATTGATCGTGCCTTCTTGCAGGGCTTGTTCCAGGTCGGTATAAATGACGGGTGACAACGCCCGCAGCATGACAAAGCCATCTTTATCCGATAGGGCAGCGGGGAACGCCGAAGGTGCCTGGACTTTGATGAAGTGCGAAAAATTACTAGGCAGGGTTTTGACTTTGTTGAAGATTTCGGCGCGGGAAAATAATTGTTTGCCCTGTGTTGCCCCGCCGGGGGCGCCATCCAGAATTAATGAAAATCCATACTGGTCCACTTGGGTCGTGTTGCCGTAAAACAGTCGGTCTGTATCGTAGGAAAACTCGATCCAGTCGAACAAAGTGGCCATGCCGGGGTATCCGCTGACCGAGGGGGCGGAGTAGGTGATGGGTTCCGCAGCGTTCGGGTTGCTGTTCTCCAACACCACGAACGGCAGTCTGGGCACGCCAATCGAAAAATAGATGCGCCCGCTGAAGGCGCTGATCCCCGTGCCCAGGCCCGGAATGTTGTTGGGGGATATCGTGCCCAGGTCGATGTAGTTTTGGCAGCCCATGGACAGGGGGATGCTGAAATCGGCCCAATCCATGGGGTAGTTGTTGGCGATGATTGCCTGGTCGGCGGTGGACAGCTGATCGGAATCCGGAAAAGTCCGCGCCTTTTGTTGATTATCGGTGACGGCCATTTTCTTGGGCAAGCCATCTTTGGGGTCCAGCCAGTATTGGTACTGGTGATCTGCGTCCACTTGGACCAAGCCCACGATGTAGGCGTAGATGGGTGTGTTCGTTGGCAGATCGGACTGTGTCAGGTCGATACACAAGGGGAAATCCATGCCGACGGCGCTCTGAGAGCAGGTGCCTGGGGTTCCTGTCCCTAGCGTCGGGGCTTCTGGGTCCACAACCCGCATATCAGGATCACCCTGGTTTCCAGTGCCCCCACCGCTGTCGCAGCCGCCGCAGGCCACCAAAACAACGGACGCCCCCGCTGTTGATAAAAATCTTCGTCGGTCTATGGTTGGCATGATTGTGATCCTCTTCCATCGAGTAGCAGGCATTGGGAACGACCTGATGGAAATACTGAACCTGACACAAAGCGGTGTCAAGGATGCCAAAGATAGCGAGCGTCGGGGAGATGCGCGTCAGGCCAGCCCGGGCAGCAGGGCGCGGATGCCCGCAAACAGCATCTCGACGGCAATGGCCGCCAGGATGATCCCCATGACGCGGGCCATGATGACGCGCATTTTGGTGGACATCAGGCGGCCAATCGAGGCCGCAAAATACAGCACGACGAATAGTGCCGCCAGCACGGCGATCAGGACCACTCCAAAGCTGACGATGCGGGCGGAATCCCGTGCCTGGGCGCTGTAAATGATCAGGGTGGCAATGGTGCCGGGCCCGACAATCATGGGGAAAGTCAGCGGGTAAAAGGCAGGATTGTCATCCGTCCCCTCGGCGACCGCCGCCGCAGTATTGGCGCTTTTTTCCTGGGTGGCGCGCTCGTGCGACGTAATCGGCTGGCCGTTCAGCATCGACATGGCGATCCCGATCAGCACTGCGCCGCCCGCCACCCGAAAGGAATCCAGGCTGACGCCAAAGAAGCTGATGATGTGGCTGCCTGCCAGGGCGATGATCAGGCACATGACTGCGGTGTAGCCCAGGATCGCGACAGCCAGGTTGCGCTGTTCAGCCACTGTTTTCTGGCTGGTCAGCGCCAGAAATAGCGGCAGGGTAATGAAGGGATTCATGATGGCGAACAGGGCGCCCAGGAATTTGGTGGCGTAAGCAATATCCATAGCGCTGGGCCAAAGGCCGGCATCCTTGCGGGGTAAGAATCGGGCACTGCACAGCGCAGTGCCCCGGGCCGCATTTTACATGCCGTTGTAGACCGGCCCCTCGCCACCTTGGGGGGTCACCCAGACAATATTCTGGGTGGGGTCCTTGATGTCACAGGTTTTGCAGTGGATGCAGTTCTGTGCGTTGATCTGCAGCTTATCCTCGCCGGTTTCGGTCTTGATGAATTCGTATACACCGGCAGGGCAGAAGCGTGCCTCGGGGCCGCCGAATTTCACCAGGTTGACCTGTACCGGCACGGACTCGTCCTTCAGGGTCAGGTGGCAGGGCTCATTTTCCTCGTGGTTGGTGTTAGAGATAAACACCGAACTGAGCCGGTCAAAGGTCAGCTTGCCGTCTGGTTTCGGGTAGTCGATGCGCGCACACTGGGCGGCAGGCTGCAGACAGGCGTGGTCGGGCTTGGTGCGGTGGATGGTCCAGGGGATGTTGCCCTTCAGCAGCCATTGTTCCACCCCGGTCATCACCGTGCCGACGGTGCGGCCTTTTTTGAACCACTGCTTGAAATTGCGTGATTTGTTGAGTTCCGTGTGCAGCCAGGATGCTTCGAACGCAGCCGGGTAGGCGGTCAGTTCGTCATGGCTGCGTCCAGCGACCAGGGCGTCAAAGGCTGCCTCGGCAGCCAGGGCGCCGGTCTTGATGGCAGAATGGCTGCCCTTGATGCGCGAGGCGTTCAGCACGCCAGCCTCGCAGCCCACCAGCATGCCGCCCGGAAAGACCATTTTTGGCAGAGACAGCAGCCCGCCTGCAGTCAGCGACCTGGCGCCGTAGGCAACGCGTTTGCCGCCTTCGAAGGTTGTGCGGATGGCCGGGTGGGTCTTGTAGCGCTGGAATTCCTCGAAGGGCGATAGCCAGGGGTTGGCATAGTCCAGGCCCACCACCAGGCCCACGGCCACCAGGTTGTCTTGCAGGTGGTACAGAAAGGACCCACCATACGTATCGGAATCCAGGGGCCAACCGGCGGTATGCATCACCATGCCGGGCCGGGCCTGGGCCGGATCGACTTCCCAGAGTTCTTTGATGCCGATGGCATAGCTTTGGGGGTCGCGTCCGGCATCCAGACGGTATTTTTCAATCAATTGGCGGCCCAGGTGCCCACGGGAACCCTCGGCAAAAATCGTATAGCGCGCCAGCAATTCCATGCCCGGCTGATAGGCATCGGTGTGGCTGCCATCGCGCGCCACGCCCATGTCACCGGTCAGTACCCCGCGCACGGCGCCGGATTCGGTCGTCAGCAGATGAGCGGCGGCGAATCCGGGGAACACGTCGACCCCCAGGGCTTCGGCCTGTTCACCCAGCCAACGGGTGACATGACCCAGGCGCACAATGTAGTTGCCGTGGTTTTTAAAGCAATCCGGCAGCAGCCAGGCGGGGGTGCTGCGGGCACCGTGTTCCGACAGAAACAGGAACCGGTCTTCTTGGACGGCAAGGCCCAGCGGTGCGCCTTTTTCCTGCCAGTCGGGGATGAGCTCGGTGATTGCGCGGGGGTCCATCACACAGCCGGACAGAATATGGGCGCCGATCTCGGCCGCTTTTTCCAGGACGCAGACGCTGACCTCCTGGCCGCGTTCGACGGCCAACTGCTTTAGTCGGATGGCGGCCGCTAAACCAGCTGGCCCCCCGCCGACGACAAGGACGTCGTATTCCATGGATTCACGTTCAGTCATGTGGATGGCTCCCCGTTTTATGATGCTTGGACTGGGCTTGATTGTATTGCAGATCGGTATACTGCACTTTTGTTTGGTCAGATGCCCGACTGTGGATCAGGAGTCCCTTATGTCTTCAGAAACTGTTGATATTCAAACGACTTCAGGGACGTTTGAAATTGTTTTGCCGGTGCGTTGGGGCGATATGGATGCCCTGAGCCATGTGAACAACGCGGCGTACTTTCGATATTTTGAAGAAGCCCGCGTACGTTTGGTGATGGCGCTGGGCCTGGGGCCCGGGCATGACCGCAATTGGCTGCTGGCCCATGCGTCGTGTGATTTTCTCAAACCGCTGTTGTATCCTGCTGATATCGTCGTGGGCTTCAAGCTACTGCGTGTGGGCCGCTCCAGCATCGAATTCGACTGCTGGATCGCTGATGCCCAGGACACGCAGATTCTGCATGCCCGTGGCCGCAACATATTGGTCTGTGCCGATGGCGCCACCGGGCGGTCTGTTCCCTGGACCGATGCCGATCGGCAGGTGCTGTCGCGTTATTTTTCGGTTTAAGCCTTAAAAAGGAAAGGTCGTATGGATAAAGTCTATCAAAGCGCTGCCGCTGCGCTGCAGGGCATCGTGGCTGACAATCAAATGATTGCGGTCGGCGGTTTCGGCCTGTGCGGCATCCCCGAAGCCCTGATTGCCGCCTTGCGTGATTCTGGCGTACAGGGGCTTACCTGCGTCAGCAATAACGCCGGGGTGGATGATTTCGGCCTGGGCCAGTTGCTGACCACGCGCCAGATCAAGAAAATGATTGCCTCTTATGTGGGTGAAAACAAAGAATTCGCCCGTCAGTTCATGGCTAAAGAACTGGAACTCGAATTTACCCCTCAGGGCACGTTGGCCGAAAAGCTGCGCGCTGGCGGTGCCGGTATCCCGGCATTTTTTACGCCGACCGGGGTGGGTACCGTGGTGGCCGAAGGCAAGGAAACCCGCGAATTCAATGGTCGCACCTACATCATGGAACAATCCCTGACGCCGGATGTGTCCCTGGTGAAGGCCTGGAAGGCCGATCGCAGCGGCAATCTCATCTTCCGCCGCACGGCGCGTAACTTCAATCCCAATGTCGCCATGGCGGGCAAGATCACCGTGGCCGAAGTCGAGGAAATTGTGCCCACCGGCACCTTCGACCCGGATGAAGTCCATCTGCCGGGCATTTTCGTGCACCGCATTGTTCTCAATGCGACGCCTGAAAAGCGCATCGAACAACGTACTACTCGTCAATAAGGGGGCACATCGTGGCTTGGGATCGTGAACAAATGGCAGCGCGTGCTGCCCAAGAACTGCAAGACGGCTTTTACGTCAATCTAGGTATTGGCCTGCCCACCAAGGTCGCCAACTACGTGCCAGAAGGCATGGAAGTCTGGCTGCAATCGGAAAACGGCCTGCTGGGCATCGGACCGTTTCCTACGGATGACGAGGTCGACGCCGACCTGATCAATGCGGGCAAACAAACCGTCACCACCCTGCCTGGCTCGTCCATTTTTTCCTCTGCTGATTCTTTCGGCATGATCCGTGGCGGAAAAATCAATCTGGCCATTCTGGGGGCCATGCAGGTGTCCGAAAAAGGTGATCTGGCAAACTGGATGATTCCCGGAAAAATGATCAAGGGCATGGGCGGTGCGATGGACCTGGTCGCCGGGGTGGGCAAGGTCGTGGTGCTGATGGAACACGTCGCCAAAGCCAAGGACGGCACCGAATCCCTGAAGCTCCTGCCAGAATGCGATCTGCCGCTGACCGGCTTGGGGGTGGTCAATCTCATCATCACCGACCTGGGTGTGATGCAGGTCACGGATAACGGCCTGCGCCTGACGGAACTGGCGCCTGGCGTCACCGTGGACGAAATCCGCGCCAAGACGACTGCCAAGCTCGATACCTCTGCTGTTGCCTGAAGGACGTACCGTGACCCTGTTGTCTACCCTGGCGACGCCTTTTGATCGTATTGCCGCTTTGCGCGGCCAGTTGGCTCAGGCGGGCTTGCAAGCCTGCCTGGTGCCGACTGCCGACCCGCATCTCTCCGAATACCCGCCCGAGCACTGGCTGAACCGTACCTGGCTATCAGGCTTTGATGGTTCAGCCGGCAGCCTGCTGGTCACGGCGGATTTTGCGGGGCTATGGACCGATAGCCGGTACTGGTCCCAGGCTCAGACCCAGTTGCAAGGCAGCGGGATCACCTTGATGCGTGCCGGGGCCCCGGATGTACCCGACCTGCAGGATTGGGTCGTCTCGCATCTGCAGCCGGGCGCTGCCCTGGCTGTGGATGGCCGGGTACTGGATCGGGCCGGTGCCCAGCGCTGGCAGCGCGGTCTGGCCGCCGCCGATATTCAACTGGTGTTGGACCAGGATCCCGTCGGGGTCATCTGGGCCGATCGGCCTGCACTGCCAACGGCCCCGGTGTTCGAGCACCTGCCGCCGCATGCCTGCCGCACGCGGGCCGACAATCTGTCGGCAGTGCGTGCCGCCATGCATGATCTGGGGGCGGATTACCACCTGTTGTCCACCCTGGACGATATTGCCTGGCTGCTGAATCTGCGCGGTGCCGATGTCGATTACAACCCGGTTTTTCTGGCGCATGCTTTATTGGATGCCAGCCGGGTGCGTTTGTATATCGCCCCTAATAAAATCTCTGCCGATCTGGCGGCGCGTTTGGCCGTCGATGGGGTGGACCTTTGTGATTACACCGCCTTGGCGGGGGATCTGTCCCGCTTGCCGGTCGATGCGCCCGTGCTGGTGGACCCTGTGCGGGTCACGGCGGGCACTCTGGTGCATGCCCCGCAACTGCGGTTGCTGGAAGCCATCAATCCGTCGCAGCTCTTGAAGTCCGTCAAAAACACCGCCGAGGCCGACAACATCCGTCAGGCCATGGCCCAGGACGGCGCCGCCCTGTGCGAGTTCTTCGCCTGGTTCGAGGCTGCCCTGGCGGCTGGGCAGACCTTGACCGAAATCGATGTCGATACGCATATATCGGCGGCGCGTGCCCGTCGTCCTGGCTTTGTCAGCCTCAGTTTTTCGACCATTGCGGGCTTTAACGCCAATGGCGCCATGCCGCATTATCGGGCGACGGAATCCGCTCACGCCACGATCCAGGGCGATGGCCTGTTGTTGATCGATTCCGGCGGTCAGTACCTGGGCGGCACCACCGACATTACCCGTGTGGTGCCTGTTGGTACTCCATCCGCTGCCCAGCGGGCCGACTACACCGTCGTGTTGCAGGCGCATATCGCCCTGGCACGGGCACAGTTTCCGGTGGATACGCCGTCTTCCACCCTGGATGCGCTGGCCCGCCAACCGCTGTGGCGCCAAGGCCTGGATTATGGCCATGGCACAGGTCACGGGGTGGGGTATTTCCTGAATGTCCACGAAGGGCCTCAGACCATTGCGGTGCGCGCACATGCGCGGCCGCACCAGGGCATGCAGGCTGGCATGCTCACCTCCAACGAGCCCGGCCTGTATCGCGAGCACCAGTGGGGCATCCGCATCGAGAACCTGGTGCTGGCCGTGCCAGTCCAGGAAACCGTCTTCGGTGATTTTCTGGCGTTCGAGACGGTAACCTTGTGTCCCATCGACACCCGCTGCGTGGTGCCCGATCTATTGTCTGCCGATGAACTGTCCTGGCTGAATACCTACCATCAGCAGGTTCGCAAACGGCTGCTGCCGCTGGTGGATGGGGCTGCCCGCGACTGGCTGTTGGCGCGGACCGAAGCACTGGGCTGATTACAGAAACGGCAGAAACGGGGTCAGACACGATTTTCAGAAACGGGGTCAGACACGATTTTCCCTGGAAATCGTGTCTGACCCCGTTTCTGGTGTGACCCCGTTTCTGGTGATTTCCGAAGTGGCGGGCTATCCGCCGTCGGCGGTCATAGCGGTTATAATCGCAATTTCCCGCTCCTGTCCGACCACCCCGGACACGTAATCCAACATGACCAAATACGTATTCGTCACAGGGGGAGTCGTCTCCTCCCTGGGTAAAGGCATTGCTGCGGCATCGCTGGCTGCCATTCTGGAATCCCGCGGATTGCGGGTCACCATGCTGAAACTGGACCCCTACATCAACGTAGACCCAGGCACCATGAGCCCCTTTCAGCACGGCGAGGTCTTCGTCACCGAGGACGGCGCCGAGACCGACTTGGATCTGGGCCACTACGAGCGCTTCGTGTCCGCCCGCATGCACAAGGTCAATAACTTCACCACCGGCCAGATTTACGAATCGGTGCTGCGCAAAGAACGCCGGGGTGATTACCTGGGCAAGACCGTCCAGGTGATCCCGCACATCACCAATGAAATCCAGGATTTCATTGCGCGTGGGGCAAAGGCTGCCTTTGACGGTCAGGCCGACATCGCCATTGTCGAAATCGGCGGCACCATCGGCGACATCGAATCTCTGCCGTTCCTGGAAGCCGTGCGCCAAATGAGCCTGCGCCTGGGCCGCAATCAATGCGCCTTCGTGCACCTGACGCTGGTGCCTTTCATTGCCTCGGCAGGCGAGCTGAAAACCAAGCCCACTCAACACTCCGTGCAAAAACTGCGCGAAATCGGCATTTATCCCAATGCCTTGCTGTGCCGCGCCGACCGTCCGGTCCCCGAAGACGAACGCGCCAAGATTTCCCTGTTTTCCAACGTGCCCCTGGATGCGGTCATCTCTGTTTGGGATTCAGATTCCATCTATAAAATTCCGGCCATGCTGCACAAGCAGGGGCTGGACAGTCTGGTGTGCGACGCCCTGGCGATCACGCCTCCGCCTGCTGATCTGACGGTCTGGGATCGCCTGGTGCATGATCTGGAAAATCCCCGATGCGCGGTCACCATCGGCATGGTGGGCAAATACGTGGATCTCACCGAATCGTATAAGTCCTTGTCGGAAGCCTTGGTGCATGCCGGCATTCATACGCATTCCCAGGTGCATATCGAATACATCGATTCCGAAGAAATCGAAACCCAGGGCACTGGCTGCCTGGCTGGCCTGGATGCCATCCTGGTGCCGGGCGGCTTTGGCAAGCGCGGCACCGAGGGCAAGATCCGTGCCATTCAGTATGCGCGTGAACAGGGTATTCCTTACTTGGGAATCTGCCTGGGCATGCAGCTGGCCGTGGTCGAGTTCGCCCGTCACGTAGCCGGGCTGGGCGGTGCCAACAGCACCGAATTCGACCCTTCTGCCGCCCATCCCGTGGTGGCCCTGATCACCGAATGGCAAGACCGCGAGGGCAAGATCGAAACGCGCGACTCCTCGTCCGACCTGGGCGGCACCATGCGCAAAGGCGCCCAGCGCTGCCCGGTCAAGCCCGGCACCCGGGCGTTCGATATCTATGGGGCCGAGGTCAACGAACGCCATCGCCACCGTTACGAAGTCAATAACGTTTATGTAAACCGCCTGGAGGAATCCGGCTTGGTCATCAGTGCGCGCACGCCCACCGAAAGCCTGCCTGAAATCATGGAAATCCCCAGCCATCCATGGTTTATGGGGGTGCAGTTCCACCCTGAGTTCACCTCGACGCCGCGTTATGGCCACCCGCTATTCACCAGCTATATTCAGGCGGCGCTGGCCTATCAGCAGAACCAGCCCAAAAAATCCTGATCACCAGGGGGAATCGTGATGCAACTATGTCATTTTCAGGCGGGTCTGGATCAGCCTTTGTTTCTGATCGCCGGCCCGTGCGTGATCGAATCGCGCGAACTCGCGTTTGAAACTGCGGGCATCCTGCAGGAAATGACCCAGGCGCTGGGCATTCCCTTTATCTACAAAAGCTCTTTCGACAAGGCCAATCGTAGTTCGGGGGTGTCTTTCCGTGGGCCCGGCCTGGACGAAGGCCTTAAAATCCTGGAAGACGTGCGCCAGCAATTGGGGATGCCCGTGCTAACGGATGTGCACGAAATCGGCCAGGCCCGCGAGGTCGCTGCCGTGGTGGATGTGCTGCAGACGCCGGCGTTCTTGTGCCGTCAGACTGACTTCATCCAGGCTTGTGCCGCGACACTGAAGCCGGTCAACATCAAAAAAGGCCAATTTCTGGCTCCCGAAGACATGCAGCAGGTCGTGACCAAGGCCCGTGCCGCTGCGGTCGAGGCCGGTGGGGATGGGCAAAACATTCTGGTCTGCGAGCGCGGCGCTTCGTTTGGTTATCACAACCTGGTCTCGGACATGCGCTCTCTGGCCATTATGCGCAACACGCACTGCCCGGTGGTGTTCGATGCCACGCATTCGGTGCAGCTGCCTGGTGGCCAGGGCACTAGCTCTGGCGGCCAGCGGGAATTCGTGCCGGTCCTGGCACGCGCCGCCGTTGCGGTGGGCATTGCGGGTATTTTCATGGAAACCCATCCCAATCCTGCTCAGGCATTGTCTGATGGGCCTAATGCTGTGCCGCTGGACAAGATGCGTGCCCTGCTGGAAACATTGCTGGAACTGGATCGCTGCGTGAAGCGCGACGGGGCGCTGGATCTGGCCCTGTGATTTGTGCAGTAGATACTTCAGGTATCTACTGCAAGCCCCACAGGCTTGGTTTTCCGAAGTAGACTAAACACTACCCCGCTACAATAGTGGGGTTTCATTTTTTTCCACTATCCACCTGCAGGACGGTCAAAGCATGAGTGCAATCGTAGACATCATCGGGCGCGAAATTCTGGATTCGCGCGGTAACCCCACTGTAGAATGCGACGTCCTGCTGGAATCCGGCGCGATGGGCCGTGCTGCCGTACCATCCGGTGCATCTACTGGCTCCCGGGAAGCCATCGAGCTGCGGGACGGGGATAAATCCCGGTATCTGGGCAAGGGCGTGCTGCGTGCCGTCGAACACATCAACACCGAGATCTCCGAGGCGCTGATGGGCTTGGATGCCCAGGAACAGACCTTTATCGATCGCACCTTGATCGATCTGGATGGCACGGACGATAAAAGCCGCCTGGGCGCCAATGCCATTTTGGCGGCCAGTATGGCGGTGGCCAAGGCTGCTGCAGATGACGCCGGCCTGTCTCTGTATCGCTATTTTGGCGGCAGCGGCCCCATGCAAATGCCTGTGCCCATGATGAACGTCATTAATGGCGGGGCGCACGCCAACAACACCCTGGACCTGCAGGAATTCATGATTCTGCCGGTCGGGGCGTCCAGCTTCCGCGAAGCGCTGCGCATGGGGGCCGAAATCTTCCATGCCCTGAAAAAAATCATTGCCGATCAAGGCATGTCTACTGCGGTGGGCGACGAGGGTGGCTTTGCCCCCAATGTGGCCAACCACGAGGCCGCCATCGAACTCATTCTGCAGGCCATTGCCGAAGCTGGCTACGAGGCCGGAACGCAGGTGGTGCTGGGCCTGGATTGCGCCAGCTCCGAATTCTATCGCGATGGCAAATACCACCTGGCAGGCGAGGGCGGTATTGCGCTTAGTTCACAGGATTTTGCCAATCTGCTGGCTTCCTGGTGCGATAAATATCCCATCGTCTCCATCGAAGACGGCATGGCCGAGGACGATTGGGAAGGCTGGCGCATCCTGACCGAACAGCTGGGTAAAAAAGTCCAGTTGGTGGGGGATGATCTGTTCGTCACCAACACCAAGATCCTGAAGAAGGGCATCGATCAGGGGATTGCCAATTCCATCCTGATCAAGATCAATCAGATCGGCACCCTGACCGAAACCTTCGCGGCCATCGAAATGGCCAAGCGCGCTGGCTATACCGCTGTGATTTCACATCGCTCCGGCGAAACCGAAGACTCCACCATTGCGGATATTGCCGTGGCCACCAATGCCATGCAGATCAAGACCGGCTCGCTGTCGCGCTCGGATCGGATGGCAAAATACAATCAGTTGCTGCGCATCGAGGAAGAACTCGCCGAGGTCGCGTCCTATCCTGGGGTGTCGGCTTTCTATAACCTGCGTTAATCCCTATCGCCGATGCGGTTGCTCGTCCTGGCCTTGCTGGCCCTTACCCTGATCACACAATACCCTTTGTGGTGGGGCAAGGGCGGCTGGCTGCGACTGCGCAGCCTGCAGGCCCAGGTGCAGGTCGAGACCGCCAACAATCAGGCCCTGACAGCCCGCAATAACGCCTTGCTGGCCGAGGTGCAGGATCTGAAAACCGGGATTTCTGCGGTCGAAGAACGCGCCCGCCAAGAACTCAATATGATTCGCGAGGGCGAATATCTGGTCCAGATCCTGCCGGATCAACCCGCCTCACGCTAAGCGCTTTGGCCGGATGCTACGCATCTGGTCTATGGCCCGCACAATAGCGGGTCTTCAGGGCTGTTCAGGCCAGTTTCTATATGATTGATGTCTTCAGCCACGTCCGGATTTGCGGACGTGCTGTCTGTTGCTGCGTCTTTGCTGGGCTCCGCTCCTGTCGTCAAGGCTATGGCCTCAGGTGCGCCTGTCGCCGTGGCGTAGCGGATGCGGCCATCGGCCAGCGCCGGCCAGTCTGCCGGGTGGGATTGCATGACCATGCGCACTTGGCGGCGTATCGGTAGATAGCCTTGCGTCATCATCTGTTGGCCGACGGGATCGTGATTCAAGGGGGCCAGTCCTTGCAGGATGGCCGCGATGCCGGGCACCATGGGGCGCTGAGGCCACCATAGATTGATGACCAGCGTGTTCGCCTCGTGGATATTCAGGCCGGACTGCGGGCCACGTCCTTGCGGCCAACCCTGGGCCTGGCGCTGGGCGTGTTGCTGGGCCTGATAGTCGTTGCGGATCAAGGCTTGTCCAAGGGGTTGGCGGGTGCCCACGACGTCCGGGTCGGCATGGTCCTGGAAGGCAGCCGGATTAGGTTGCACGATATGCATGATCCACGAAGTGCCCAAGGCCTGGCGCCGTGCAGCCAGCGCCTGCTGGATGGTGTCCGGTTGGATATACAGCTGCCGCAGGCCGGATTCAAAGGCGCTGGCGATGGCCTGAGGGTTGGCCTGCCGGGTTGCGCCGACCCGGGCGGCGTCTGTCAAGATCAGGCTGATGGCCTGTCGCAGATGCATCCAGTGGGCCAGTTCAACGCCCCCCATGCCGAGGGCCAGCAAGGGCGGCAGGGCCAGCAGCAGCCCCACCATGCCGGCACCGGCTTGTCTTGATTTGTTTGTATTCATCCGGCGCCCCTGGTGATGGCCCGTGCTTGGTCAACGGGTTCTCAAGTATCTCCGGGCATGCGGTGGGGCGCTATGGTGGCAAGCCCTCTGGGATGAATCGGTGTCTTGGGGCTTGTATTTTCAGTGTATGGAATCAGACCCAGGGGCGTGTTGCTGGTCTGATTCGTCCAGAAACAGAGAGGCGCAGTCGATGGGATCGAACTCGTAGGGCTTACCGCAGAAATTACAGTCAATATGGACGTGGTTTTGTTCGGCCAGGATAGACTGGATTTCTGTCTGGCCCAGCGTGCGCAGCATGCTGGCGACGCGTTCGCGGGTGCAGGGGCAATGCCAGCGTACGCTTTGTTCGGGAAAGGCCAGCAGATCGTCTTCCCAGAATAGTTTATGCATCAGGGTGTCGGGGCTGTCCGAGAGCAGCTCGGCAGGCTTCAGGGTGTTGGCCATGGTCTCGCAATGAGACCAACTGGTGTCGTCGCCGGGCATGATGGGCTGGCCATCCGGCGCCGTGGCCCCCGGCATGCGTTGTAGTAATAGCCCGGTGCAGTGTTGGGTGTCGGCAGCCAGCCATAGGCGGGTTTCCAGCTGTTCGGAGTGCCGCATATAGTGTTCCAGCGCCTGGGCGACGGAATCGCCCTCCAGGGGGACGATGCCCTGGTAGGCGGGGGTGCCTTCGGGGCGGTCCTTATGGTCCAGCAAAACGGTGAAGCGCCCCTGTCCATCGGGGTTTAGCAGGGTTTGCAGGCTGCTGGAATTCGGGATGGCCGCGTCTTCGCGCAGATGGGCGGTGGCGCGTAGCGCCAAAGTCGAGGTGCATTCCACCATGATCAGTCGTACTGGGCCATTGCCCTGTAGCTGCAGCACGATAGAACCGTCGAATTTGATATTGCCCGCCAGCAAGACCGCCGCCGCCGAGAGTTCGCCCAGCAGGCTGACGACCTGGGGTGGCAGGTGCTGATGCGCCAGGCCGGTTTGCCAGGATTCGGACAGCTGCAGGGTTTGCAGGCGGGTGCTGTGGTCGGTGGTCAGGTATTTTTTCAGGATATCGGTCATGGCGTGCGGCGTCCTAGATCATGTAGTTCGGTACCCAACAGACGATCATGCAGAAATTGGCCTTGTGGGTCGAACCAGGTCCAGATGAAATGGAAAAATGGGGTGGCGACGATCAGCAGATCCAGCGAGGCCCAGCCTGTGATGTGTGATAAGCCTGCCACCAGCAGGGCAGCCAGCAGGGGAATCGGCCATAGCAGCAAGTAGCGCAGCAGCATGCGGCCAGCCCGCAGCGGCGTGCCTTGCCGGTCTGTCAGGCGGATATTCCATGTCTTCATGGGCAGGGTCTGGCCGCCCCGTCGCCAACAAAATAGAAAATACACGCCAATGGCCACGAATAGGAAAGCTTGACGGCTGTGGCGCAGCATCAGGCCGTTGTGGCTCTGGGTCAGGGTGTCAAACAGATATCCGGCTAAAAAGACCACGCCAAACAGCAGCACGCCTTCGTACATCATGCAGGCAAAGCGACGCAAGCGGGTAGGCGCCGGGGGGACGGCGGTAGCCGGTGAATTGGAATTCATGGGACAAGGCAGTGAAATGGCTATTATCCCATGGGATAAAAAAAGCCGCCCTAAAGAGAACTGACCCCCAGAAGCCGGATTTTTATCCAGGCTTTGGGGGTCAGTTCACCGAAGGCGGCTATCGCCGCCAATACTGATCAGAGATCAGTTGGCGGTGCGCACAGCGTGGTGCACACGGCCTTCGGGGGTTTTGAAGAAGCTGGCAACCTTCTTGATGATGTTCTTCAACGTTGCATCCAGGGCATAAGCCTGGTTGGCTTCAATGGCTTCGGCCAGCAGTTGGCGCTCCAGGGCGTCGGTCATACGAATATCAGTGTTTTGGAAGGTTTTCATGGCAAGCCTCTTTGCTTAGAAAGGAGCGTTTCGCTCGGGTTAACCCTATTATAGGGTTTTCCCTAGATAAAAAGCAAGCCGTATAGAAAATACCTTGGATGGGCTGTCTCCAATCAGCTACGCCCGGTCGCGATAGCCTGCCGATACCAGCTCGAACTGAAACAGGCGGCAATCCAGCGCGCCATTGTGCAAGGGATGGCGCCGCCGAGGTTTCAGACGCAATTGTCCAGGCAGATCCAGGTCGCTGGTAATGATGTTCACTTGCCAGCCGCCGTATTGTTGTTTCAACTGGGTGGCCCATTGGGGCCACAAGTCTTGCTCATGGTCGCCCAGCCGTTCCCCATACGGTGGGTTGGTCACGATCCAACCGGCCTCGGCGGGTGGCTGCATCCGGCGGGCATCACAGGCTTCAAAGCGAATGGCATCCGGGCTTAGGTGGGCGCGGTCGAGATTGGCGCGGGCGGATTCAATCGCGGCTGGATGGATGTCGCTGCCCACCAGGGGCACATCCAGCCGGGGGGCAATGCGGGCGCGGGCGTCATCCTTCAGGTCGCGCCAGCGTCGGGCATCGTGCGACCGCAGGCGCTCGAAGCCAAAAGGCCGCCAGATACCGGGGGGCACGCCTAGCGCGATCCAGGCGGCTTCGATCAGGATGGTGCCGCTGCCACAGAATGGGTCCAATAGCGCAGCGTCGGGGGTCCAATCGGACAGTGCCAGCAGGCCCGCCGCCAAATTTTCACGTAGGGGGGCCTCGCCCTTGTCCAGGCGCCAACCGCGCTTGAAGAGGGACTCGCCAGAGACATCCAGGTAAAGCGTGGCTTGTCTTGCATCCAAAAACAGGTGGACGCGGGCATCCGGGCGGACCGTATCAATGCTGGGCCGTTCGCCTTCGCGTTCGCGCAGGCGGTCGCAGATGCCGTCCTTGGCCCTTAGGTTGCAGTATTGCAGGCTGCGCATGGGGCTGTGGATGGCAGAGGTATCCACCCGCAGGGTTTGTTCTGCACCGAACCAGCGTTCCCATTCGGTCTCGCGGGCCAGGGCCAGAATATCGTCTTCAGTCTGTACATCGGCCTGGGCGACCTGCACCAGGATGCGCGTGGCCAGACGGGAATACAGGTTGGCCCGCATCACCCCCATCCAGTCCGCCTGAAAATGACAGCCCGCCCTGCCTGCCCGTACGCCGTCATAGCCCAGGGCCTGCAGTTCCAGCGTCAAGGCGTCTTCCAGGCCGTGCGGACAGGGGGCGAACACCGGGAAGATTTCAGTCAGGTGCTGCTGGCGAGGTTGACGCGACTGGCGGGGCAGGTGCTGGAGACGGGCTGGGGCCTGTTCGTCCGCGCCGGTGTTTCGGTAGCGGGTATCCGGGCGTTCGCTGGTCCGCTCCGCCGTTTGGCGATAGGGCCGCCGCTGGCCTGATTGCTCGTCGCGTCGGCTGTGTGCATTATTTTCGGATCGGCCCTCGCGGCGCTGGGCGTCTGCACGAGGCCGGTCCGATGCACTGGCATAGGGGCGGTTGTCGGGATTGGTGTCTCTGTCTCTGCGTGGTGGGCGGGCATCAGCCAGCTGTCTGGGCGCATTGTCGGGCGTTTCGCCGCGCGCCTGTTGGGCGCGTTCCTGGATGGCAGCCTGGCGTGCGCGGGCACCCGTGCGTTTTGGGCGCTGGTCTTCCTCGGAGGAGGAACGGCTAGGCCTGGGTTTCAGGCTCAGGGTCTTGCGGGAAGTATCGCTCATGGGCTTTAAAAAGGTTTGACGATCACCAGGATCAAAATCAGCAATAGCAACAGGACCGGAATTTCATTGAACCAGCGGAAATAGCCGTGGCTGTGGGTATTGGTGCCGTTGCTGAAGGCCCGCAGGTGGCGGCGGCAGGCCAGATGAAAGGCCAGCAGGGCCAGGACGCCCAGCAGCTTTGCGTGCATCCAGGCCTGGCCCTGGCCGATGCCGTAATGCAGCCACAATACCAGCCCCAGGATCAGGGCCAGTATGCCCAGAGGGGTCATGAAACGATACAGGCGTCCCGCCATCCCCAGCAGGGTGGCCCGGGTCTCCGGGTTGGTTTCAGAGGCCAGGTTGACATAGATGCGCGGCAGATAGAACAGCCCGGCAAACCAGGACACGATGAATAGCAGGTGGAAAGTCTTGACCCACAGCATCATCAACCCCGCAGCTGGCCTTCGCCAGTCAGCACCCATTTCTGGATGGTCAGGCCTTCCAGGCCCACCGGGCCGCGGGCATGCAGGCGGTTGGTGGAAATGCCGATCTCAGCCCCCAGGCCATACTCGAAGCCATCGGCAAAGCAGGTGGGCAGGTTGACATAGACTGAGCTGGAATCGACTTCACGCTGGAAGCGCTGGGCGGCGCTGAGGTCTTCGGTCACGATGGATTCGGTATGTTCGGAGCTGTAGCGGGCGATGTGTTCCATGGCGTCGTTCAGCGAGTCGACCACCCGCACCGCCAGAATGGGGGCCAGGAATTCGCTGCTCCAGTCGTCTTCGGTGGCGGGGATGGCATCGGGCAACAAGGCGGCTGCCCGGGGGCAGGCGCGCAGTTCGACCCCCAGATCCGCAAAGCGTCGGCCCGCCAGGGGCAGCCACTGGTCGGCAATCTCGGCATGCACCAGCAGGGTCTCTGTGGCACCGCAAATGCCATAGCGATAGGTCTTCCCGTTGATTGCGACATCCAGGGCGCGATCCAGGTCGGCGGCGCGGTCGATATACAGGTGGCAGTTGCCGTCCAGGTGCTTGATCAGGGGCACGCGGGCCTCTGCAGCCAGACGGGAGATCAGGCCTTTGCCGCCGCGCGGGATGATGACGTCGATATAGTCGGTCAGGGTCACCATCTGGCCCACGGCAGCTCGGTCGGTGGTGTCCACGACCTGCACGGCCTGGGGCGGCAGGCCGGCGATTTTCAGGCCGGCCTGGATGATGCTGCCCAGGGCTTGGTTGGAATGAAAGGCTTCGCTGCCGCCGCGCAGAATCGTCGCGTTGCCGGTCTTCAGGCACAACGCGGCGGCGTCGATGGTGACGTTGGGGCGGGATTCGTAAATAATGCCGATGACCCCCAGCGGGACGCGCATGCGGGCCACCCGCATGCCATTGGGCCGGATGCTGGTGTCGCTCAGGCTGCCGATGGGGTCGGCCATGGCGGCGATTTGTTCCAGGCCGGCAGCCATCGTATCCAGCGCCTTGTCAGACAGCTTCAGGCGATCCATCAAGGGAGCCTCCAGGCCGCGTTCGGCGGCTGTCTGCAGATCGCGGGCGTTTTCGGCTTGCAGCCAGGCGCGTTGTTCGTGCAGCTGCTGGGCCATGGCCCGCAGGGCGGTGGATTTTTCTGCCCCCGAGGCAGTGCGCATCCGCCGCGTGGCCTGTCTGGCCTGGCGGCCCAGTGTTTCTAGGGATATCGATGCAGAGGTGGCAGTAGTCATGAGGATCTGGAGGGCAATGGGGTCAGTGGCGTCGGACGCCTGCGGTGGCGATGCGCAGGGTCAGGCGGGCGAGTTCGTCCCAGGGGTCGGTCAGTTGGCCGACCACCGGAATGCCTTTGATCAGGCTGTCGATTTCATGGGCATGGCGCAGGGCCAGCGGCCAGGTTCGTGCAGGCACGCGCTGCAGGGCCTGGCGGATCAGGCGTTCGCGCGGGCCAAAAACCCGCTGGCTGCGCATGGCGGCATCCGGGTTGGGGTCGGCGCTGATGCGGTTGATGATGCGGATTTCTTCGCCCACGGCCCACAACACCAGCACCAGGGCCTCGCCTTCGGCCCGCAGGCCGTTCAAGACCGTCAAGGCGCGGTCGGCCTGGCCTGCCAGCATGGCGTCGCGCAGGTCGTACAGGTTATAGCGGGCGACGTTCAGTACGGCGGCCTGGACTTGTTCCAGCGTCAGATGACCTGCGGGGTGCAGCAGGGCGAGCTTCAGGATTTCCTGGTGGGCGGCCAGCAGGTTGCCCTCGACTTTGTCGCTGAGCCAGGCCAGGGTTTCTGGGCTGGTGTCCTGCTGTTGTCTGGCCAGGCGGGTGGCAATCCAGTCGGGCAGCGCGGTGCGCTGGATCGAAGGGATGTCTTGCCAGAGCGCCTGTTTTTTCAGGGCCTGGACCCACTTGCCTTGTTGAGTGGCCCGGTCCAGTGCCGGCAGCCTGATCAGGACTTTGAGGTCGGGCATTTGATCCTGGCTGCACAGGGCAGCCAGCTGCTGCAGGGCGTCGGAGCCGGTCTTGCCGGGCTTGCCGGTGGGCAGGCTGATCTCCAGCAGGCGTAAATCGCCAAACAGCGAGGTATTGCGGGCGCTGGCCAGCGCCTGGCTCCAGTCGCTGCGGGCATCCATGACCAGATGGGTGCGCTCGCTGCAGCCTTGGCGGACTGCGGCTGCGCGGTAGGCATCGGCGACCTCGGTCACCAGCAGGATCTCGTCGCCCGACAACACCATGCAAGACGCCAGCGCCTGCCCTGTCGCCAGCCCGTCGATCAGCTGCTGGGCATCTGGTGCGCGGCTGTTCATGGCTTTAGTGCGTCAACTGGCTGGGAGAGCCCAGGCGGTTGGCGCGATCAAGCTGCGCCGGACTGTCGTCAGGCATGGTGCCCATGGGCTGCTCGGCGGCATTGTTGTAGGCGGCCAGCACATCAGGTGCGCTGATGCGGCGCAGGATCTGGGTGCTGAGACTGTTGCGCATGTCGACAAAAGTATGGGCGATTTCGCTTTCCTTGGCCTGGACGATGCGCTCGTTGTAGGGCAGTTCGCGGATGCGCTGCAAGGTCGTGGGTGGCAGCAGGATGCGGCCGGCCCGATCCAGCAGTTCGAAGGTGAACTCCAGGCTGAGTTCATATTCCTCGACCCGGCCCTCGGCATCGATGGACAGCTGGCGCAGGTTTTCAGATTCGGAAATCTGGTGCAGATAGACATCGGCCTGATTACGCTGTGGCACGAACTTTGTCTCTGGGGAGTTGGCCAGAATGATGCGTTGCAGGTTGGCACCGGCGACCGTATCCAGATTGATGTTGGTGTAGATGCTGTGATAGGGCAGGGGGGCGGCCTGTTTCAGGTGAAAGCCACAGGCGCTCAGGGCCATCAGGCCCAGCAGCACCCCGGTCCAGCGCAAGATTCGTGCAGCGGCAGTAGTCAGGCTCATGATTTATCCGACGACGTTGACCAGGCGTCCGGGTACGACGATGACGCGTTTTGGGGGGCGGCCTTCCAGGAAGCGCCCAACGACCTCGTGGTCGCGGGCGAGCGCTTCAATCGCGGCTTTGTCGGCTGCCTGCGGGACGCTGAGCTGTCCACGGACCTTGCCGTTGACCTGCAGCACCAGGCTGACTGTATCGGCCAGCAGGGCGGTTTGGTCGACCTCTGGCCAGGGCGCGTCCAGCAAGTCGCCCAGGTGGTCGGCCAGCCCTAGATCGCGCCACAGATGCCAGGTGATATGTGGCACCACCGGGTACAGCACCCGCAGCAGTATCGAGGTGGTTTCAGCCAGAGCAGCCCCGCCGACTCCTGCCTGGGCGGCGGATTCCAGCGTATTGAGCATTTTCATGGCGGTGGAAACCACCGTGTTGTACTGGATGCGCTGGTAGTCGTAGTCGGCTTGCTTCAACAGGCCATGGATGCTGCGGCGCAGATCCGCCTGGGCGTCGTCCAGGTCGGCCCAGACCGTCGGCAATTGGGCGTGTTGGCGCAGCACATCGCGCTGTGTCTGGCAGAAGGTCCACAGGCGGCGCAAGAACCGGTGCGCTCCATCGACCCCGGAGTCAGACCATTCCAGGGTCTGTTCGGGGGGGCTGGCGAACATGACGAACAGGCGGGCGGTGTCGGCCCCCATGCTGTCGATCAGGGACTGAGGGTCCACGCCGTTGTTTTTGGATTTCGACATGGTGCCGATGCCGCCGTAATCAATGGCGGAGCCATCGGACTTCAGCTGTGCGCCGATGATGGCGCCCTTGTCGTCCGTGAGGTTGTCAACGTCTTCCGGCCAGAAGTATTCCGTGCCGCCGCGTTCGTTTTTGCGCGAATAGATGTGGTTCAGGACCATGCCCTGACACAGCAGCTTGGTGAAGGGCTCGGAAAACGACAGCATGCCCAGATCGCGCATGACGCGCGTCCAGAAGCGTGCATACAGCAGGTGCAGAACCGCGTGTTCGATGCCGCCGATGTACTGGTCCATGGGCATCCAGTAATCGTTGCGGGCATCTACCATGGCCTGATCGTTGCCGGGCGAGGTATAGCGCATGAAATACCAGGATGAATCGATAAAGGTATCCATGGTGTCGGTTTCGCGCCGGGCGGGTTTGCCGCACGATGGGCAATGGCAGGCCAGAAAGCCTTCGTGCTTGGCCAGCGGGTTGCCGCTGCCATCGGGGACCAGATCGTCGGGCAGGACCACGGGCAGGTCTTTTTCGGGGACAGGCACCGGGCCGCAGTCTGCGCAGTGAATGATGGGGATGGGCGTGCCCCAGTAGCGTTGGCGGGAAATCCCCCAGTCGCGCAGTCGCCAGGTGGTGCGCAGCTGGCCCAAACCCATGGCCGTCAGGTCGGCGGCAATCGCCTGGATGGCCTGGGCGGTGGTCAGGCCGTCGTATTTTCCGGAATTGATGGTGTGGCCGATTTGCTTGTCGCCGTACCAGTCCTGCCAGGCGCTGTCCGACCAGGTCTGGCCTTGGGCATCGATGACCTGATGGATGGGCAGCGCGTATTTCAGGGCAAAGGCGAAATCCCGCTCGTCGTGGGCGGGTACGCCCATGACAGCCCCGTCGCCATAGCTCATCAGCACATAATTACCCACCCAGACGGGGATGGCTTGGCCGGTCAGCGGATGGGTGACATGCAGGCCTGTGGGCAGGCCTTCTTTTTCTCGGGTGGCAAGTTCGGCTTCGGTGGTGCCGCCCTGGCGGCAGTGTTCGATGAAGGCGGCCAGGCTGGGGTTGTCCTGGGCAGCGTGGGTGGCCAGCGGATGTTCGGGGGCCACGGCGCAGAAGGTCACCCCCATGATGGTGTCCGCCCGGGTGGTGAAGACATGCATCAGGCCGTCCTGAATCAACTGGCCGTCGTGGTTGCGGATATCGTGACGAAAGGCAAAACGCACGCCTTCGCTACGACCGATCCAGTTTTCCTGCATCAGGCGCACGCGCTCGGGCCAGCCCGGCAGGCCGTCTTCCAGGGTGTCCAGCAGTTCGCCGGCATAGTCCGTGATGCGCAGGTAGTAGCCAGGGATTTCACGTTTTTCGACGGGTGCGCCGGAACGCCAGCCGCGCCCGTCGATGACCTGTTCATTGGCCAGCACGGTCTGATCCACCGGGTCCCAGTTGACGACCTGGGTCTTGCGGTAGGCAATGCCTTTTTCCAGCATTTTCAGGAACAGCCATTGGTTCCATTTGTAGTAAGCCGGGTCGCAAGCGCACATTTCGCGAGACCAGTCGATGGCCAGTCCCATCGCCTGCATCTGCTTTTTCATGTAGGCGATATTGTCGTAAGTCCATTTGGCGGGCGGCACGCCGGATTTCATGGCGGCGTTCTCAGCGGGCATGCCAAAGGCATCCCAACCCATCGGCATCAGCACGTTGTATCCGCGCATACGCAACTGCCGGGTCATCATGTCGTTGATGGTGTAGTTGCGCACATGGCCCATGTGCAGCTTGCCGCTGGGGTACGGCAGCATCGAGCAGGCGTAGAACTTTGGTTTGGGTGAGCCGTCGGCGTTGGTGGCGTATTCAGTGACGCGATAGACGTCATCGGTGCGCCAATGGTTCTGGGCGTCGGATTCGACCTGGTTCGGAAGATAGCGTTGCTGCATGGGCTTGTTTAGGATGATTGAATGTGATGGACCAAGCTGACCATTATAAGGGCTGGTGCCCATAAAAAAATCCCCGCACCAAGGCGGGGACTTTGAGAAACCGGTGAGACGGTCCGGGAGAGGCATCCCGGTTTATTTCAGCTTGGTTTCCTTGTATTCGACGTGCTTGCGAACCACCGGATCAAATTTCTTGATCAGCATTTTTTCCGGCATGTTGCGCTTGTTTTTTGTGGTCGTGTAGAAGTGACCAGTACCAGCTGTGGATTCCAGCTTGATTTTTTCACGGATACCTTTTGCCATGATGTGCTCCTAGGCCGATCAGGCCAGTTCGCCGCGGGCACGCAGGTCGGCCAGGACGGCGTCGATGCCGTTCTTGTCGATGGTGCGCAGGGCGTTGGTGGATACGCGAAGACGTACCCAACGGTTTTCGGATTCGACCCAAAACCGGCGTGATTGCAGGTTGGGCAGGAAACGACGCTTGGTTTTGTTGTTAGCGTGCGAAACATTGTTGCCCACCATTGGGCCTTTGCCGGTTACTTGGCATACGCGTGCCATGGTCTCACCTCTGTGTTTATATCAGGAAAGCCTGTAATTCTATACTGAAACAGGCGTTTTTATCAAGTCCGCTGGGCATGACGCATACCAAAGCGGCCAAACAACCAGGATAACAGAGCGCATGCGGCCAGCACGGAGGTCAGTGGCAAGGGGCTGTTCGTATGCCACAGACTGACGGCCAGCCCGGCGCTTGCCCCGCAAAACATTTGCAAAGATCCCATCAGCGCCGATGCCGTGCCCAGACGCGGGCCCTGTTCGGCCAGCGCCAAGGCTGCCGCATTGGGGCCGACAAAGCCTTGGCTGGCCATGAATCCCATCAGGCACACCATCAGCAGGGGCAGGTTGATCCAGCCCGCCAGGGTCAGGACCAGAGCCGCCAGGGTCATCAGGACCAGCGTGAATTGCGAGTGCAGGAGCAGCGTCTGTGGCCGGTGGCGGTTCAGCAGGCGGGCGCTGAACTGGGCCGCCAGTATCAGGCTGAGGGCGTTCAGGCCGAACAGCAGGCCGAACCAGCGCGGGTCGATGCCGTAGATGTTGATGAAGACCAGGGGAGAACCCGAAATGTAGGCAAACAGACCAGCCGTCCCCATGCCGCCCGCCAGCGAATAGCCCATGAAGCCGCGATGCGCCAGCAGATGGCGGAAATTGCGCATGATCGTGCTGACCGCCAAAGGCGTGCGGCGTTCTGGCGCCAGGGATTCGCGCATGCGCAGCAGTACCGTCAGCCACAGCCCGGCACCGAACAAGGCCATCAGGTAAAACACGGTGCGCCAGGAGCCCAGGGTGACTGCCTGTCCGCCCAGCAGAGGGGCTGCAATCGGCATGACCCCCATCACCAGCATCAGCAGCGATAGCGCCTTTGCGGCTTCTTGTGTGTCCAGATAGTCGCGCACGACAGCGCGCGGCACCACCATCCCTGCCGCCCCGCCGAAAGCCTGTACGGCGCGCCAGGCCATCAAGTGTTCGATATCCTGGCTGACGGCACAGGCCAATGAGGCCACGGTGAACAGGGTCAGGCCGCACAGCAGCGGCACGCGCCGCCCATAGCGATCCGTCAGGGGGCCGTATAGCAGTTGGGCCAGCGCCAGGCCCAGCAGGTAGCTGGCCAGCGTGCGCTCGACCAGGCCTTGGGACACCTGCAGCTCTTGGGCGATATCGCCAAAAGCGGGCAGGTACATGTCGATGGCCAAGGGGCCCAGCGCGGCTAGCGCGCCCATCAGGACCAGCCAGGACGGCATTAAAGAAGGGAAGAAACGGGGCATAGGCAATAGGGGGAAAGCAACGAAATCAGGGTATTTGGCGCTAATATAACAACGTCCTGATTTGAACTGAGGGAGGCTCTGTTGACTGCCATCGCATCCATCATCGAGAACAAACTTGGGTCATTGTCCATTCCGGTCTCCATGCAGTTGCCGGATGGCGAGAAAATAGGCCCTTCTGATGCCCGATTACATTTTAATATTCGGGATAGCGTGGTCCTTGGCCACTTTGTCGCGGGCGAGGTCGGCGCACTGGGCGAAGATTACGTCGATGGAAAATTTGAATTCAGCGGTACCATGCGCGATCTGATGCGCTTGGCGGCGGGGATTTTGCCGGGTTCGCCCGTCGCGGCGGCGCAGCAGGGCTGGTTTACCGGCCTGATTCAGCGCCTGGTATCGGTCTGGCGCCACTCAGAGGACCGCGACGCCCGCCAGATCGAGTTCCATTACGACCTATCAGACGAATTCTATGCCCTTTGGCTGGACCCACGCAGGGTGTATTCCTGCGCCTATTATCGACAGCCCGACATGACCGTGGCCCAGGCCCAGGAAGCCAAGCTCGATCATATCTGCCGCAAGCTCGCCTTGAAAACCGGCGAGCGTTTCCTGGACGTGGGCGGGGGCTGGGGGGGGCTGATGCTGTGGGCGGCCGAACACTACGATATTGATGTCACCGGCATCACGCTGTCGCATCACCAACATGATTACGTCAATCAGCTGATCCAGGAAAAGGGCCTCGCGGGCCGGGTGCGCATGCATCTGCTGGATTACCGCAAGCTCGACGAGACCCAGCCCTACGACAAGATATCCTCTGTGGGTATGTTCGAGCACGTGGGTCGATCACAACTAGTGGGGTATTTTTCCAAGCTGCGGCGTCTGGTGCGCCCAGGTGGTCTGATCCTGAATCACGGCATCACGGCAGGCGGCATCAGCAATACGGACTTGGGGGCCGGCATGGGGGACTTCATCGAGAAATTCATTTTTCCCGGTGGTGAACTCTCGCATATTCACTATGTGTTGCAAGCCATGGCAGAGGCCGGTCTGGAAGACCTGGATGTCGAAAACATCCGACCCCATTATGCCCGGACACTATGGGCCTGGAGCGACGCCCTGGAGGCCAGGCTGGACCAGGCCCGCGCCATCTTGAACACCCCCGAGGGCGAACGATCCTTGCGGGCGTATCGCATGTATCTGGCGGGGTGTGCCATGGGCTTTGAGTATGGCTGGATTGCCCTGCATCAGATTATCGCCCAGCCCCAATCCACGGGGCGCACCGACGAACTCGATTATCCGGTGGATCTGACATATCCGTGGCGTCGGGATTATATTTATCAGCAGACTTGAACCCTGCACAGCCCCCCTGTCAATGCCTGTTTACAGGGGGGTTAAATCATGGTTTACTAAAAGATCCTTTATTTTCTGTGATTTAGCGTGTAAAATATTGCTTCTTTCAGTATTTTAGTACGTCGGTATTTCAATTCTGTTCGTGACGAATTCTGGATTTCAGACCCTTCGTCTTCGACTGTCCACGGTGCCACGCACCTGCAGTGTCGGTATGTATTGGCGGTTCTTACTGTCTTCCGCACACCCTCCCCTAAGCTATGGCGTCCGGCGCGTTTGCGTCAGGCGTCTCCGTAACCCAAAGGAGGCTTTATGTCTGTTTTTTCTCATCAACCGCATGATGCGGCTTCTTCCCCCCGTTACACCAAACCGGTCCTGAGCCTGGCGCTGGCTGCGGCATTATCCGGTCTGTTCATGGCCCCCTCGGTGGCCCTGGCCGCTGATGCGCCGCAATGCGAGCTGGATCGCCCGATGCGCTTTGGCGGCATGAATTGGGAATCCAATCTGGTGCTGGTCGAAGTCGAACGCTTCATCATCAAGAACGGCTACGGCTGCGAATCCGAGGTCCTGCCCACTGAAACCCTGCCGGCGCTGGCCGCCCTGCAGCGCGGGGATCTGGACATCAATAGCGAGGTCTGGCTGAACAGCACGCTAGAGCCCTGGACCAAGGCCGAGGCCACCGGCAAGGTCAAACGCATTGGCGATATCTACATGGGCGGCGAAGCCTGGTTCATTCCAAAATACACCGCCGAACGCCTGCCTGACCTGAAAAAGGCCGCCGATCTGCCGAAATACTGGAAGGATTTCAAGGACCCCGAGGAACCCACAAAGGGACGGTTCTATGGCTGCCCGGCTGGCTGGGGCTGCGAGGTCGTCAGCACGAATCTATTCAAGGCCTTGGGCCTGGGGGACACCTACACCCTGTTTTCGCCCGGCACAGGTGCCACCCAGAAGGCCGCGCTGACGGCTGCCTACAACCGCAAGGAAAACGTAGTTTTCTACTACTGGTATCCCACACCGCTGGTGGGTTCCATGGATCTGGTCAAGCTCGAATTGCCGCCTTACGATGCGGCACAGCAAAAATGCCTGACCGATCCAAACTGCGAAAATCCGCAAGCCACCGATTATCCGGAAAACCCGGTGTTCACGGCGGTGAGCACGCAATTCACCCAGGATGCGCCGAAGCTCACCGAGTTTCTTTCCAAGGTCAAGATTCCACTGGATGACATGAACCAGGCCATGGCCTATATGGAAGAAAACGAGGCAGAGCCTGAGCCCACCGCGCAGTGGTTCCTGAAAAACAAGCAGGATGTCTGGACTCAATGGCTGTCGGCTGACGTAACAGAGCGGGTCAAGGCCGCTTTGTAAGGAATTTGCATGTTTCCTGAACTGATTTCGGCTCGGGAACTGCAACGGCCCATTGACGATTTCGTCAATGGGCTGGTCATGCAGTATTCCGATATTCTCCGCACCATCACCCAGCCATTGCTGGATCTGTTGATCTGGGCCGATCACCTGCTGCGCGATTCGCCCTGGTGGATCATCGTGCTGGCCGTGGTCGGCATTGCCTGGTTGGGCAGCCGCAAATGGCGCTTCAGCTTGGCCATGGGTGGCTTGCTGTGTCTGCTGGGGGCCATCGGCCTCTGGGAAGCCTCTATGCAGACGCTCTCGCTGATGCTGGTGGCAGTCCTTTTCTCCGTGGCGATCGGCATTCCTATGGGCATTGCCATGGCCAGTTTTCGCTGGGTACGGGCCGTCATGCTGCCGGTGCTGGATATCATGCAGACCATGCCCAGCTTCGTCTATCTGATTCCCGTCGTGATGCTGTTCAACCTGGGCAAGCTTGCGGCATTGTTTGCCACCGTCATTTACGCCGTGCCGCCTGTGATCCGCCTGACCGATCTGGGTATCCGCCTGGTCGATTCTGAAGTGCTCGAGGCCTCGCGTTCATTCGGGGCCAGCCGCACGCGCCAGTTGTTCGGGGTGCAGTTGCCCTTGGCCCTGCCCAACATCATGGCGGGCATCAATCAGACCACCATGATGGCGCTGGCCATGGTCGTGATTGCATCCATGATTGGGGTGCGCGGCCTGGGCTACGAGGTTTTGCAGGGTATCAATCGCCTGCAGGTGGGGCGTGGCCTGTTGGCGGGCATGGGGATCGTCGTGTTGGCTATTATTTTCGATCGCATCACCCAGCAGTTTGGCCAACGGCAACAAGCCCGGAGGGCCTGACATGAGCAAAATCGAAGTCCGCAATATCTATAAAATTTTCGGCCCGCACCCGGATCGCTGGCTGCAGGCCGCTCGCGACGGCTTGTCGAAAGAGGCCTTGCTCGAACGCAGTGGCCATACACTGGGTTTGCGCGATATCAGCCTGTCCATCAAGGAAGGCGATATTCATGTGATCATGGGGCTGTCGGGGTCTGGGAAGTCCACGCTGATCCGGCACTTCAATCGCCTGATCGAACCCAGCGCCGGCCAGATCCTGGTGGATGGGGTGGATGTGGTGGGCCTGAAGCCCAAGGCCCTGGAGCAGTTCCGCCAGCAAAAAATGAGCATGGTGTTTCAGCGCTTTGGCCTGTTGCCGCACCGTACCGTGCTGGATAACGCCGCCTATGGGCTGGCGGTGCAGGGCGTGCGACGTGCCCAGCGCAACGAACGCGCCATGCACTGGCTGGAACAAGTGGGCCTGTCCGGCTTCGAAGCCCAGTACCCGCATCAGTTATCGGGCGGCATGCAGCAGCGGGTGGGCCTGGCCCGGGCGCTGGCCACCGATGCCGAAATCCTGCTGATGGACGAGGCCTTTTCTGCGCTGGACCCCCTGATCCGCCATGAAATGCAGGATCAACTGCTGGCCTTGCAGGCGCGCCTGAATAAGACCATCGTCTTCATCACGCATGATCTGGATGAGGCATTGCGCCTGGGGAGCCGCATCGCTATCTTGAAGGACGGTGAGCTGATCCAGGAAGGCACTCCAGAAGACATACTCTTGTCTCCGGCCAACGACTACATCGAATCCTTCTTGCAGGATGTCAATCGGGGCAAGGTCTTGAATGCTTCGCATGCGGTCAATGAACGGCCACTCAACCTGACCATGCGTACCAAGCCCGTTCATGCGCTGGAGCGTCTGGCTGCCCGGGATTACGACTATGCCGCCGTGCTGGATGGCAAACGGCTGGCCGGCGTATTGATGCGTGCGGATGCCCAGCGTGCCGTCCAGGACGGTGCCCGCGATATTGCCCGCTACCTGAGTGACATGGCTTCTGTGCCGGCATCCGCAGGCTTGAACGAGGTCTTGGCGCAGCTGCTGCGCACACCAGCGCCGCTGGCAGTGACCGACGAACAAGGTGAATTTGTCGGGATGCTGTCGCGCAGCAAGGTTTGTGAGCTGGTCACGCCCAATGTGCCGGCAGAGTCCGAGGCGGCTGAATCCGTTGCGTCGGCCGAGGCCGACAAGGGCCTAGCCGCGTAGCAGTCCCTGGCGGTGCAGTACGTGGGCATACCAGGCAAACAGCAAGATCGAGGTCAATGCCAGGCCCACCATAGCCATGATCCACATCGTGGCTGCCCCGATGGGGGCGCCTGGCATGAACCAGTCCACCGCCGGGGCGAGCATGCCTGCTCCCGGCCCAAAGCCCAGCCACCAGCCGCCGATCAGACCCAGCCCGGTCAGGGCGATGATCTGCAGGATCAGCGGCACGATGGCGATTTTGTAGGCGCGCAGGATATAGGCGCTGACGCAGTGCATGGCATCCCAGAAATGAAACCAGGGAGCAATCTGCAATAGGGTCAGGGCGATGATCGCCACCTGTGCCTCGTTGGTGTACATCGCCACGATCGGCTGCTGCGCGAACACCAGGACCAGATTGGTCAGCAGGGCCCCGGTCATCACCAGAGCGATCCCGTGCAGGCCGGTCTGGCGTGCCTGAGCCATCTGGTGTGCGCCGACAGCCTGGGCAGTCAAGGAGGCAGTGGATAAGCTGAGCGACATGGGCAGCATGTAGCATAGGGCCATCAGATTTGCCAGGATCTGCTGGGCGCCGCTGGCGTACAGGCCATCGCGCGCCACCAGCAAGGCCATGAAGCTGAATGCGCATACTTCGATCAGATAGGACCCGCCCATAGGCAGACCCAAGCGCAGCAATTCTTTTTGGTTGGTCCAGCGTGGCCGACTGATGCGCGGTTGCAAGGCCAGAAAGGCCGGATGGCGCCTGACCATCAGCCAGCCGGCCAGCAGCATCATCCAGTTGACCACCAGGGTGGCGACCCCGGCGCCCACGGCCCCCATGGCGGGGATGCCCAGGCCACCAAAAATAAACCAGACGTTGAACAGCAGTTTAAAGGCGACGCTGCCGAGGTTGATCAGCATCACGCCACGGGTCTGTGAAATGGCGGTCGCAGTGGCGTAAATTGTGCGAAACAGCAGTGCCGATGGCAGGGCCAGGGCCAGGGCAATCAGATAACCTGCCACGCGCTCGCGCACGGCAGGTTCGATATTGCCGGATAAGGACAGCCAGATGTCCGGCAGCAGCAGGCTGGCGCCACCCACCACCGACAGCGCCAGCGCCAGCCAGACCCCTTGGCCCCAGGCGTGCCCCGCCTGGCTTAGTTCGCGCGCGCCGAAATGCTGGGCAACGATAGGAATCAGCGCATGGATCACCCCCATCAGGCCCACGAACACCGTGATGTAGATCGAGGCGCCCAGTGCCATGGCCTGCAGGTCGATGGCGTCGGTATGGCCCACCATGGCGGTGTCCAGCACGGCAAAGATAATCCCTGCCCAGGAACTGACGAGAATAGGCCAGGATTGCTGCAGAATCGTGCGCCAGGGCGCAGTCGCTGCCTGGATGGATGCGAGCATGGTCAGGGTTTAGGCGGTAAAAAATCAGGAGGCGGGCTGTGTGCGTACCAGTCGGAACATTTCGTGTCGATCAGGCCCGCGTCGGCCCTCCCAGAGAATCGTGTGGTCAGGTGTCGATGGGCGGTCGGCCTCAGGGCTGTGCATGTCCAGTTGCTGCAACAATAAGGGGCACTGGGGATCGAATCTGAATTCGATCCGGTCAAAGACCAGAAATGAGGCGCGCTGGCCGCTGCCCAGACTTTGGGTGCGGATGCATTCGCCGGGTTTTTGTGCCTGTGCCAATACCTGGGCCAAGGCCCCGGAGACGTCACGGTAGCTGCGGACATAGTCCAGGGCCGGCATCCACAGCGTGGCCAGCAGCAGCCAGGTCGTCAGCAGCCCGCCGGCCGACAGTGCCGTTCCGCGCCACAGGCCGACAGGGTGGCTGCGCAGCCGCCAAACTACCAGGGCAATCCAGGCGATGGTGCCCAAGACAGCAATCAGCAATGCGGGCCAGACGATATAGGCGTCGAATCCACGGGTCTGGCGGGCGATATTGGCGGCGATCTGACCGGGCCAGCCGGTTTGTAGGGCGATCCAGCCCAGCCACACGGTGGCCGCTGTCAGGGAAAAACACATGACGGCAAACCAATCCAGTGTATTGATCACCCCACGGCGCAGGGTAGGCAATGCGAAGGCGGCCAGGACTGCGCTGGGAATCGCCAGCATGCTGTATTCGGGCTCGAAGGGGTCGCTATTGGCCAGCAGCACTGCGAAAGCGGCCAGGGCAAACCCCAAGGGAATGCGGATATGGGGGGCGTTGAACCAGCCGCGCCAACGCCACAGAGCCAGCAGCGCCAAAGGCCAGGTAGGCCACAGAAACCAGGGCAGGTCGCGCACGATACTGAGCCAGGCACGGGCGCTGGGCCAACTGAAGGCATGCGCTGACCACCGCAGCCACTGTGTCGTCCAGTAGGGGCCGAAGGTGCGGGCAGGTATCCACCACAGCAATGCCAGGCCGGCCCCGATCAACAGGCTGAGAATCAGCCATTGGCGGGCCTGGGCCAGTGGCCCATGTCGCAGGAAAATAAACAGGCAAGCCAGTAGCACGGGCAGGCTGCCCAGCCAGCCGCGTGCCAGGAATGCCGCCCCCAGGGCCACCCCCAGGGTCACGGCCCCGGAGATGGGATGATCCAGCATGCGGGCCACAGCGTAAAAGGCCAGGGCCTGGCAGGCAATCACCGCAGGGACCTCGGAGGTCTCGTGCATGCGCCAGATAATGCCTGCGGTGGCCACGATCAACAGCAGGGCGGCATCGGCCAGCATGCGGCCATAGTCGCGCTCTGTGGGCTCGCCGCCAAAGGGCAGGGCCAGCGGCTGGGCTTCGGGGCGTCGTCCCAGCAGATAAGTGCCATACCAGATGGCGCTGGTGAGGATGGCAAACCACAGAATATTCGGGAGCCGCGAGGCGATGATGGCGGCGTTCAGCGGGCTGAAGAAGAATTCCAGGATAGGGCTGAAGGCCCAGATGCAGGCCGCGCCTATCCAGGTGACCAGGGGCCCATCCTGGGCCTGGGCCAGTTGGCCTACCTGCGGTAGCAGCCAAGCGTGATCCTGGCCGGACAGGGCAGTCAGCATGGTGGCCAGGCTGACCACGTCGTCGGTCTTCCAGGGGTCGCGATAGAACAGTCCGGCCAGAATATAGACTAGGCCCACCGTCACCAAAAACAGGCGTGGAAGTTTTGCCGCTGCCGTGGCGGTCAGCCGGGCAGGCGTGGATCGCAGAGATTCAGTGCTCACGGATAGGCCAACGGAGAGGGGATGGAACCCATGTTAAATGAAAAAGGCAGCCCGTCGGCTGCCTTTTTGTTCAGCATATGCCGGGCTTGCGCCAGGCATGATCGCAGGGTGCGTTTATTTCTTGACCGTGCCAGCCGTGCGAGCAAACCGGGCGCGGAATTTCTCGACGCGGCCGGTCTCGACGATGCGCGTCTGGGCGCCCGTGTAGAACGGATGCGATTCGGAGGTCACGTCGCACTTGAACAGCGGGTAGGTCTTGCCGTCGATTTCGGTGTTTTCACGCGAATTCAACGACGAGCGCGAGATGAATTTGTTGCCGGTCTGCAGGTCCAGGAACACGACCTCGCGGTATTCGGGGTGGATGCCTTCTTTCATGATGAAGTCCGTAGTGATAATAAGGGGGTCGCCAGCCAGATGGACGGGGTTCGCCAGCCTGTCGGCCATAGAACGCAACCCCATCAATAATCCCAGCAACGTATCCAAGATAAGCCAGTGATTCTACCATAATGTCGCGCATCAGACCTGTCCGCGCTCCGCCAAGGAGGTCACTTCGGTGGCCCCCACGACCAGATGGTCCAGCAAGCGCACATCCACCAGGGCCAGGGCCTGCTTCAACTGGCGCGTCAGGGCAATGTCGGCAGGGCTGGGTTCGGCCAGGCCCGACGGATGGTTATGCGCCAGGATCAGGGCGGCGGCATGGTGACTCAGGGCTGCCCGCACGACTTCGCGCGGATAGACCGACGCGTGCGACAGTGTGCCTCGGGCGATTTCCATGCAATCGATCAACTGCAGCTGGGTATCCAGAAACAGGGCAATGCAGTGTTCTACCCGCAGATGCGCCAGGCGCATGGCGCAGTATTGCTTGACCCGTTCGGGTTGGTTCAGGGTGCAGCCATTGCGCAAGGGTTCCTCCAGGGCGCGTCGTCCCAGTTCCTGCACGGCCAGCAGTTCGCAGGTCTTGGCATTGCCGATGCCGGGAAACGCCAACAGGGCGCTGGCCTCGGCCGACAGCAGAGGCCTCAGGCCGCCAAAATGCTCGATAAGATCGTGCCCCATGCGCACGGCATTGCGTCCGCGTGTGCCCGTGCGTAACAAGATGGCCAGCAGCTCGGCCGAGGTCAGCGCCGCCGCGCCGTGGCGCAGCAGGCGCTCGCGGGGACGTTCGTTGCAGGGGGATTGCCTGAGTTGTGGCATGATAGGCCTTAAAATGTGCGGGTTTGTCTGTTTTTTGATGGGTGATCCATTTTGACCTCTACTCATGACGTTGCACATGTTCGTGCGGACTCTTATGTCACGTTGCACTACCGTATTGAACCCCTGACCGGGCCTGCGGCGGGGACCGCCTTCGTGGATACCTTCCTGGGCCGCCCGGCTACCTTGCAACTGGGCATGGGCCAATGGGCGCCGGGCCTCGAATCGCTCTTGCTCGATCGGCCCGAGGGCGTGCATTTCACCATCGACGTGCCCGCTGCCCAGGCCTATGGCAACCGCAATCCGGATCTGCTGCGCTGGATCGCCCACGACGAGATGGTGCGCAGTGCCCCGCCGGATACTGAATTCATCCCTGGCGAGATGATCGAGTTCGTGGCCCCCAATGGCGGGCGCTATGCGGGGGTGCTGAAGACCATCCAGGACGATTCCGCCCTGTTTGATTTCAACCATCCCCTGGCTGGCATCGATCTGCAGCTCGAGGTCCACATTCTGGGGGTGCTTTGATGGCTGATGATCTGACGCTGGTATCCGATACTGACGGCACGCAGGCCGACACCGAAATCGTGCTGGCACAGCCGCGCGGTTTCTGTGCTGGCGTGGATCGTGCCATTGACATTGTCGAGCGTGCCCTGGAAATTCATGGGGCACCCATCTATGTGCGCCACGAGATCGTCCATAACCGCTATGTGGTCGAGGACCTGCGTGCCAAAGGCGCCATTTTCATCGACGAGCTCGAAGACGCGCCTGCTGATGCCATCGTGATTTTCTCGGCCCATGGCGTTTCGCGGGCCGTGCGTGCCGAAGCCCAGCAGCGCGAACAACGTATTTTCGATGCCACGTGCCCGTTGGTCACCAAGGTTCACGTCGAGGTTGCCCGCATGCGCAAGGAAGGCCGCGAGGTCATCATGATCGGCCATCGGGGTCACCCCGAGGTCGAAGGCACGCTGGGTCAGGCCGACGAGGGCATGTACTTGGTCGAGACCATCCAGGATGTGCAGAATCTGCAGGTGCGAGATCCGGCCAATCTGGCTTTCGTCACCCAGACGACGCTTTCCATTGATGATGCCGCCCAGGTGGCCAATGCCCTGCGCATGCGTTTTCCCGGGATTGCAGAGCCCAAAAAAAGCGATATTTGCTACGCCACTCAAAACCGTCAGGATGCCGTGCGCATCATGGCGCCGCAGTGTGATCTGGTGCTGGTGGTGGGTAGTCCCAACAGCTCCAACTCGAACCGCTTGCGCGAGGTCGCCGAGCGCAAGGGGGTGACAGCTTACTTGCTGGACCACCCCGATATGGTCCAGCCCGAATGGTTGGTGAATGCCAAGCGCATTGGCGTTACCGCAGGCGCTTCGGCCCCCGAGGCGCTGGTGCAGCAGGTGCTGGATCGTCTGCACGAACTCGGTGTGCGTTCAGTGCGGCCGCTGGATGGGGTGCGTGAACAGGTCTCCTTTCCGCTGCCGCGCGAACTCTCTCGCAAAAAACAGGGTTCCTGATGAAAATAGGATTTTGTGGCTTGGGTCGCATGGGCATGCCCATGGTGCGCCGTCTCCTGCAGGCGGGCCATCAGGTCAGCGTTTGGAACCGTACGCCGGGGCCGGCGCAGCAACTGGCGGCAGAAGGTGCGCTGGTCTGCGACACCCCGCAGGCGCTTGGCCAGTCTTGTTCGCTGGTGGCGCTGTGCCTATTCGATGCGGCGGCAGTCGAGTCTGTGGTTTTTGGCCCTGCTGGTCTGGCCAGCGCCGATGGCCTGACCCTGTTGGTCGATCATTCCTCGATCCCGCCTGCGGATACCCGCCAGTTTTCTGAACGACTGCAGCAGGCCAACGGGGCAACCTGGTTGGACGCTCCGGTGTCTGGCGGTACGGGCGGGGCGGCGGCGGGGACGCTGGCTGTGATGGTGGGTGGGCCTGCTGATGCCTGTCTGACGATCACCCCCGCGCTGATGGCCTATGCTCAGCGGGTCACGCACATGGGGCCGGTGGGGGCGGGGCAGGTCACCAAACTTTGTAACCAGACGATCGTCACCACGACCATTGCCGCCCTTGCCGAGGCCGTGTCGTTGGCCCGGGACGCCGGGGTGGACGCTGCGCGCCTGCCGCAGGCGCTGGCGGGCGGCTGGGCCGATTCAACCCTGCTGCCCTTGTTCGTGCCGCGCATGTTGCAGCCAGACACGCCGGTGCATGCCAGCCTGGATACCATGCTCAAAGACATGGATACGGTGGCCGCGCTGGCGCGCCAGCAGGGCACGGCCATGCCCGTGGCGGCGACGGTGGGCCAAGGCTTGCGGCTGGCCAGCCGCAAGGGGCTGGGGGCGGGGGATGCTTCCGGCTTGATCCGTCTGTATGATCATATTTCTGAACACTCAACCAATTCCTGACCTATCCACACCGGAGATCCAACTAGATGAGCTCACGCCTTAAATTCGCGACGCTGGGGGTGGCTGTTGTCGCGCTGGCCTATGGTGCTACCTCTTGGTATGCCGGTCGCTTCACTCAGCAGTCCATCGAGTCCTGGGTCGCTCAGGCCAACCAGGAAATCCAGTTGCGTTGGCACCAAGAGGGGCCTCGGCCGCAGCTTGTCTTGGCGGATTATCAGCGGGGCGTTTTCAAGTCTCAGGTGCGGTATGTATTTGAGTTTCAGGATAGTGACGGGGCGACGCAACGCCTGACTGTGCAGGATGATCTGCAGCATGGCCCTTGGCCCCTGGCGGCTATTCAGGCCGGTATCTGGCAGCCATTGGCCGCGTATAGCCATCTGCAGCCTGTGTCGGATGGCACCTGGAAGTCGTGGTTTGATATCACCCCGGATGCCCAGGCCCCCTGGTCTGCCACGACTCAGGTGGGTTTTGGTGGCCAGATTGACTCCTTGGTCACCGTGCTGCCGGTGCGCCTGAACAACGATGGTCAATTGGATTTCAGTGGTGGCACGATTGCCATTCACCACGCACCAGACACGCGCCAGACGCAGGTCTCAGGGCAGGCGAAATCCTTGGCTATTACAGATGAGGACGGAGCCTCCAAGCTTCAGTTGCAGGAGATCCGGTTTCAGGGGCAGTCCACCAGCGGCAGCCAGGCTGATTTTCAATCCAGTCAGGAAATTCATCTGGCCAGCCTGCAGCTCGAGGGTCCCGACATGCCCCCCGTGCGGCTGGATCAGCCCTCTGCCCAGATCGATATGGCCAGAACAGGCAGTCTGCTCGATGCCCGGGTGCACTACGACCTGGGCAAGCTCTTTATTGATCAACAGGACGTGGGCACCATCCAGCTGAATGTCTCCAGCCAGCAGTTGGATGTGGATGCCTTGCAGGCCTTCATGCAGGCTGTGGATCAGTTGCCCGACGATCCCGACTACGAGGACCTCAGTGCCGCAGACCAGCAGTTGCTGAAGACCCGGTTGCTATCCGTGTTGGCCACCTCGCCAGTGCTGGCGCTTGATTCCCTGACTTGGTCCACCCCCAAGGGCAAGACCGATCTGCATGCGCGCATCCAGTTTCGCCCGGTTGTAGAGCCGGTGCCCGAGGATTCCGGGGCCTTGATCGAGCGCGGTATTCAGCAGATCAAGCTCAGCGCCGGGGTTTCCAAGCCCATGCTGATGTCAGTCCTGGCTCAGGCTCAATCCTCCAGCGAGGGCGCTTTCGGGGCCGCCCTGTTCAGCATGATTTTCGATCAGTATGTCGGCCAACTGCTGCAGGCCGACCTGGTGCGCGAACAGGACGGCCAGGTACGCACGGACATCACTTATGCCGATGGCCAGGTGTCGGTCAATGGCCAGGCTGCCGTCACCCCAGACGAATTCATGCAGCAGTTGGATGCGGTCCTGGGGATGGGGGACTGATGGATACCGTATTCACTCGCATTCTGGCTGGTGAAATCCCCGCCGCCATTGTCTACCGAGACCCCCAGGTCTTTGCCTTCATGGATGCCGGGCAGTTGAATCCTGGCCATGTGCTGGTGGCGCCTTGCCATCCTTATGCCACCCTGCTGGATATGCCCGAAGACATGGCTGCCACGTTGATGCGCCTGGCCTGGCGAGTGGCCCAGGCAGTACAGACCGCTTTTCAACCCGATGGCCTGACGCTGCTGCAGGCTAATCGGCCAGCGGGTTGGCAGACAGTGCCGCATGCCCATATCCATGTGTTGCCTCGCTACGAGGGCGATGGCGTGGGCCTGGTCTGGCCTCGGAAAGATCCCGACCTATCCTTATTGCGCGAGTACGCCGCCCGTCTTGTATTGCCGTGATTGCATTGATTTCAGCTTAAATTAAAGAGGCCAATTCGGCCTCTTTTTCGTTGTGCGCTGCAATATTAAGGGTTTATACGTCCCTGATGATTTCCCTTAAGCATAAACCCTTATTTTGTGCATCGCAGCATTCCATTGCAAGATAAAAATTCACTATATATCAGTACCTTGATTATGTATTTTGCGTGATGGCTTATTTGTTTCGAGGCGGTGATTTTGGATGGGTTTCTGTCCTTGAAACCCTACGTAAGTTCTACGTAAGTTTCAAAATTCTTAATAGCGTCATGCAGGAATCTGGAACTCCACTTTCTCTGTACCGACATAAAAACAAAGCTGTTGAAGACATAAAAAAAACCTGGGTAATGAACTGAAATGCAGTACTTCAGCCGGGCGCCATAGGCACTCAAGGCCACTAAAATCAGGAGACAAAGCAATGAAGAATCAAAAATCGCTGGACCAAGCCATGCAGACACAAGTCAAGCGCCGTTCCGTTCTCAAGGCCGGGGCTGCGGGGATTGCCGGTGGCATGCTGTTGCCAGGCACCGCCAGCGTCGCGATGGCACAAGACAAAAAGCCGCTGGGGGCTTGGCCTGCTGGTGCTGAAGCCAAGGAAATCTTCGTTGGCCTGACGGTCGACTTGACTGGTCCATACTCGGCCCAGGGCGCCGCCCAGCAACGTGGCTACGAACTTGCCGCCGAGCACATCAATAGCGGTGATCCGGTCCTGAAACAGATTTCTGCCGACCTGAAAAAGGGCGTGTTGGGCAAGCCCCTCAAGCTCGGTGCGGCCGATGCCGAAACCAAGCCCAACACGGGTGTGCAGGCCGCCACGCGTTTCATTCACGATGAAAAGGCCATGATGGTGTCCGGCAGCACCAGCAGTTCGGTTGCCATCGCTCTGGAAAAAGTTTGCAATCGTGAACACACGCCTTACTTCACGGCAATTTCCGGGTCCAACGAAACCACTGGGGTCGACTGCCAGCGCTATGGCTTTCGCCCCTGCTATTTTGCCTACATGGCCTGCAAGGCCATCGCCCCCGTGGCAGCCAAGGAATTCGGCAAGGACCGCAAGGCCGCCTACCTGACGCCAGACTATACCTACGGCCACACGACCACGCAGTCGATGAAGGAATTCACCGAGGCCGAAGGCTGGACCACTGTCACCAACCAGGTCCATCCGCTGGGTGCCAAGGACTACAGCGCCTACCTGATCAATATTGCCAACACAGACGCCGATGTGCTGGTGTTGGTGGCCTATGGGGCGGATGCCGCCAACGCCCTCAAGCAAGCCAAACAATTCGGCCTGCTCGACAAGATGAAGGTCGTGATTCCTTATAGCTCGGCCTACATCGAAGAAGAAGTCGGTGCCGATCTGATGGCCGGGGTGGTGCTGGCGCAGGGCTTCTGGTGGACCATGCAGGAAACCAATCCGGTGGCCAAGGCTTTTGTCGATGCCTACGAGAAAAAATTCAGCGGCAAACCGCGTGATTCGGCCTTTTATGGTTATTTGGCCATCATGCTCTGGGCATCTGCCGTCGAACGCGCTGGCGGGCTGTATCCGCCTGATGTCATCAAGGCGCTGGAAGACGGTGCTGTGCTGGAAACCGCCGTTGGGCCGGTCTCCATCCGGGCAGAAGATCACCAGGGCATCGTCAACTTCCCGATCATGCGTGGCAAGAAAAAGGCCGACATGCAGAACCCCAATGACTACTACGACGTGATTCAGATCGTTCAGGGCAAGGACGTTGTCCCGGCACTGGGTGTATTGGGCTGCAAGATGGGCGGTTACATCTAAGTAAAAGGGCATAGCCGGGGCTGGTGCCTTTGGCCAGCTCCAGGCTATCGCCGTTGTCCGGGACTTTCAAGGAGGCACCCGAGCATGTCATTGTTTCTATCACAGCTATTCAATGGGCTGACAACCGGCCTGTTGCTGGCGCTAATCAGTACCGGCCTGACCATTATCTACGGCACGCTCGGTGTCATCAATTTTGCCCACGGTGCTTTGTTCGTCGTGGGGGGCTATGCAGGTTATACGGTTTATGGCCTGACGGATTCTTTCATCCTGGCCATTGTGGGGGGGGCGGTCGTGGCCCTGGTCTGTGGCCTGGTCATCGAACGCGGCCTGATGCGTAAATTCTACAGTCGCCCGCCCGAAGACCAGATTCTGGTCACGTTTGGCCTGAGCATTATTCTGGTCGAAATCGTGCGCGGCATCTACGGCGGCGTCAGCATGTCGGTGACCCCGCCCGAGTGGGGTCAGGGGGTTGCCCATATCGGCTCGTTGATCTATCCCATGTATCGGCTTGAGACGCTGGCCATTTCGGCAGGCACGCTGCTGGTTCTGTACTGGATTCTATATCGCACCAGTCTGGGCTTGGTGGTGCGGGCGGGGATCGAGGATTCCCAGATGGTCGATGCCCTGGGCATCAACATCAAACGCGCCTTTCTGCTGGTGTTTGGCCTGGGTGCCATGGCTGCCGGTTTTGCCGGGGTGGTCAATTCCCCCATCGTCGCACTGACGCCAGATATGGGTTTCCGTTATTTGGTGGAATCTTTTGTGGTGGTGGTGATCGGTGGTGTCGGGTCTTTCCCCGGGGCGATTGTGGGCGGCATTATTGCTGGTGAAATCCTTAGCCTGACGGCCATGGTGAACCCGCAATATTCCGATGTGATGCTCTTTGTGGCGATGGCGCTGGTGCTGGTGTTTCGTCCGCAAGGTCTGATGGGTCAGGAGGGTCGGGAATGAGCTCGTCACAAACAACTACGGCCGATACCGCTGTGGCACGGCCTGTCAAACAAACTGGGGGGGGTGGCATCATGCAAGGACGGCTACCTGAAATGTGGGTCGGGATATGCCTGATTGTGGCGCCATTTGTCTTGCCTGCGATCGGTATGAGCCCCGACCTGCTGACACGGATTCTAATTTTTGGCATCTTTGGGCTGGGCTTTGACCTGCTGTTTGGCTACACGGGTCTGTTGTCCTTCGGGCAGGCAGCCTTTTATGGCACAGGCGGTTTTGTCACTGCCTATCTGATGACTGATGGCGTGGTGCCCAATATGCTGGTGGCACTGGTCATCGGCACCGTGGCCGCCGCCGCCATGGGCCTGATCATCGGTTATCTCACCTTGCGGCGTACCGGCATTTACTTTGCCATGAGTACGCTGGCCTTTGGCGAGATGTTCTTCTTTATGGAGAACTCAGTCTTCAAGGAATACACCGGTGGCGAGAACGGGATTGCCGGTGTGCCGGTGCCGTCGATCGACCTGGGCTTCATCCATTTTGAAATCGGCAGCGGCTGGCCCATGTATTGGTTTGTTGCCCTGCTCTTTTTCATCGGGTATATGATCGCTCGCCGGATTGTGCGTTCGCCTTTCGGTGTCGTGCTCAAGGCTATTCGTGGTAACCCGAAACGCGCCACGGCCCTGGGCCATTCCATCCAGTCTTATAAGCTGATGGTGTTTGTGGTCGCGGCCGCCTATGGTGGCCTGGCCGGTGGTCTGTTGGGGTTGTTCCAGTCCTATATGCCCCCCGATGCCTTTGCGTTGGGTACTTCAGCTGAAATTGTTATCCAGACCGTCATGGGCGGTGCCGGCACCTTGCTGGGACCTTTGCTGGGCGCGACCATCTGGCTCTATCTGTACGAAGGCCTGCAGCAGGTCGGCGGCCTGGGACCCTACTGGAAACTCATCCTGGGTATCGTCTTCGTAGTCCTGGTCACTGTATTCCGCCACGGGGTAGCCGGTGCCGTCATTCAACTCTGGCAGCGTAATCGCAAGATGCCTGCGGGGCTTGATGCGGATGCAAGCAACAAGGTCGCGCGCGCCCTGGATATCGTGGCGCCGCTGTCCACCAGCCGCGAAGGCGCCCCGGTGCTGGAAGCGCGTGGCATCAGCAAACACTACGGTGGCCTGAAAGCCAATAGCGACATCGACTTTACGCTGCGCGAAGGCGAGATGCACGGCGTGATCGGTCCCAATGGCGCAGGCAAATCCACCTTCTTTGCCATGTTGGCCGGCGAACTTCCCACCACCTCGGGCAAGGTCTTCTTCCGCGGCCAGGAAATCACCGGAATTGGTGTGACCGCAGTTTGCCAGCTGGGCATGAGCAAAAGCTATCAGATCAACCAGTTGTTCGAGCATCTGACCGTGCGTCAGAACGTCATGATTCCTGTGTTGGCCCGTTTGCGGGGCAAATATCGTGGCGATATGCTGAAACGCCTGCATTCCAACAAGCTCGACGAGCAGGTCAATGCCGCCATTGCTCTGGTGGATCTCAGTCAGCATGCCGATACGCTGGTGTCCGATATGTCCTACGGCGAAAAACGCCGCCTGGAAATCGGTCTGGCCTTGGCCACTGGCGCCAATGTGCTGCTCTTTGACGAGCCGCTGGCAGGTCTTGGGCCCGAGGAACGCGTCTTGGTCGTGGCCTTGCTGAAATCAATCCGCCAGGGCCGCAGCATGGTCATTGTCGAACACGACATGGACGCCATGTTCGAACTGGCTGAACGTATCACGGTTCTGTGCGAAGGCCGTAAATTGGCCGAAGGGACTGCGGAAGATATCCGCCATGATCCCAGCGTGCAGTCTGCCTACCTGGGAGGGATGGAAGATGAGTCTGCTTGAAGTCGACAAGATCAACAGCTATTACGGGGATTCCCACATTCTGTTCGATGTCTCGATGAATATCGAGGAACATGAAGTTGTGGCCCTGCTTGGGCGTAACGGGGCTGGCAAAAGCACCACGCTGAAGTCCCTGATGGGGATGGTGGATGTCAAAGCCGGTGCCATCCGCCATCGCGGGGTCGAGATCCAGCACCTGCCGCCGTATGGGCGGGCTGCATTGGGCATCCAGCTGGTCCCCGAAGAGCGCCGCGTATTCGGCTCGATTACGGTGCAGGAAAACCTGCAGCTGGCAGCCATGACGGCTGAGAACCCGCGCACGCTGGACGAAATTTACGAGACCTTTCCCCGGCTGGCCGAACGCAAGCGCAATCGCGGCAAACAGCTATCCGGCGGAGAACAACAGATGGTGGCGATCGCCAGGGCGATGATCCGCAATGCGGACATCATTCTCCTGGATGAACCTTTCGAGGGTTTGGCGCCGCTGATTGTCAAGGATTTGATGGGGGTTTGTCGCAAGCTCGCCGATGCGGGCCAGACCATCGTCATCGTGGAACAAAACGTGCGGGCGGCACTATCGCTGGCTGACCGCGCCTATATCGTCAACAACGGTCATGTAGTGTACGAGGGCACGCCCAAGGACCTGAATGAAAACGCTGAAATCATCGAGCGTTATCTCGGCGTCAAAGCTTAGTTTCATTCAGTCCTGTCATGGGCGATTTTGGGGGCCCGCTTCGGCGGGACCCTCTTTTTTTTGCTTGTTCCCGCGTGGGTGTTAACCTATAGACCGTTTTGTCTTATCTGTCCGATCCCCATGCCTATGACTACTGCTTCTGCTGTTGCGGACAGTGACCTGTTGCAATACGTGGCATCCAGCCAGTTGCCCATGCCTTGGGCTGTGTTCAGTATCCATGCCTTTGTCGAACCCGGCACGGGCAAGGAACACGTCGCCCTGACCTTGGGTGATGTGGCGGGCGATGCGCCAGTGCTGGCTCGCATCCATTCCGAATGTCTGACGGGCGATGCCCTGTTTAGCCAGCGCTGCGATTGCGGCGCCCAACTAGAGGCCGCGCTGCAGCGCATTGCCGAAGAGGGGCGCGGCATCCTGATGTATCTGCGCCAGGAAGGCCGTGGAATTGGGCTGTTGAACAAAATCCGTGCCTATCAGTTGCAGGACCAGGGCGCCGACACCGTCGAGGCCAATGAACGGCTGGGTTTCCCTGCCGACATGCGGCGCTACGACTTGTGTCGCCCGATGCTGGCGCATTTTGGCATCCATAGCGTGCGCTTGATGACCAATAACCCGCGTAAGGAAAAGGTCCTGGCCGATCTGGGCATCATCATTGCCGAACATATCCCCCTGCAGGTCAATCGCAATCCCTATAACGAACAATACCTGCGTACCAAGGCCCGTAAACTGGGTCATCAGTTCAAGGAATACTTTGGCGAGGCCCCCTGAGCCATCGGCTGTTGGGGGCATGTCATGTCATGGATATTACGGATGTCTCCGGTAGATCGGGCGTGCTAAAAAGGAGAGCGTTGCTGCTTTTCGATATCTTCCATATCGTGCCAACGCGCCTGCCCTGTCTTGCCTGATGGTTCCATTGACGACACCTCTGCTTCCTGAATCCCTGGATTCCGATCTGCCAAACCTGGCTTTATTGCCCATGGGGCCGTCAGACCGATCTCATCTCTTGGCCTTGCTGCGTCTGGGTGATTTTGCTCAGGACGCTTTTCTGGCCACGGATACATACGGGACCATCGTCTATCTCAATCGCAGCGCCGAGCGCTTGTTTGGCTATCGACACGGCAGCGCCGTTGGCTTGCCCGTACATGCGCTGCTGCCTGATATTCAGGATATCAACCACCGCCTTAACCAAGACAGCAGCCGGGAAACCCTGCTGTGGCGCGGCCAGGGTTGCAGTCGACAGGCCCAGGCCCTGCAGCTGGCAGGGGCCGCCACGCATATTTCGGCTTTGTCCGGCCGCAGTCATTTGTATGTCATGCGTCCGCGCCGCACGGGTTCCCTGGATGCCGATCGGCAGGCGGAAATCGCTGCCCTGGTGTATCGCAATACCAGCGAGGGCATGCTGGTGCTGGACTCAAAAGGCTTTATCCTGGATGTCAATCCAGCCTTTGTCAGCCTGCGGGGCCGGGCACAGTCCGATGTGGTCGGACGCCACGTGCGCTGCCTCAATTCTCCTTGCCATGATCGCGAATTCTACCGAACCATGTGGCGCAGCGTCATGGAAACCGGCTGCTGGCAAGGCGAACACTGGGGCCAGCATGTCAACGGCGAACTCTACCCGGAATGGCTCAGTATCAATACCTCGTTTGGGGATGATGGCGAAGTTCACCGGCGGGTAATGATTTTCTCCAATATCGCCGAAATAAAACAGGCCGAGGCCATTATCTGGAAGCAGGCGAATTTCGATCGCCTGACCGACCTGCCAAATCGCCAGATGTTCCATGATCGCCTAGAGCAAAGCATACGCAAGGCGCGTCGGGCGGGCGGGCGGATTGGCCTGCTGTTCCTGGATCTTGACCGTTTCAAGGAAATCAACGATACCCTGGGTCATGCCATGGGCGACGATCTCCTGAAAGAAGCCGCCCGCCGCATCAGCGCCTGTGTACGCCAGAGCGACACCGTGGCGCGCCTGGGGGGTGACGAATTCACCGTGCTGCTGGATGATATCCATGAAAACCGTGATATTCAGCGTCTGACCGATGCAATCCTGAAGGCCCTGTCCCAGCCCTTTAATCTAGGGGTAGAGACCGTCTTCATTTCCACCAGTATCGGCGTCACGTTTTTTCCGGATGATGCCACTGACGCGGAAACCCTGCTCAATAACGCGGATCAGGCCATGTATTCGGCCAAGGCCGATGGCCGTAATCGCAGCCACTACTTTACGTCGTCCATGCAAGAACGCGCCCAGACGCGGATGCGGCTGGTCAACGACTTGCATCTGGCCTTGGATCAGCAGCAGTTTTCATTGGTTTTTCAGCCCATCGTCGATCTGCACGGCGGACGTGTGGCCAAGGCCGAAACGCTTTTGCGCTGGCACCATCCAGTGCGCGGCTTGGTGTCGCCCGCCGAATTCATCCCCCTGGCCGAGGAAACCGGCATTATCCGTGCCTTGGGTGATTGGGTCTTCCACGAGGCCACCAGCCAGGTGGCCCAATGGCGCAGTCAATTCGATCAGGACATCCAGATCAGCGTCAATATCTCCCCCGCGCAGTTGCGCCACGAGGGCCTGGACCTGCCTTCATGGGCCAGCCATCTGGCTCATCTGGGGCTGTTGCCGCAGCATGTCATTGTCGAGATCACTGAAGGCCTGCTGATGGACTCCGACGACGAACGCATCCGCCAGCAGCTTGAGGCCTTTCGCCAGACTGGGGTGCGGGTGGCCTTGGATGATTTTGGCACGGGCTATTCTTCGCTATCCTATCTGCGAAAATTCAACATCGATTTCCTGAAGATCGATCAGTCGTTTGTGGCCAACCTGCACTCCGGCAGCGCCGATCATGCGCTCTGCGAGGCGATTATTCTGCTGGCGCATAAGCTTGGCCTGAAAGTGGTGGCTGAGGGCATCGAGACAGCCGATCAGTACGCTCTGCTGGCTCAGGCGGGTTGCGATTACGGCCAGGGCTTCTTGTTTTCCCGTCCGCTGGCTGCCCCTGCCTTCGAGGCCCTGCTGAGCAGTCAGGCAGACCTGCGTCCCTGAAGGTTTCCCCCCCCCCCTGTATCCGATCCTGCGTGCCTTGTGGCCCGCCGTAGAACTGGTGTGACTACGGCAAGGCCTGGGTGCCGGATTTCAGGCAATCGGGGGTGGCTGGCAGCACTGCCCAATGAAAATCAATGACTGGGCCTTTGGGGCCAGACCAGGGGACCTGGTCCATGCCCTTCCAGGGAGCAGCATCATATAAGGCCTGTACGGCTGGTGCGGGGGTCGCCCGACCCTGTCGGCTATAGGCCACCAGGGCACCACAGCTTAGGGCAGTGCCCGGAAAGAACCACGGGGACTGAGCCTCGCTGGCGTCAATGTAGACCTGAGTGGCCGGGCCGATATGCACGGCGATATTGCCTCCCAGCCAGGTGTTGGCCACCACCACCCGCAGTGGCCGCCCTGGCTGATGCTGTTGCCAGTGTTGCAGCGCCAGTTCGGCCAGTGCCGGGCCAGGATAGGTGGATCGGGCGGCTGCGCCCGTCCAGTGGGCCAATGGGCCCCGGCCTGCCGCATAGCCCAACGCCATCACCAAGTGCAGGCAGGCGGCCAGAATCAGGATGCGGCGCAGTTGCACGCTTTCGTCGCCGCGCAGGCACCACAGGCCATAAAATCCGAATAGCACAAAGAAGGTGCTGCCCCAGGATGCCTCCAGGCGCGAGCCCAATAGGATGGAGATCAGCACCGTCGAGACAACCGGCGTCAGTCCTACCCACAGCAGGAATTGCCGATCTTTTTGCATGATGTCCAGCCAGTAGCGTGGCGCCGAGGCTGTGCTTGCCGAAAAGCAGGCGTCATTGGCTGCATAGCCTGGCGACCGGTCGCCGCCGTGACGGCGCCACAGCCACCACAGGCCCAGCGCCAGCAGCATGGGGCTCAGGCGCCCGATCTGATCCAACGAAAAAGACAGCACAGTGCCCAGCGCGATCAGGCGGCTACTAGCCTGCAGGGATGCGTCGGCATATAACAGGGGCTGAAATTGGTGTTGAGCCAGCCACCATAAGTGCGGACTGATCGTCACCGTAAAGGCCAGCGCGGCCCACGCCAGCCCTGGCCAGGTCCGGCGCTGACGCCAGGCGCCGCTGCGTAGCAGGTAGACGAAGAAGGCTGCAAACAGAATCGCGGCACTGTATTTGGTCAGCATGGCCAGGCCGCAGACTGCCCCCAGCCAGAGCCAGTCCGCGCGGCGCTGATCGCGCACAGCGCGGTAAAACAGCCAGGTTGATGCCGTGATCGACCACAGCTGGGCGGTATTGTGGTTGTAGATGGTGCCGCGTATCGAAAAATACGCCGTGACCGAGACCAGCAGCATGGCGATCAGGGCGCGGCGCGGCGTCGTGATTTCGCAGCCCAGTTTCCAGATGAACCACAAGCCCAGAGCGGAAAACAGCTGGCCCGCCAAAAACGGCAACCAGATTGGCCGACCAAAGATAGCGGTCGCAAAGTACATGAACCAGGAAGGCAGTGGCGGGTGCTTGGTATAGCCGAGTTCCAGGCTGGTAGCCCAGACCAGCTCTTCCATGCCATCCAGATCGGGTGCGCTGTGGCTTAAGGCTGTCAATACGGTCCATAAGACCATGATGCCCAGCAGACAGAGCACGACCAAGCCTGCCCTGGGAGGACGAGCCAATAGGGGGATTTTCGGGGGAGTAGCCTGCTGCATGGGCGCCAGTATAACGAGACTAATTCCTTATATGCACAGTGGGGGAATCTATTGTTGTGTTTCGACTGCATGGTACTATCGCCCCAGGTGTACGCCGGGGCTGACGTGCGCCGGTTTTCATTTAGCACAGGCTTACCCATGACAACTGAAGTCCGCATCATTCGCGCTCGTTCCGGTTCTAAATTCGTCAGTCCGCAGGGCACCCGTGCTGTCAAAGACGGCATGCGCCCCAGCGAACTCTCCGAGATTCCGGATTCGGCACCCAAACCCGCCTGGTTGCGGGTTCGCGTGCCATCAGGCGAGCGCTACCAAGAAGTCCGCGATATCGTACAAACCCATAAGCTCAACACAGTATGTGCCGAGTCCAAATGCCCGAACATCGCCGAGTGCTGGGGGCGGGGCACTGCCACCCTGATGCTGATGGGATCGGTCTGCACCCGGGCCTGTAAGTTCTGCGCGGTCAGCACCGGCAATCCACATGGCTGGCTGGACCACAACGAACCCACCAGCGTCGCCGATGCCGTGGCGCTGATGCAGCTGAAATATGTGGTGCTGACGTCGGTCGACCGGGATGATCTGCTGGATGGTGGCGCAGGCCACTATGCCGCCTGTATCCAGGCTATCCACCAGCGTTCGCCCGAGACCGCCGTCGAGGCCCTGACCCCGGATTTCCAGGGCAGCCATGCCAGTATCCAGACGATTCTGGATGCCGGCCTGACGACCTTTGCCCAGAATCTGGAAACCGTCGAACGCCTGACCCATGTAGTGCGCGATGTGCGGGCCGGCTATCAGCAGACCCTGGATGTGCTGGCCTATGCTAAAAAATATGCCCCCCACACCCTGACCAAGACCAGCATCATGCTGGGTCTGGGCGAAACCGACGCCGAGGTCGAACAGGCCATGGACGATATACGCGCCGCCAATGTCGATATCCTGACATTTGGCCAGTACATGCGTCCCACCGTCAACCACCTGCCGGTCAAGCGCTTCGTCACCCCAGAACAATTCCGCGCTTTCCGCGATCTAGGCCTGTCAAAAGGCTTTCGCGAGGTCGTCTCGGGGGCGCTGGTGCGCTCCAGCTACCGGGCCGAACAGGTTCTGCAAACAGAAAACGTCGGGCTTTAATCGGGGCTTAGCCCGGCGGCCCGTACTTGTTGGCTTAAGCCCAGGGCCAGATTTTGGCAGGCAGGACCGGGGAAATCAGGCCGGGCGAACACCCGATACAGCATGGCGTAGCGATGGCGGCCTTCGGCCAAGGGCAGGGGGGTCAGACGACCATCGGCAAGCTCTTGGCGGATGCGCAGCGCCGGGTACCAGGCAAATCCCAGACCGGCACAAGCAGCCTGGATGGACGTGGCCGGATGGCTGAACGTCCAGCGTTGCTCTGCGTCCAGCCAGCCTGCGCTTTGCCTGCCCGAACCCGAATCCCTTACCACCAGTTGCCGATGTTGGCGCAGATCCGCCCATTCCAGCGTGCGCTTAAGCTGATGCAGTGGATGGTTTGGGGCAGCCACTGCCACGAATTGCACCTGCATCAGGGGTTCCCCGCTAAAGCCCTGTGGGATGCGTGGCGTGATGGCCAGATCCGCCCGGCGCTGTAACAGGGCATCGTCGGTGCCGCTCAGGACGGTTTCCAGGACTTCGATGCGGGTGCTGGAGCAACCGGCGCTAAAGGCTGCCAGGGTCTGCAACAGCAGCCAATCGGGAAACAAGCCATCAACGGCCAGACGCAACACGGCCTCCTGGCCCTCGGCCATCTGTCGGGCGGCGAATTCCAGCCCTTGCGCGTGCTCGACCAGCACCCGGGCGCGCTGCAGCAAGATGTGTCCGGCGGGCGTCAGCACGGCGCGTCGGCCTTCCTGGCGGAATACCCGCAGGCCCAGTTGATCTTCCAGGCGCTGGATGGCGTAACTGACGGCGGACTGGCTCTTGCCCAGGGCTTCGGCTGCCGAGGCATAGCCGCCATGGTCCACCACTGCCATCAGAGACTGCCAATAATGGAGGGGAATAATCTCTTTCATATCTAAATACTAGATTAAATTACGCTATTTACTCAAGTTGTTCATCTAATTATAAGATTCATAATAGAGCCTTACACAGACACAGGAATTCCAGATGAGCGTTCGTTCCATCACCCGGATTTTGCCCGCCCAGGCCACCCAGGATGGCGCAGGTGTGCGGTTGTTGCGCGCCCTGGGTTATCAGCACCAAGTTCGCATGGACCCGTTTCTGATGCTGGACGCCTTTTCTTCGGACGATCCGGATGATTACATCGCAGGTTTCCCACCCCATCCGCATCGTGGTTTCGAGACCATTACCTACATTGTGGACGGCCACATGCGTCACCGCGATCATTTGGGCAACGAAGGTGACCTGAAGGCCGGCGGGGTGCAGTGGATGACGGCTGGGCGTGGCATCATCCACGAGGAAATGCCCCAGCAGGAAAACGGCCTGCTGCGTGGCTTCCAGATTTGGCTGAATCTGCCTGCTGCCGAGAAAATGCAGCCGGCCCATTACCGCGACATTCCCGCTGCCGAGATCACCACCGCTCCGTTGGCCGAAGGCGGCTTCATTAAGCTGATCGCCGGCACCATCCCCTGGGCCACCTGCCCCCTGGAAGGTCCGGGCCAGGGGGCGCTTGCCTCGATCACCCAGCCCTTGATCGCGGATATCTGCGTCATGGCCGGACAGACCGTAGACATCCCGGTGCCCGCCACGCACCAGGCCCTGCTGTATGTTTTCGAAGGTCAACTGGATGGCGGACAGCAGGCTGTGCCTGCCGGACATTCGGTCTGGTATGGCCCGCAGGGCGATGTGATCCGGATCGCCCCGTCTCTGGATGCTGCCGATGGCGTGCGGGCGCTATTGCTGGCGGGACGTCCGCTGAACGAGCCCATCGCTCAGTATGGCCCGTTCGTCATGAACACCCAGCAGGAAATCGAACAGGCCCTGCAGGATTACCGTCATGGCGTGTTGGCCCAGCCTGCCGCCAGCAGTATTTAACAGCCAGTATTGTGTCGGCCAGCCGACATGGACTAGGGGGTGTTCCCCCTCAGCCCGCCAAAGGGCGTACGTCCGGCTTGTCGTGATTTGATCATTTTGCCCCCTGGGCTTATTTTTGGAGTTATCTATGTCTATTCGTGTTCTCGCCATTGGTGGCAGCCTGCGCCAGGGTTCTTATAATAATTTGTTGTTGAAGCAGGCCCAGCAACAAGCCCCCCAAGGCATGAGTATCGAGATCGCGGATCTATCCGATGTTCCCCTGTATAACGGCGATATCCAGGCCCAGGGCTTTCCGGCCTCGGTTCAGCGTATTGCCGATCAGGCCAGCCAGGCGGATGCTTTTTTGATTGCCACCCCCGAATATAACTATTCCATTCCCGGCGTCTTGAAAAACGCCATCGACTGGCTGTCGCGGGTGCCCAGCGCACCATTTCAGGGCAAGCCTGTGGCCATTGCCAGCGCGTCGATGGGTGGGCTGGGCGGCGCACGAGCCCAGTATCATCTGCGCCAGGTGCTGATCTATCTGGATGTGCATCCGGTGAATAAGCCCGAGCTTTTCATTTCGGCTGCCCACGAGAAGTTCGATGCGAATGGCCAGTTGATCGATCTGCTGTCGCGCGAAGGCCTGGATAAGCTGCTGGCCGCCCTGGCTGTGCAGACCCATCGCCTGCAAGGCCGCGTGGCCGCCGCTGCTTAGTGATCAGGGGTTGGCATGCCGGGCGAAAAACGCCAGGGTACGATCCCAGGCAAGCTGGGCGGCTTCGGGTTGGTAGGATGCCGTGCCTGTGCGCCCAAACGAGTGCCCGGCGCCTTCGTATACCTGGATATCCACATGGGGCTGGGCCGCCCGGATCTGTTCCACATCGGATAAAGGGATCGAATGATCCTGCGCCCCAAAATGCATCTGTACTGGCATATGGGGCGTATCGTGGCAATGGCGGGCAATGCCGCCTCCGTGCCAGCAGGATGCGGCAGCAAAAGTATGGTTCAAGCCCGCCGTGCGCCAGGCCAGGTATCCGCCCCAGCAGTAGCCGGTCAGCAGCTTGACCGGCTGACTGGATAGGGCAGCAGCTGCCGCCTCGATATCCAGCAGGGCGGTCTCATCGGCGATGGCTTTTTTGTAAGCCAGCCCGCGTTGCACGCTTTCCTGGCTGTAGTCCAGCTGCAGGCCTTGCGCCGGGGCGGTCTCGCGATCGAATAACGAGGGGCAGATGGCCCGATAGCCTTGTTCGGCATAGCCGTCTACGACGCTGCGGATATAGGGGTTGATGCCGAATATTTCCGGCAGTACCACCACGCCGACCGCCGCGTCTTCCGGCCCGTTGATGTAGGCAGCTAATGTGTGGCCGTCACTGGCCGTCAGATTGATGTCCATATGCTTGATCTCCATAAAACCGTTTCATTTTCAGTCCAATACCAGTACAATACAAGGTCTTGGGGCCGACATGGCTTCGACGTGGGTCACGAAACAAGATAGTGCATACCGAGCCCCAGTACGCTCGTAAATCCACTGGAAATCTATAAACGCCAACGACGAGCGTTTCGCTCTAGCCGCTTAAGCGGTGAGCCGCTGCACCGACCTGTCCCTGGGTTGGGTGGGGTAAAAGCCACAGCAGCGTCATTTTCAGGGAATCGGATTCAACCAGGTCACTGGGTCGGATCTTAAATCAGTGTGAATCGCTACGGAAGGGCCTGTTGTCCGGCATGATCCAAGGCTAAAACTTAAAATAGGCCAACTAAGTATGTAGATCTACTTGCAGAGGGCTTGCGGACGGGGGTTCAATTCCCCCCGGCTCCACCAGGATACCTAAGCAAAAACCTTCAAAACCTGTGGAGTTAAGCATAAGTTGGCACTATTGCCAGCTTATGCTTTATTTCACGAAGTGCCACATTATGCTTTATCGCAAAAGTGTGGTAGGAAATCAGAGTTGGGTTTCATGCAAAAGGGGTGCTTCCCGAAAGAAGCACCCTTTTTTTGCGTGTGCGTTGGTGCCGGCGGCTGTCAGCCAAATACTTCTGGCCACCTACGCGTGCCGTAGGAACGCCAGGAGAGATGCGGCTTTCAGGGATTAAACTACGGAATCCGTCCGACTTCGTACGACGTCTACGTTTCTAAATGTGTCTTTTGACGACTGTCTCTTGTATAGTGTTCCTCTATACAAATCTGACCATTGGGTGATGTGATGTCGGCCAGGAAAAACGTAGCGATGAGCTTCCGCGTGTCACTACGCTTCAAGGAACTACTGAACGCTGCAGCAGCAAGGGAACGCAGAAGCCTCACAAACATGCTTGAGACGCTGTTGTTTGACTATTGTAAGCAGCATGGACTGAAAGAACTCAAGGAGCCTTCGGAGGCTCTGAGCATGCAGAGAGAAGAGGCTGTGGAATGAACGAGACATCGAAGCACATCATCGACCTGCTCGACTATATCGAGCAGGTCGAGAAGCTTAAGAATAAGCCCGCGTTTTCTGTGCCTACAGACCACTTCGTTGCATACCAGCATGATTTGCAAGGGTTGCCGGAGTTGGAATTTAATCTGCAAGCGGATGACGACGATATATGGCTGAGTCTGCCGCGTTTGCAGGAAATTTCAGCCCCACCGTTGAGTGAACAACTCCAGCCGTGGGTCACGCTTCCGAAGAGTCCAGAAAAATCGCCTAGCCTGAAGACGGAATATGTGGAATTTGAGGGTAAGCAAGAGGTCGCTCGACATGAATTGAAGGACCACCCTGAGATAAGGGGCCTGTTCGACTGGTACGTAGAGAACCAATGGGGGCCATGGGCCGTAGCGGAACAGCCTCGGCGTCGGTTAATTGCTCGCTACAACCAGTTGTTCTCCCTTCAACAAGTTATTTCGCTGGAGGGGGCTGAAACGCCCCTTGAACTCGTGTGGGGTATGGGTTTCGCAGCGTGGAAAAAACAGGGATTTGGAACGCCTCTTCGCCACCCGCTGCTTGTACAGGTGTGTGAGGTCACTCTTAACCCGAAAACGTTTGCGTTGGAAGTACGACCACGCGACGCGGAGCCTCGCCTTGAGGTCGATTGCTACTTGGAAATGGATGTCCCAGGCGTCTCGGCACTTGAGGCGTTCTGGAAAAGCACTCTTGCTACAGGTGCGAGTAGGCCCAATCCTTTTGAATCTTCAACGTATGAAGGAGTGCTAAAAGCGGCGGTTGGCCACCTGGACCCCTCAGGTGCCTATGAAGAATGTTTACCCGATATGGCTACACCAACACCCGATGAGCATTTAAAGGTGACCAGTTCGTGGGTGCTTTTCGGACGTAAGCGTTCAGGAGACATATTCATCGAGGACGTGCGGCGTTTAAAAAAGAATGTTGAGGCCGCTTCTTCCTTGCCGAGTGTTGTTCAGCACTTTGTTCAGCATGGAGATGACGCAATCAGAGTGCGGCCATCTCAGCCGTTTCGCGGCTTATCCTCGAGTGATAGTCCGGCAGATGCGTTTGAACTGTACTTTCCTATGCCGTACAACGACGAGCAAGTCTCAATCGTTCAAAAGCTGGCGAATAACGACGGGGTTGTTGTTCAAGGCCCTCCTGGAACCGGGAAAACCCATACAATCGCCAACGTAGTCTCGCACTACTTGGCGCAAGGTAAGCGCGTGCTTGTTACAGCAAAGAGCGAGACAGCTCTGGCCGTCCTGCGAGAAAAGCTGCCAGAGCGGATAAGGCCGCTGAGTGTCGCTTTGTTATCCGACGAGCGGGACGGTATGAAGCAGTTCGAGCATTCTATTCAAACGATAGCTTCGAGCGTGGCTACTCTGAATCCCTCGCGTGCTGAAAGTGCAATTGCTGCCGCCGAGCAAAAGCTCAACCAGCTCCACGCTAAGATTTCTCGCGTTGACCAATTGGTAGCTGCATATGCGGAAAAGCATATGCGGACGTATTCTTTCCAAGACCGCGATGTGACGCCCGAGGAAATGGCAAAACTGGTTGTAGAGCAAGCTCAGGAGTATGAGTGGTTCAACGATGAACCTCCTGCGTCTACGGATGGCTCATTGCCTTTTGGAGATAGTGATATAAGTGCCATGCGCCAGGCTCGCATGAAGGTCGGTAATGATTTGGTGTATATAGATTCGACCTTGCCAGCGCCCTCCGTATTTCCCGGATGGGAAGTCTTACTCGGGCTTCATCGCGACCTCGTGAAGGCCCAAGCTATTGATGCCAGTGTTCTTATTGGAGGCGTACTGCCTCTGGTAGATGCCCGCGTCGATACCTTCGAAAAGGCACAAGCGCTTGTATCCTTCCTTGATGAGAGGCATGCGCTTAAGCGCAAGCTGGCCAATCCTCCAGAGTGGGTCAATACGTTGCGTGAGCGACTGGCCAACGTGCAATCCGAAGACCCGATATGGATGGCCCTGCAGCAGGTTTGTGTCGATTTAAAAGTGCTTGAAGAGCTTCGTCGCGAGTTGCTGCCAAAAGCGATAGAGTTGTCGGCAGGAGTTGAGTTGAATGAAGATTTCAACGATGCCTTGGCACGTCTTGTTGCGGGCAAAAGTGCATTTGCGATGCCTTTTGGTAAGGGAGAGGCACGTAAACTCGTGCAGGCTGTAAGAATACTAGGAGCCGCTCCAGCGTCGGCTGATGATTGGGCTCTGATTAAACAGTTAATTACCTGGCGTCAAGATGTTCGTAAACTACTGGCACGCTGGAATGCTCTCTCAACGGAGTTTGGCCTTGAGGTGGCAGGTGCGGATGTTGACGCTGCTTTTCGGGAAGTAGTACGCGCTCAAGTCTTTATTGAGGACATGTATCGACTCCAATCAGAGTTCAATGCAAGTCTTTATGAGCATATTGCTGAGGTGTTTGGACGAAAAGTTTCTGAAGAAGCCGAAGAGAAAGGGGAAAGCTATCTCTTAGAAGTGGCGACTAGCCTTAACGCTCATGTTGACAAGGGGCGTTTGGGTTACGCCAGACTGCGTGTCCACGAGCTCTCAAAGCATCTCCAAGGGTGCAGAGGTGTCTTGGTAGACCAACTACAGAATTTCATTGCTAACCAAGTTGGGAACGCATCGGCGGACGAATCTAGCTTAGATAAGACTTGGAGCAGCTTGTATACGGAGCTCGAGCGGTTATCCGCTCAGCGTTCATCGCTTGATGAAGTCGCACGTGTTGCCTCTGTTTTGGAGGAGGCGGGAGCGTCAAAGTGGGCAACCCGCATTCGAACCGAGCCAGCCACACAGGACATGGATGCTACCGTGCCATCAAAGTGGCGCGAAGCCTGGAATTGGCGACAAGCCGACATATTCTTGAAGCGCATAGATGGGCACCAGACTCTCCGCGAATTATTCGAAGAAAGGAAACTCCTAACAAACACGCTTGCTCGTACGTATCAAGACCTTGTTGCCGACAAGACTTGGCTGGGCGTGTTTAACAACTCTCCGGACAGTGTGCGTCAGGCCCTCCAGGCCTATTTGAATGCCATACAAGCGATGGGGGCGGGAACAGGCGTGCGAGCAGTGCGTCATCGCAAGTCGGCACGAGCGGCAATGACACGAGCCTACTTGGCTGTGCCGTGCTGGGTACTTCCTCAATGGCGGGTTTCGGAGACTATTCCATCGGAGGTTGGCCTATTTGATTTGGTCATCATTGATGAGGCCTCACAATCAGATATCTGGGCGCTGCCCACACTGTTGCGTGGCAAAAAGCTGCTCGTAGTTGGAGACCATAAGCAGGTATCGCCTTCGGCCGTGGGGACTGCGGAAGAGAAAATTAAGGAGCTGGTCAATCGTTACTTAGCCAATCAGCCTCATGGCGCCCAGATGACCCCCGATAAGTCTATCTATGACTTGGCGCGAGTCGTTTTTGCTGGTAACTCGGTGATGCTGCGGGAGCATTTTAGATGTGTGCCTGCAATTATCGAGTACTCGAATCGAGAGTTCTACAAAGGGGAAATCAAGCCCCTACGCGTCCCGAAGGCAAATGAGCGCTTAGACCCTCCTCTCGTCGATGTATTTGTGAAAGGTGGATTCCGTCAGGGGGATGTTAATCGTCCTGAAGCTGAGGCTATCGTGGCAGAGATTGAAGCTATTCTCGCAGACGAGCAGTTTAATGGGCGAAGCATTGGGGTCGTGACTCTTCTAGGTTCTAAGCAAGCTGCTCATATTCAGACGCTTATCAGTAGTCGGATACTTCAAAGCGATGTGCTGGCGCGACAAATTGCTGTAGGTCCACCACCAATTTTTCAAGGAAGAGAGCGCGATATCATGATGGTGTCTATGGTTCTAGCTCCAGGGGACCGGGCAGCCGCAAACAAGCTTGATATGCAGCAGCGGTTCAATGTGGCCCTCTCTCGTGCTCGCGACCGCACATACTTGTTCCGTTCAGTGACTGAGACTGAATTTCGAGATGACTCCTTGAATGCTCGACTCATTCGGCACTTTCGTAAACCTTTTGAGCAGGACAGCAATAAGGTTCAAGCTCTACGTGAGAAGTGCGAGTCTGACTTTGAACGTGAAATGTTCGATGAGCTTGTTAAGCGAGGATACCGTATTCAGCCACAAGTGCTATGTGGAGGATATCGCATCGATTTTGTGGTCGAGGGCAACGAAGGCAGGCGACTTGCTGTTGAGTGTGACGGTGACCGATTCCATGGCCCTGGCCAGTGGGCTGATGACATGATTCGTCAACGCGTCCTGGAGCGTGCTGGCTGGACCTTCTGGCGTTGCTTCGCTTCAAGCTTTGTTCGGCGTCGCGAGGAGGTGTTTACGGATTTACTGCAGAACCTTGAGCGACTCGGCATTGAACCCTTGGGGGCTGAATCTGTGGACAGCACAGTATGGGTTCACACCAAAGAGGTAGACCCCTTTGGCGTAGAGGAGGAGCCGGACACCCTTGTGAAAGAGTCAGTGGCATGACAGCTCGACCGCTGCTTCAAAAAGGTATCGTTGACTTGGAGAAGATGTTTTCCGAGTCGCAAGGTGACCACGCCACCTTAAGGCGATTGAGGGCTGAACTCAAACACCGCAAACTTGCGCGAGCGTTCATGCTGCTTAAAAAGGTCGAAGCTGCACTGATGGCAACTGAGGAGCAACCAGGAACAACATCCGAGGTTCCAGAGAAGTCGGTCGCTCCCCGTGTTGAAGGCACCACTCATCCCGAAAATTTGAAAGTAACGAAAGAGCCGAGCAAGGAAATCAAGCTTGCGGGTGTCTTGATTCCTGCGTCAACGCATCAGGCGACTGAACGCGGAGCAGCTGCCGCATTGCTGGCAACCGGACCCGATGCAGGCGCTGAGTGGGTAGGGAGCTGGCCGCAGCGGCGGGCGCCGATTTCGTTGACGCTTGAAGAGTCGTACCGCATCCTGGAAGTAGCGCCTACGTCGTCTTGGGAAGTCGTCGAACAAGCTCGGCGGGCGCTGGTAGAACGGTCTCGCCCTGACCTCATCGCCGAACTCAGTGAGGGACAGCGAGAGAAGGCACAGGCAGATGCGCACCGTGTGAATCAAGCTTACTTGCGCATCCTAAAATAGCTATATTATTCAACGAGTTATAAAGAGTGCCATCTTTTGCTTTATTTTTGCACGAAGTGCCACTTTATGCTTTATTTAGTGCCACTTTTTGCTTAACGCCACAAAACCCGCATGAACCTTGGTTCAGCGGGTTTTTTTCTGGCCAGTTTCCATCCCATCGAGTATCGTCACGCACTAGGTTTGCTGTCTACGCAAACCGTCCAAGAAAAGGTCCACACTCCAAAAATGAGCAATCCGACATGACGGCTACCATCTACGGCATCAAGAACTGTGACACGATGAAGAAGGCCTTTACGTGGCTTGGCGTGCACAGCGTGGATTTCACATTCCACGATTATCGCGTCGCGGGCATCACCCGCGCCGAAGTCGCGGCATGGGTTGCCGAAGCAGGGCTCGACAAGGTACTGAACAAGGCGAGCAAGACATTCCGTGCCTTGCCTGAAGCGGTACGCGACGGTCTGGATGAAGCCAGAGCGATTGATCTGATGGTCGCAGAGCCGACGATGATCAAGCGCCCTGTGCTGGCGATGCCGCACGGTATTGAAGTCGGTTTCAAGCCTGAGCGCTACGCAACGATTTTCGGGCTTTGAGCGCGGTGTCGGATCAATAGACTTCGTCGGCCATGATGCTGGCGGTTGATATTCGAATTGGCAGCCCGGCGACTGAGGCCCAACAGCCCCAAACCAGCAGATCAGTCAATGAGTTTCCCGTTCTCCGAGAGATGGTTGACGGCTTCGGGCAGCCACTGGGCCAGTCCCGAGCTGATTTCTTCGCTGGATAGTCCGAATTTTTCGGCCAGATCGGCGATAGGGCCTTGGCCGATGGTGGCCAGGACTTGTTCTTGGGTGATCGGCAGGTTTTCCCCGTCGCCCAACCAGGAGGTGACCTGCTCGTCGAAGCCTGCTTCCTGGAATTTTTTCAGCAAGCCAGCCAAACCGCCGTTTTGCTGAACCAAATCCTGAGCCACGGCAAATAGCCGACCGACTGTGCCGCCTTGTTGTTCCAGAATCTTGCCAATCATCTGTCCGGCCAAACCGTCGAACAAACCCATGTCGATCTCCTTGGAAATTGAAAAAAAGGGGCATGTGCCCCCGATGCTGCGAGACTGCCTTACAGCAGGTCGGCGGGGATGTTTCCGCCGTTATCAGCCAGTTTTTTCAATACGGTTTTATGCAGCCACATATTCATCTGGGCAGAATCGCCCATTTTTTCTGCGGGGCAGCCAAGTTCAGTGGCAAGTTCTTTGCGAACGGCCAAGCTGCTATCCAGTCCGAGCAGCTTCAGCAGGTCGACGATGGAAGTCTTCCAGTTGAGTTTTTCCGGGTGTTTGGCAGCCATGGCTTCGAGCTGGCCCGTGACATCCACTACGCTGATGGCGGTGGGTGCCGGTGTGGTTTCTGGGGCGGCCTGAGTGGCAGATGTTGCTGTTTCAGCGGCCTGGGCCGTGCCAAAACCGAGCTTGGACAAGATATTGCTGAAAATTCCCATTGATTTCTTCCTTTGGATAAAGTGAACTGACCAGGGTTATGTTACAGCAGCATACTGTCTTGCCTATAAGGAAATCGCCATGAGCGGGTCATCCGCTGGAAATCGGGGAGTGTTGTTTTCCAGGCGTGCGGGCATGCTGCCATCGGCCAGGTGCATATTGCTATCCAGGTGTAATTCGGACGGTTCGGCCAGGCGGCGATAGAGTTCGCGACATACCATGCGGGCGGATTGCCCTGGCCAGTCGGCGGGCAGGAGGACTTCCGGGAGTTCCGGATCGCGCAGCAGCAGACGTCGATAATCGTGTATCAGCAAGGTGCGCAATAAAAAAGATTCCTCTGGCTCTGGCCTGGTGTGGCGGTCGCGCCGCAGGTCGGCCAGGATAGGCAGATAATCGGATACGAAGCTTGCATATGATTCGGCCAGGCGGTCCAGGTTCCAGGCGCGGGATACCAGGTCGGCATCCGATGCGGTCAGGGCGATCCGGGCATCGGCCGCCAATAGCGGCAGCAGCTTACCCAGTAAATCGCCCAGGCCGTCGGCCATCAGGGTGTCGTAAGCAGCGTCCAGTTGGGTGGATGGATGCACAAAACAATCGTTGCCTAATGATCCGAAGCCCTGCCATTGCAGGGCTTGATGCAGACGTTCTCGTTGACGAGGGTCCAGTTCGCCCACGACCAGGATCAGCCGCCAGCGGCGATCCCAGATCGGTGCATGCGATGAATAAATATGGCGTGAAGCTTCTTCGAAGCGCAGCCGACCGGAATCTGTCAGTACGTACTCGGCCCTGCGGCCATGGGTATCGACCCGCAGCCATTGTTCTTTGCTTAGGCGATAGACCGATGTGCGCACCAGCCTTTCGTTGAGCCCTAATGGCTGCAGCAGTTGGATCAGGCTGCCCAGCCAGATTCGTCCGCCGCGCGGCAGCACGGCATCACCAAATACCGACATGATGAGCGAGCCCGCCCGGACTCGCTGTTGTTGACGAAAGCTATCGATGCGGTGCTGGATGGAAGGGATCAACTTATCGGGGGGCGGGCAGCCCTATTATTAGGTTAGCGGCCTTGTATGGCCGTATTCTGGATGGGATAGAAGCCTTCCTTGTGGATCAGCTCATCCTGTGCACCCAGGGCTTTGACAGCGGCCAGGCAGTCGTCGACGAATTCGGGGCTGCCGGCAATAAAGATGCTGTGAGCGGAGAGGTCGGGGTATAAGCCAGCCAGCAGGGTATTGATGCGGCCGTGCAGAAAGCCTTCTTTTTCTTCGCGGGTCAGCGTGATTTTATAGTCGAAATTACGATGCTTGGTGCGCCACCAGGCCATCAGACCCTGCCCATAGACATCATTTTCGGTTCGCGCAGAGAGTAGCAGATCCACACGCTTGCGGTAACCGCGCTGCAATGCCGCCTCGGCCAGGTCCATGATGGGGGCCAGGCCGGTTCCCGCAGCCAGGCACAGTACGGGGGTGTCTGCAGAGGGGTCTCCGATGAATGTGCCGTAGGCGCCGTTGATCTTGACGCTATCACCTATCCGAAGTGTTTCGTGTACCCAGGTGCTGGTGACACCGTCTTCGGCGCGTGCTACTTGCAGTGTGATTTCGCCGTCTGGCCGGGGGGGGTTGGCGATGGAATAGGCTCGGCATGGGATGCCGTTGCGTTCGTCACCCAGCGTCACGTACTGGCCAGGCCAGTAGCGGATGGCCTTGCCTACCGGCCGCAGGCGGATTTCCAGGGTACGGGCAGCGACCTCGCGGCGATCGATCAGCACGTACATGGCGTTTTCCCGAGGTGGAAAGAGCTTTGGGCGCGCATCGGCGGTGCCCCATTCAATCACCATCTCTTCGGAAATCTGCTTGCACATGCACATCAGGCCGTAGCCCTGGCGGCGTTCTTCGGCGGTCAGAGCCATGTCCATGACCATGCCCTGGTCGTATTGGCCTTCCAGGACCTTGACCTTGCACTCGCCACAGGCACCCGCCCGGCAGTTGTTGGGCAGGGCGTAGCCTGCGCGTTCGAGGGCCATGAGGGCGGTGTCGCTTTCTTTCCAGTCGACGACCTTGCCGGAGGGTTGGATGACGATGCGTGCCATGAGTGCTTCCGTTGGTTAATGCAGGATTTCAAGTGAAACCCGGCCGAGCGCTATACACGTCGACCGGGTCTTGGTTCAGCGTAAGTGAGTCAGCTGATTAGAAGACCGGGATGATGTCTTCCATATCGACGTCCGAGACTTCTTCGCCGGTGATGCCGACCTCGGGAATCGCGGGGAAGGGGATGTTGTAGTGATCCAGCACCCCTTTGAGGTTGATGATGGCGTTGCGCCAGTTTTCGAGCTTGGCTTCGTAGGTAGGAATACCAAAGCCGGCATTGCGGGCAACTTCTTCGCCAGCGCGCTGGTTTTCGATGAAGTCAGGCGGCAGATCCCAGAAGTCTGCGGGCGGCTCGAACAGCACGGCCGACAGGAACAGGTAACCGGCACGGATCTGCTTCGTGACGATGGCCCGGTTTTCTTCGGACAGGCCTGGATAGTCGCGTTCCATCACAGCCATACAGATGGCCATATGACGACCTTCGTCGCGGCCAACGTTCTTGAAGGCTTCTTTGAAGACGGGTTCACGGGTGTTCTCGTGCATTTGCTTGAAGATGGTGGCGGCAGCGATTTCGCCCATCAGGAATGAGCTGAACAGCACGGCCAGGTCGTATTTCGGGGCGGCGGTCTTGAAGCCGTTCCAGTAGCGCGCGCCATTGAAATACAGCCATTTGGCGTTTTTCTGCAGGCGGCGACCCAGATCGGTCTTGGGCTCGTAGGTGATGGGATCAGGGTGATCCAGCAGCTTGGTGATGGACAAGCCGCACATGATTTCGTGGTTCTGTTCGTCGCTGGTGACCGAGAAGAAACACTTGCGGACCGGGTCTTCCTCGTGATCTTCGTAGGTCTTGATCAGCGCTGCGGCAAACACCGGAGGGGCCGATGCGTCGAAGACGGACAGCAGCGTCCACCAGTAGGCGATGGCTTCGCGTTCTTCCCAGGTGTAGCTCTCGACGTCGAAAGTATCCCAGGGCAGTTCTTCTGGTTTCCAGTATTCGCGCAGGGAGGCTTCCCAGATTTCTTGCAGCTTATTGGTCTTGCGCACCCAGGACAGGGGGTAGACGTTGGGCTGTTCGATCTCGGGTGGGAACTCCATCTTGTCCGCGAAACGTTCCTTGCTGGACATAAATAATCTCCTTGAGTGGGGTAGGGCAATGAGGGTCAGGCTGATTCGAATCATTTTCACCCGATGAATCTCGGGCGTACCGACATCATGTTACGTGGCAGGCCACTTTGTCAATTTATTTGTATCGCTTATTGCTTAGGGTTTTCCTTAGGCCTCAATGAAAAGTGTGATTTTTTATCTAATATCCTTCCAAATAGCCAGTAAATACGTTGCTATAGGCTGTTCTTATGGATTCATCAGCATTTCAGATAAATAAGTTTGGATGCCGAAATCCGATCTGAAAAGTGATACATTAATCTATGAAAGTTCGTTCATTTTCGTATATTGACGCCACAGACCGGGTTTGCCCGGCGCCGGAGGACTCATGTCTCACCCTCTGCTGGATCAGCACCGTGCCCTGCTGGATCATGCACTTGACACCATTGCCACGCGTGGCTATTGGTCTGCTTTTTCCGAATCACCTAGCCCCAAGGCTTACGGAGAGGACGCCCCTGCCGCTGGCCGTGCCGCCTTTGAAGCCCATCTGAATAAGCCGTTCGAACTGAACCAGCCCGGTCAAACCGGCTGGCATGATCAGGAATCCTCGCCCTACGGGCAGGAGCTGGGTATTCGCTATCCGATCTCTGATTCGGATGTGCTGGTGCAGGCCGCCCTGGCAGCTATGCCAGCCTGGCAGGCCTTGGGGGCCGAAGGCCGCGTCGGGATTTGTCTGGAAATCCTGCAGCGACTGAACCGCCAAAGCTTTGAAATTGCCCATGCTGTCATGATGACCAGCGGGCAGGGCTGGATGATGGCTTTCCAGGCGGGTGGCCCCCATGCCCAGGATCGCGGCCTGGAGGCCGTGGCCTATGCTTGGCGCGAAATGTCTTTCATCCCGGCCCAGTCCACCTGGGAAAAGCCCCAAGGTAAGCACCCAGCCTTGGTTATGCAGAAAAACTACGAAGTCGTTGGTCGTGGTGTGGGCGTCGTCATCGGATGTGCCACTTTTCCCACATGGAATACGTATCCGGGGCTGTTTGCCACCCTGGCCACAGGTAATCCGGTCATCATGAAGCCGCACGGCAATGTGGTGTTGCCTGCCGCCATCACGGTGCGTACGATCCGGGCCGTATTGTCCGAGCACGGCCTGGACCCGAATCTCGTCAGCCTTTGCCTGACACAGGATCGTCAGACGGCCCAGTCTCTGTATAAGCACCCCGATGTGCATTCGATTGATTACACCGGCAGCAATACCTTTGGCCAATGGTTGGTCGATCATTGCCGCCAGGCCCAGGTCTATGCCGAACTCGCCGGGGTCAATAGCATCGTGATCGATTCGACTGACGACTATGTTGGCATGTTGCGCAATCTGGCCTTCACTTTGTCGCTGTATTCTGGCCAGATGTGCACGACCTCGCAGGCTCTGGTGATTCCAGCCGCCGGCATCCAGACGAACGATGGTCATAAGACCTATGACCAGGTCTGCCAGGATCTGGCGGATGCCATCACAAAATTCCTGTCGAAACCCGAAGTCGCCCAAGCGGTCCTTGGGGCTATTCAGTCCGACGCCACGCTGGATCGTATCGAGCAGGCAGGCCAAGGGGCCATGGGGCGGGTGGCATTGGCGCCGCGCGCATTGCAATATGATGAATTTCCCCAGGCGCGGGCGCGTACCCCCGTGTTGGTGGCTTGCGATGCTGCGGACGCAGAGCACTTCTCCCAGGAACAATTTGGTCCCATCAGCTTTCTGGTGAAAGCCGCCGACACATCGGCCGCGCTGGATTTGGTCGAGAGCCTGACGCGCCAGCATGGGGCGCTGACATTGGCTGTTTATAGCCAGGACGAAAGCGTCATTGATGCCGCCATTCAGGCTTCATGGCGGGCAAAGGTCGCGTTGTCCATCAATCTCACCGGCGGGGTATTCGTCAATCAATCCGCCGCATTCTCGGATTTTCACGGGACGGGCGGTAACCCGGCAGCTAACGCTTCCTATGCCGATTCGGCTTTTGTGGCCAATCGTTTCCGTGTTGTGCAGCGTCGCCGCCACATCTAACTTAACGCATACCCGACATGACATATCAGAATATCCAGTTTTCAATTGATCAGGGAGTGGCTCGCATCACGCTGTCGCGCCCCGATAAGCTCAACAGCTTCACCGAGGCCATGCACCTGGAACTGCGGGATGCACTGGCTCAGGTGCAGCAGGGCACAGAAGCCCGGGTGCTGGTCATTACCGGGGCAGGGCGGGGGTTTTGCGCCGGCCAGGACCTAGGTGATCGCGGCATGCAGATCGGCTCGGGGAAAGCTCCCGACCTGGGGGCCACCGTAGAGAAATTCTATAAACCCCTGATTCTGTCGCTGCAGAATCTGCGGGTGCCCACGCTGGCGGCGGTCAATGGGATTGCGGCTGGCGCTGGTGCTTCGCTGGCGCTGGCCTGCGATCTGGTGGTGGCGACCGAGTCCTCGTACTTCCTGCAGGCCTTCAGCAAGGTTGGCCTGATTCCGGACACCGGGGGGACCTGGCTCTTGCCGGCGCGGATCGGCATGGCGCGTGCCATGGGCCTGGCCTTGTTGGCCGAGAAACTGCCTGCCCAAAAGGCAGCCGACTGGGGCCTGATCTGGTCCTGCGTGCCGGATGCTGGCTTTCAAGACGAGATCACGCGCCTGGCAGAATCGCTGGCGCAGGCGCCCACGCGCGCCTTGGTGCGTACGCGCCAGGCCATGCAGGCCGCGCCTTCGCATACGCTGGAACAGCAGCTTTCCATGGAAGCCGGCATGATGCGCGAACTGGGCTGGTGCCATGACTACGCCGAGGGCGTGACCGCCTTTCTTGAGAAACGCCCCGCCCAGTTCACGGGGGAATAAGCGATGGCTGCGTTAGATCCCAGTATTGCCGTTGCTGTTATCGGGGCAGGTACCATGGGCGCAGGTATTGCCCAGGTGGCTGCGATGGCGGGCCACCCGGTCTATTTATATGACACGCGTGCGGGGGCAGCAGCTCAGGCGATTGCGGGCATGACCAAGACCTTGCAGGCCCTGGCGGCGAAACAAAAAATCGACGCCGCTCAGGCCTCGCGTGCGGTGGCGGCGCTTCATGCTGCGGACTCTTTGGGTGACTTGGCGGATTGCGGTTTGGTGATCGAGGCCATCATCGAGCAGTTGGACGCCAAGACCGGGCTGTTTGGTGCCCTGGAATCCATCGTTGCGCCCGACTGTCTGCTGGCCACCAATACCTCGTCCATTCCGGTGACGGCAATAGGGGCTGCTTTGAAACACCCTGGCCGCCTGGGTGGCATGCATTTTTTCAATCCAGCCCCCCGCCTGCCGTTGGTCGAAATTATTTCCGGCCTGGATACCACTGACGAAACCGCCCGTACCCTGTTCGATACGGCCGCAGCCTGGGGCAAGACCCCTGTGCTGGCGCGTTCCACGCCGGGTTTTATCGTCAATCGCGTGGCCCGACCGTTCTACGGCGAAGGCCTGCGCCTGTTGCAGGAACAGGCCCTGGATGCCGCCACGCTGGATCACATTCTGCGGGCTTGTGGTGGTTTTCGCATGGGTCCCTGCGAACTCACGGATCTGATCGGTCAAGACATCAATGCGGCAGTCAGCCACAGTGTCTGGACATCCTTTCATTATGCAGCCCGCTTCGAACCTTCTCTGTTGCAACAGGAACTGGTGGATGGCGGTCGTCTGGGCCGCAAATCCGGCCGGGGTTTTTTTGACTATACCGAGGGCGCTGCAGCACCTGCGCCAACGCTGGCAGCAGCCCAGCCTTGTCCAGGCAGCATCACCTTGTTTGGTGATAGCCCCTTGGCTCGGGCTCTGGGTCAGCGCCTGCAGGCTGCAGGTGTCGTTTTTCAGGTGTCTGCGGATCGCGGTGATGGGCGTATCGCCCAGGCCGATGATGCCCTGTTGTACCTGACGGATGGCCGTTCGGCCACCCAGCGGGCCCATGATTTGCAGCAGCCTGCCACGGTATTGTTGGATCTGGCCCTGGACCCCGTCACGGCCAGCTGCATGCCGCTGGCCGCTGCCCGTCAGTGCCCGCCAAGCGCCGTCAATGCGGCCACTGGCCTGTTGCAGGCAGCGGGCCTGGCCGTGGCCCCCATCCGGGATGTGCCCGGCATGGTGGTGATGCGTACTGTTGCCATGCTGGTCAACGAAGCCGCCGATACGGTGAACCAAGGCGTATGTTCTGCCGCCGACGTAGACCAAGCCATGTTGTTGGGCGTCAATTACCCGTTGGGGCCTCTGGCCTGGTGCGCCCGCATCGGGGCCGCTGAAGTCGGCACCGTACTCACTCACTTGCAGACAGCCTATGGCGCTCGTTATCAGCCATGCACGGCTTTGAAATCCTCTATTTATTCAGGAACCCCACTCCATGTCGCATGAAGCCCTAGATCCCCAAACCCTGGCCGAAACCGTGGCGACCGCCATGTGGTCGCGCGATCACGCAGCCCATGCCTTGGATATGCACCTGGACTCCGTCGCCCCGGGTAGCGCCCGCCTGTCCATGACTGTGCGTGGCGATATGCTCAATGGCCATGCTACTTGTCATGGCGGCATGTTGTTCACGCTGGCGGATACGGCTTTTGCCTATGCTTGCAACAGCGATAACCACAATACGGTGGCATCGGCGGCCTATATCGATTTTCTGGCTCCTTCGCGCCTGGGTGATCGCCTGCAGGCGCACGCCCAGGCCCGGACCCCAGGCAGTGGGCGCACCGGTGTCTATGACATTACGGTGCATAACCTGACATCCGGGCGTGATGTTGCCTTGTTTCGGGGCAAATCCCATCGTGTCCAGGGCCTGGTCACTGAGTCCCTTGTGGCTGAAGCCAGCTAGACCAAGAATTTAAGTAGGAGACAAACCATGCCTGTGAAAACAGTCCAACCGGGGGATCTCGCCCCCATCGAAACCGCCAGCCGTGATGAAATCACTGCCTTGCAACTGCAGCGTCTGCAACACACGCTGCGCCATGTCTATGAAAATGTACCGCATTACCGCCAGGCCTTTGACGCCAAGGGTGTGCATCCTGACGATTTGAAGACGCTGGCCGATATCAGCAAGTTCCCCTTCACCACCAAGGAAGATCTGCGGCGCAATTACCCCATGGGCATGTTCGCCGTGCCGCGTGAGCGCATTGCGCGTCTGCATGCTTCGTCGGGCACCACTGGTAAACCCACCGTAGTGGGCTATACCCTGAACGATATCAATACCTGGGCCGATCTGGTGGCGCGTTCTATCCGTGCTGCCGGCGGACGGGCGGGCGACATCGTGCATGTGGCCTATGGCTATGGTCTGTTTACCGGCGGGCTGGGAGCCCACTACGGTGCTGAACGCGCCGGCTGTACGGTGGTTCCCATGTCCGGTGGCCAGACCGAAAAGCAAGTCCAGCTGATCATGGACTTCAAGCCCGACATCATCATGGTCACGCCTTCGTATTCCTTGGTCATCGCCGAGGAATTCGATCGCCTGGGCATTGCTCCCGAGGACATTTCCCTCAAGGTCGGTATTTTCGGTGCCGAGCCCTGGGGCGAGGGCATGCGCAGTGAAATTGAACATAAGCTGGGCCTGGATGCCGTCGATATTTACGGCCTGTCCGAAGTCATGGGCCCGGGGGTGGCGTCCGAGTGCATCGAAACCAAGGACGGCCCGGTCATTTGGGAAGATCACTTCTATCCCGAAATCATCAACCCTGAAACCGGCGAACCCGTGGCTGATGGCGAAGAAGGCGAACTGGTCTTTACGACCCTGACCAAAGAAGCCCTGCCCGTCATTCGGTACCGTACGCGCGACCTGACCCGACTACTGCCGCCCACGGCCCGCAGCTTCCGCCGCATGGGTCATATCACTGGCCGGTCCGACGATATGCTCATCATTCGGGGGGTGAATGTCTTCCCCACCCAAATCGAAGAACAGATCATGCGTGATCCGTTACTCAGCTGCAACTATCAGATTATTGTCTCCAAGGCCAGCCACCTGGACAATATCGAAATCCGCTGCGAGCTGCAGCACGAAGCCAGTAATGCATCGCCCGAAGTCGTTGCCCGTTGTGCAAAGCAACTGCAGCAGCACATCAAGACCAACGTTGGGATCAGCACTCAGGTCGCCGTGCTGCGCCATGGCGAATTGCCCCGTTCACAAACCGGTAAAGCCCGGCGCGTGTTCGATAACCGCCCTCGTCAGGAATAAAGCCATGCATGCCTATCTCTGTGATGCGGTTCGTACGCCAATTGGCCGCTATGGCGGTGCGCTGGCATCCATGCGACCCGATGATCTGGCGGCACTGCCCCTCAAGGCCCTGGCCGAGCGTCATCCAAACCTGGATTGGGCCGCAGTGGATGACGTGATTCTGGGCTGCGCCAATCAGGCAGGCGAGGACAACCGCAACGTCGCCCGGATGGCGGTCTTGCTGGCTGGTCTGCCCGATGCCGTGCCCGGCACCACCATGAACCGCCTGTGCGGCTCGGGCATGGATGCGATCGGCACGGCGGCGCGGGCCATTCGGGCGGGCGAAGCCCACCTGATGCTGGCCGGCGGGGTCGAATCCATGTCGCGTGCGCCTTTTGTGGTGGGCAAGGCCGATAAAGCCTGGTCGCGCCAGGCCGCCATGTTCGACACCACCATCGGTTGGCGTTTCATCAATCCGCTGCTGAAAAAATCCCATGGTGTCCACTCCATGCCGGAAACCGCGGATAACGTGGCGCACGACTACCATATTTCGCGGGCTGACCAGGATGCCTTTGCGCTACGCAGCCAGCAGCGCTGGGCGCGTGCTCAAGAGGCCGGTTTTTTCGCCGATGAAATCATCCCGGTGCGTATTCCACGCCGCAAGGGCGAGGACCTGGTGATCGATACCGACGAACATCCGCGTCCTGAAACCACACTGGATGCATTGGCTGGGCTCAAGGCCATCAATGGGCCTGATCTCAGCGTCACGGCAGGCAATGCCTCCGGGGTCAATGATGGTGCTTGCGCCGTGCTGCTGGCCTCCGAACAGGCGGTCCAGCAATATGGCCTGCGGCCCCGTGCCCGGATTCTAGGTATGGCGGCAGCCGGGGTGGCCCCACGCGTCATGGGCATGGGGCCTGCGCCCGCCGTGCGCAGGGTCTTGGCCCAAACAGGATTGACGCTGGACCAGATGGATGTCATCGAACTCAACGAGGCCTTTGCGGCCCAGTCGCTGGCGGTGCTGCGCGATCTGGGGCTACCGGATGATGCGCCTCACGTTAACCCAAATGGCGGTGCCATCGCCATTGGTCACCCACTGGGCATGAGCGGTGCCCGGCTGGTTACTACCGCCAGTTCGCAGCTTTTGCGTACTGGCGGCCGTTATGCCCTGTGCACCATGTGTATTGGTGTGGGCCAGGGTATTGCCATGATTATCGAAAACCTTACCCCCACCCTAGGAGACAACACATGAAAACTACCTCGTGGCGCTGGATGGCCGGGCTTGCCCTGGTCTCATTTGGCTTGACTGCCCATGCTGCCGACCCGATCAAGATCGGCTCGGTCCTGTCCACCACCGGCCCGGCCGCTTTCTTGGGCGATCCGGAGGCCAAGACCTTGCAGATGTACGTTGAGAAAATCAACAAGGAAGGTGGCGTCCTGAACCGTCAGCTGGAGCTGGTCTCCTATGATGACGGTACTGATGCCAGCAAGGCCAACAGTTTCACGAAACGCCTGATCTATGATGACAAGGTTGACGTCATCATTGGCGGCACCACCACCGGCGCTACCATGTCCATGGTGCCGTTGGTCGAAAAAGCCGAAATCCCGTTCATTTCGCTGGCTGGCGCCGTCGTGGTCATCGATCCGGTCAAGAAATGGGTATTCAAGACCCCTCACACCGACCGCATGGCGGCTGAAAAGGTCTTTGAAGACATGAAGAAGCAGGGGCTCACCAAGATCGCTCTGATCAGTGAGACCAGCGGATTCGGCCAATCCGGCAAGAAAGAATCCGAAATCGTGGCACCCCACTACGGCATCGATATCGTGACCCAAGAGACCTATGGTCCCAAAGACACCGATATGACGCCGCAGCTCACCAATATCAAGAACAATCCTGATGTTCAGGCTGTCTTGATCTTTGGCCTGGGTCAGGGGCCGGCTTTGGTGCAGCGCAACTACAAACAGCTGGATATCAAACTCCCGCTCTATGAGTCGCATGGCGTGTGTTCCGAAGAGTTCATCAAGCTCGCGCGCGATGCCGCTGAAGGCACCCGTCTGCCATGTGCAGCACTGATCGTCGCCGACGACCTGCCCGATTCCGATCCGCAAAAGCCGGTGGTCACGGCCTACGCCAATGACTTCCAGCAGCGTTGGAAGAGCGATGTCTCGACCTTTGGTGGCCACGCCTATGATGCACTCATCATCTATGTGGATGCAGTCAAGCGCGCTGGCACTACGGACAAGGCCAAGGTGCTTGCAGCCCTTGAGGAAACCAAAGGTGTGATGGGCACTGGCGGCGAATTCAATTTCTCGCCCACCGATCATATGGGCCTGGATCTGACCGCCTTCCGCATGCTGGAAATCAAGAACGGCAAGTGGACCCTGATTGACTGACGGTAGGTAGGTGGGCTTAGGTCCACCATTGAAAAAACGGTACGGTTCCTCCAAGGACCGTACCGTTTTTTTAATGCAGCATCCAGAAGGATTCAGATGTCGCGCCGGGCGATCTCCATGGCCTCGCGCAGGATTGCCAGATCGCCAATGTGGTTGGCCAGCAGCAGGATCAGACGTGCATTGACCTGGGTGCTTTGTTCATCGCTGAGGTCATGATGCAGCTGCATCAGGGCTTCGTAGAAATCGTCTCCGGGCGAGTAGGGACGTAGATATTGTTGTCCTGGCTCGCCCAGATTCAGGTTCAGGTTCAGCCCCATGGAATCAAGCCTGGGCAGTGGCCTGGCTGATGGCCTGGCGTACCTGGGCTACATCCAGCTGGTCCCAGCGGGCAGCAATGTGCTGGTCGGGGCGGATCAGCCAGACCGTGCCGGGGCGGGCATCGTAGCGTTCGGCAAAACGTCCGGTGTAGTCTTCGATGACCTGCAGGCCATGCGGCGAGCGCCCGCCCTTCGGGGTGACCAGCATGACATCCACGGAGAGTTTTCCGCCCAGCAGCCCTTGCAGGGCGGATGCTTGCTCGACTTTGGCCGGATCTTCGGCATAAACCAGGAGCTTGAAATCGTTACCCAGGCGGCTGAGTAACCAGAAATGATCGACTTGTGCCCGCATGGGGCAATCGTCGCAGGGGGCACCGGGAATCATGTCGCCGGTATATTGGGTAGTGTCGGGGGTATTCAAAGCGGACTCCTTCAGGACAGTGGGAACGGACAGTCGCCCGGAATTCACCAAGGCCCGGGCAAAAGGATAGTGCTGGGCCAATCCCAGCACGGCGTTGCGAAAGGCCAGGGTAGTCTTGGTCTTTGGGGTGATGAAATCCATGGATCGGGCTGAGTTCTGCAGGTTTTCATCGGCAGCCAGTATGCGTTCGTCGGAATAGCTGTCCAGCAGCTGCTCAGGCGCCAGGCCCTGCACCACCATGCGCAATTTCCAGCCTAGATTGTCGGCATCCTGGATGCCGGCATTGCTGCCTCTGGCCCCAAAGGGCGAGACTTGATGGGCTGCGTCGCCGGCAAACAGCACCCGGCCATGGCGCAGGCGCGGCATGCGACGGCACTGAAAGGTATAGACCTCGACCCATCCGAGTTCAAATTCGTGTTCTTCGCCCAGCAAGGATCGGATCCGGGGGATGACGCGATTGGCCTGTTTTTCAGTTTCAGGGTCGGCGTTCCAGCCTAGTTGAAAATCAATTCGCCAGGTATTGTCGGACTGGTGGTGCAGCAGCACCGATTGGCCGGGATGAAAAGGCGGATCGAACCAAAACCAGCGTTCGGCAGGGAAGTCGGTCTGGATGGTGATGTCGGCAACCAGGAATCGATCCATGAATGGCGTGCCTTCAGCTTCCAGACCCAACGATCGACGCACGGTGCTGCGGGGGCCGTCGCAGGCCACCAGCCAGTCGGCGGCCATGGCATAACTGCCATCGGGGGTGTCTACCTGCAGGGTGACAGTATCGGCGCTAGCGTGCACACCAACGACTCGGTTCTGGTGGCGAAGGTCCAGCAAGGGCAGCGACTTGGCCCGTTGTCGCAGAAAGTCTTCCAGGTAATACTGCTGCAGATTGATCACACCTGCGCGGTGGTGATCTGGCTGGGGCTGTAAGTTAAAACGATATATTTCCTTGTCGCGAAAAAACGTGCGGCCGACATCCCAGCCCACCCCTTTCGCCACGCATTCGTCGCCGACTCCCAGCCGATCCAGGATTTCCAGCGTGCGGGTGGCCAGGCATATCCCGCGCGAACCCACGGCCAGCGCATCGCCCTCGTCCAGCAGCACGACAGGCACACCTTGCTGGGCCAGATCGATCGCGGTGGCCAGACCTACCGGCCCGGCCCCCACGATCACCACTGGGTGGCGAATCAGCGTATTGGATTGCAGCTCGGGTGCCGGGATGTAAGCTTGTTTCTCGTGCTGATAGGTATTGATCATGCCGCTACATGCCTAGATATGCGGCTCGAACCTGTTCATTGCTGATCATTTCTTTCCCGGTGCCTGTGAGGACGATGTTGCCGGTTTCCAGCACGTAGGCCCGGTCTGCGATGCCCAGGGCGGCAAAAGCGTTCTGCTCGACCAACAGAATGGTGATGCCCTGGGATTTCAGGGTGCGGATGACGTTGAAGACCTCGTCCACCAACAGAGGCGCCAAGCCCATGGATGGTTCGTCCAGCAACAGGAGTTTGGGGCCGCCCATGAGTGCCCGGCTGATCGCCAGCATCTGCTGCTGTCCCCCCGAGAGAGTGCCGGCAGGCAGGTGGCGTTTTTCGTGCAGAATGGGGAACATTTCGTAGACCCGATCCAGATCGCGAGAAACTTTTTCCTTTGGGCGCAAATAGGCCCCCAGCAGAAGATTGTCTTCGATGGATAAGGCTCCGAATACCTGGCGGCCTTCAGGACTGTGGCAGATTCCGGCCTGGACGCGGCGATCGGCTCGCAGGCGTGAAATATCGCGTCCGCCGAACTGAATGACCCCCGCGCTCATGGGCTGGATGCCCGATAAGGTTCGCAAAAAAGTTGTCTTGCCGGCGCCGTTGGCTCCGACCAGAGCGACAAGTTCGCCTTTGTAGACTTCGAGGTTGATGCCTTTCAGTGCCTGGATGCGACCGTAACAGGACTCCAGGTCGGTGACCTGCAATAGTGGCTTTTGGCTGGGTGCCGTTGCCGACAGATGTCGAAAGCCCCCTGCCTGGCTGGCGCCCAGCCCTACAGAATCCGGTGCCAGCGAGACGATGCGGTGGTGCAGCTCACGGTATTCGGTCCGGGCATCTTCACCAAATAAGGGATCGTGATGGTCCGAGAAAGCGACCAGGATTTCTTCCCAGTCTTCGGGTTGCAGAAATTTCCGAGCGAGCGGGAATGCTTTGGTTTCCTCGGTGGTGATGTGTTGTTTCAGGCCGTCTATATAGCGGCGCAGGGCTGCTATGAATTCTGGCTGGCTGGCGGATGATGGGCCTTGATCCAGCAACTGGCGTAGCGTCAGCAGGTGTGCTGGACCCTGGACGTGCTCGACCTCCAGGGCGTCCAGCACTTCGGCGACTTCATCCGGGGCGCGCAGGCGCATGGCCTTGAATAGGTGCTGGTCTTCCTTGGCGTGGTGGCAGCCATCCATGAACTCCTGGATATAGTCGAACAGGGCCCGAAAAAAATCGGCCTCGACGTTGGTGCCAGCCTGTAGCTCGTCGATGACCAAGTCCATGGTCCGGGCGATGCGCCAGAGGTTGCGGTGTTCTTCCTGAATAATTTCGAGTGCGTGCATCTGTAATCCCTGATCAGGCGTGACCGCCCAGGTAGGCGGCAATGACATCCGGATTGCGCCGGACTTCGGCCCCTGTGCCTTCGGCCAGGCGTTTGCCGTAATCCAGAACCAGAATGCGGTCGGATAGGTTCATCACCATTTTCATGTCGTGTTCGACCAGCACGACCGTGACCCCTGTGCTGGCGATTCGGCGTACCAGGGCGTCGACTTCCTGGGTTTCCTTGGGATTCAGGCCTGCGGCGGGCTCGTCCAGGAACAGCAGGCGGGGCTTCATGGCCATGGCCCGGGCGATTTCCAGACGTTTGAGCGCCCCGTAGGGCATGCTGTCGGCGCGTGAGCCCACATAGGCGTCCAGTCCGACGAAATCCATGAGTTCCGCAGCTTGTCTGCGGAGCTCGGCTTCGTTGCGGCGCAGTGATGGCACGCGCAGCAAAGCCTTGAACAAGCTGGTGTCCAGGTGCTGGTGGGCGCCTACCATGACGTTTTCAATCGCGCTCATGTTCATCCAGATCTGGAGGTTCTGGAAGGTACGAGCCATGCCGCGCCAGGCCAGGTCACAGGGGGTGTGGCCCTGGATGTCCTGACCCTTCAGCCGGATACTGCCTGAGGTGGGCTTGTACAGGCCTGTGATCAGGTTGAATAGCGTGGTCTTGCCTGCGCCATTTGGGCCGATCACGGAATAAACAATGCCTTCGTCCACCGAGAAGCTGACATCCTGGACAGCGCGCACGCTGCCGAAATGTATGGATAAGTTGTTGACTTCGAGCAAGGGCATGGTGTCAGTTCTCCAGGCGCAGGCGGGCTGCCAGGGTGGGCACGATACCGCGTGGCAGGAAAATCATGCATAGAATCAGGATGGCGCCGTAAATCACGACTTCCCAGCCTTCGAAGGTAGCCAGCAACTGGGGCAGAGCGGTCAGCAGTACCGCCCCGAGCACCGATCCGAAGACTGAAGCCATGCCTCCTACCACCACCATGGTGATGAGTTCGATAGAGTGGAAGAAATTCGCGACATCCGGCGTGATGAAGCCGATATAGTGGGCAAAAATACTGCCCATGATGCTGGCTACCACCGCCGAGAGCACGAAGATCGTGGTTTTATAGCGAGGCACGTCGATTCCCACCACCTGAGAGGCGACCTCGGAGCCGTGCAGGCCGCGCAGGGCCCGGCCAAAGGGTGAATTGATCAGGTTCAGTGCCCCCCAGACGCTCAGGACCAGCAAGGCCGCCACCACCCAGTACCACTGGCGGTCGCGCATGAAGGAAAAGCCCAGAACCTCCATGGATGGCACCGGCATGCCATCCGGCCCGCCGGTGTAGGCGGCTTCGTTGGTGATGACGATATGGATGATGATGCCCAGGCCCAGCGTGGCCATGGCCAGGTAATGACCCTTCAGGCGCAGAATGGGACGGGCCACCAACAGTGCCAGAACGCCGGACCCGATTGCCCCGATCGGCAGCGCCAGCAGCGGATGCATGTCAAAATGGGTGGGCAATACGGCGCTGGTATAAGCACCCAGGCCGACGAATCCGGCATGGCCCAGGCTGATCTGTCCGGCATAGCCCACCAGCAGGTTCAAACTGAGCACAATGATGGCATTGATGGCCATGCGGATCACGATATCCAGATAAAAGCTGTTAGGGACCAGAAATGGCACCGCACAGAGCACGACGGCTAGCAGAGCCAGCCCGATTACAGAACGACGGTTCATTTGATTACACCCGATCGGTTGAACGACCGCCGAACAGGCCGCGCGGCATGAAGAACAGAATCAGCAAGATCAGCACGAAGGGGATGGCGTCCTTATAGGCCGACGAGATGTATCCCGCGCCCATGGCTTCGAGTATGCCGACCAGCAAACCGCCGACGACGGCCCCCAGCCCATTGCCCAGGCCGCCGACTACGGCAGCGACAAAGCCTTTGAGGCCGAGCATAATACCGACGTCATAAGAGGTGAGCGTGATGGGCGTGATCAGGATGCCACCCAGGGCTCCCAGGCCAGCGGCCAGCGCAAAGCTCATGAGCAAGACCCAGCCTGTGCTGATGCCGACCAGTTGTGCCGCGATCTGATTGATGGAGGTGGCCAGCATTGCTTTGCCTGACATGGTGCGGCTGAAGAAATACCACAGCAGCACCACGACGATGGAGGTGACCCCGAATACCCAGAGGCTTTGGGGCAGCAGAATGGCGCCCATAATGTTCAGGGGTTCTTGACCCGTGAAGGGGGGCAGGCTGTGGGCGTTCTTGCCCAGCCACACCTGGGTCAGGCCGCGAATCACCAAAGAGGCGCCGATGGTGATGATGATCAAAGTAACGGTGTCCGCATTTTTAACGGGTTCGATGGTCAGTTTTTCCATCAGCATGCCGACCACGGCAGGCAGGATGACTGCCAGTGCGAAGGCGGGGGCCCAATGCATGCCGGTTTGGGTGAAGAACACCGCCAGCATGCCGCCCAGCATGATGAATTCGCCTTGGGCAAAGTTGATGACATTACTGGCGTTGTAGATCAGGTTGAAACCCAGGGCTGCCAGGGCATATGTAGCCCCCACAGTCAGCCCTGAAAACAGGAACTGCAGAAATTCTGCTTGCACGAAAAGTCTCCTACGGGGGACTGGCGGAAAAAGGGAGTGGCTTCCAGTCTGTCGCTACTTGTATTACAAACAATCTCTAAAATCGAGGTTGTTTGGTATCGGATTAAAAGTAGTGGAATTAGCGCTACAGATCAATAGCGTATCGTTAATTTCAGACAGAAACTCGGGAAAACCAGCAAGCAATCAGATGCTCATCTGATCTATTCAGTTGTTAATCGAATGGATAATCTAGGCTTAAACCATCCCAAGATGATTGAGTTTGGAAATTATTTGGTATCACGTCTTGAATTGCCCCTGTATTCATGGCTATCATCGTGCCTAAATAGGAGACTAGCATTATGTATACCCCGTTGGCTCTATATATAGACGGTAAGTTTCTGGATGGCGATGGCCGCCAGCATCAGGATGTGATCAACCCGGCTACCGGCGAGATCCTGGGACGCTTGCCGCATGCCAGCCCGGCTGATCTGAATCACGCGTTGCAGGCTGCTGAACGGGCCTTTTCCAGCTGGCGTCATAGCTCGCCCATGGATCGTTCCGCGATTTTGCGCCAGGTGGCCACCCTGACCCGCGAGCGTGTCGATGCCATTGCCCGCTGTCTGACGCTGGACCAGGGGAAGCCATTGGCCGAGTCCCGCGGCGAGCTGTTGTCCTGCGCCGACCATGCCGACTGGCACGCCGAGGAATGCCGCCGTATCTATGGGCGTGTCATTCCATCGCGTAAACCGGAAATTCGCCAGATGGTGCTGCGCGAACCCATCGGGGTATGTGCCGCTTTCACCCCCTGGAACTTCCCTTATAACCAGGCAATCCGCAAGATCTGTGCCGCCATCGGCGCGGGCTGCACCATTATTCTCAAGGGCCCAGAGGACGCACCCAGCGCGGTCATGGCGATTGCGCAGATGTTCCACGATGCAGGCTTGCCGCCGGGGGTGCTGAATGTGGTCTGGGGGGTGCCCTCAGAAATTTCCGATACATTGATTCGTTCGCCTATCGTGCGCAAGGTATCGTTTACTGGGTCGGTGGCGGTCGGCAAGCACTTGGCCGCCCTGGCTGGGGCTCACATGAAGCGTGTCACGATGGAACTGGGCGGTCATTCGCCCGTGATTGTGTACGATGATGCCGATGTCGCCAAGGCCGCCCGCCATCTTGCCCGCTTCAAGGTCCGCAATGCCGGCCAGGTTTGTATCTCGCCTACCCGCTTCTATGTGCAAGACGGCATTCACGATGCCTTTGTCGAGGCTTTTGTCGCCGAGATGCGCAAGATCCGCGTGGGCGATGGCTTGGCTGAAGACACGGACATGGGGCCTTTGGCGCATGAGCGCCGGGTGCCTGCCATGGAACGCTTCGTCGAAGACGCCCAGGCGCGTGGTGCCCGGGTCTTGCTGGGTGGCAGTCGGCTGAATCGGCCAGGTTTCTTCTTTGAACCAACCGTCGTGGCGGATGTGCCCGACGATGCTTTGCTGATGACCGAAGAACCTTTTGGGCCGATTGCGCCGATCACCCGGTTCAGTGCCGACGAGGACGCTCTGACGCGTGCAAATTCTTTGCCTTATGGGCTGTCGGCGTATGTGTTTACCCGCAGTCTGCACCGCGCTCATCAAGCCGCCCAAACACTAGAGGCCGGCATGGTGAATATCAATCACTTTGGCAGCGCATTGCCCGAAACGCCTTTTGGGGGCGTCAAAGACAGCGGGATTGGCAGCGAAGGCGGCAGCGAGACCTTTGATGGCTATCTGGTGACTAAATTCGTCACCCAGATCTGATTGGGTACTCTGTTGTTCCTGAAAATTATTTCATCAGGCGGCGGCAGTGGCTTCGTGCCACGCCGGACCATCATCGCCAGCTTGGCTCACGTGGGTTGAGGATATGCGGAATTTGAAGATTGGCACCAAACTGTTGCTGGGTTTTAGCCTGGCTATGCTTCTGATTGTCCTGATTGCTGGGATAGGTATCTGGCGCATCGTCAGCACCGAAAACACCAATACCGAGCTGCAGTACCGGCAAGAGGTCCACACTCTCGGCCTGCAGTGGCTGCGCCTGACCCAGGTGAACCGCGAACGTGACCGTGCCATCGGGGTGATGACCAACCGGGACCAGATCGCGGCCCTGCAGGACTTGGTCAGCCAGACCAGCAAGCGGATCAGCCAAGTAGAGCAGCAGGTCAAAGACCTGATCTACGAATCCTCGGATAAGGCGCTGTACCAGAACATACTGACGGCCCGTCAGACCTTTCTGAAAACGCGTGATATAGCCCGCGAGGCACAAGACAAAGGCGACATCATCCGTGCCAATGCGCTTTACGAGACGGATATCCCGCAGTTGCTGGATAACTATGTGGCGCAGATTTCTGCGTTTGCCGAGCAACAGGCAACGCTGGTCAAGGAAATCAGCCAGACTTCGGTGCGTGATGGCCAGACCAGTCTGCCGATCCTGTTGCTGGCTACCTTGATCGCCATCATCTTGCTGCCTTTATTTGCCTGGTTGATTACCCGCAGCCTGAAAAATCAACTAGGAGGAGAGCCCAGCCATGCCGCGTTGGTGGCCGAGCGCATTTCCAAGGGAAACCTGGATGTCGACATCCAGGTCCGGAAAAATGACAAGACCAGCCTGTTGTATGCCATGAAGCGCATGCGGGCCAATCTGGCGCGGCTGGTGGGCGATATGCAGCTGGGTTCCAGTTCCATTGCCGGGGCGGTTGGACAGATCACCGAAGGCAGCCTGGAATTATCCTCGCGTACCGAGACTCAGGCCAGTTCGCTGGCGCAGACTGCCGCCACCATGGAGCAGCTTACGGCAACCGTGCGTCAGAATGCCGATAACGCCCAGCAGGCCAATGACCTGGCCAGCACCGCCGCCCAGACCGCCTCCGAAGGCGGGGCCATCGTGACGGAGCTGGTCACCACCATGGGTGAGATGCACGGCAAGGCGCAGCAAGTGGCCGATATCGTGGGGGTGATCGACAGCATTGCTTTCCAGACCAATATCCTGGCACTGAATGCGGCTGTCGAGGCCGCTCGGGCAGGTGAGCAAGGCCGTGGTTTTGCTGTGGTCGCCGCCGAGGTCCGAGCCTTGGCCCAGCGTAGTGCCGGGGCCGCCAAGGAAATCAAGGTCTTGATCGATGACTCGGTCAACTCTGCTGCCAAGGGCAACGAGCAGGCCGGGCGGGCCGGTGGCACCATGCAGGGCATTGTGGATGGGATTCACCGCGTGACCGAAATCATGAGCGAAATCAGTGCTGCCAGTCGTGAGCAGGCAACGGGAATCGAGGAAATCCAATCCGCCATTAACCAGATGGACAGCGTCACACAACAAAACGCCAGCCTGGTCGAACGATCCGCTGCCGCCGCGGCCAGTCTGCAGGCGCAGGCGGATGCTTTGGCGCAGTTGGCATCAGCATTTCATCTGTCTGGCTCCGTCGAGGTTGATACTGAAATGGTCGAGGGCAATGATGCCCTGTCATATTCGCGCACGTTATTGCAGGCGCCAAAGACCGGGACCATGTTCTACCCCTGGACCCGTGAACTCGAGGTGGGCATCGGGGTGATCGACAAGGACCACCAAAAGCTGGTCCAGCTGATCAACTCTCTGCACGAATCCATGACTCAGGGCCACAGCAAGGAAATCATCGGCAAGGTCCTGGACGAGCTGATTTTCTATACGCAGGATCACTTCACCCGTGAAGAAAAAATGATGCGCGATGCCGGATATACAGGCTACGAGCAACATAAAAAGGTTCATGATAATCTGGTCAAAAAAGTTGTCGAATTCCGCGACAGCTATCATGCGGGACACTCCAATGTATCGGTGGAACTCTCGAACTTCCTGCGTAACTGGCTCAGCACCCACATCATGAAAACCGACAAGGACTATGCCCCAGTGATGAAAGCTTCTTTATGATGTGCACATCTTTTATGCTTTAAGCTGGGCGCTTCCTCTGGCAGACCAACAAAAATTATCTGGATAGTGATGAAAAAAACGCTTGTGTGCGCGGCATCCTTGTTGACTCTTTTTTTGGTCGGCTGTGATAGTTCTGGCGGATCGGATGACAAGCCTAAAAACCCGGACGCAGCCTGCCTGGAAAGCGGTGAATACGCCTGCCAGACAGGTGCCACAGAACCCCTGTATCCCTTTCAGTGGGCGCTGAATTACGCCGATAGCTATTTCAAGGACTATCCGGATGTCTTTGGTGGTGGGGTGGACCTCAATGTCGAGCCCGTTCATCGCCAGGGCATCAAGGGCCAAGGGGTGCGTGTGATGGTGGTGGACTCTGGGGTGGATTTGCACAATCCCGATCTGGCCCCCAATGCCGACTTCGGGATGTCCCATAATCTGGTCGATGGCACCAACGATCCCTACCCCCAGGCGGGCAGCCCCCGAAGCGATCCTCACGGCACCAATGTGGCTGGCATGATTGCCGCCGCACAGAATGGCCAGGGCGTTATGGGTATTGCGCCGCTGGCCACGCTGGGCGGCGTCAACTATCTGGAAAACCAGGGTGCCGCCAATATGGCCGCTGCACTGGGGGGGGCGTCCTGGTCCAGTCCAGCGGATATTTTCAACGGCTCGTATGGCAACTCGATGGGATTGTTGCCCTATGATTCCCCAAGCGATTATCAGACCCCCATCATTCGCTCGATGAAGAAATTGCGGGATGGCAAAGGCGCTATTTTCCTGAAGGCCGCTGGCAATGATTTCGATGGCGACTACTGCAGCCAGTCCGGGGTGGCTTATTACGACTGCTCCAACCCTGCCAATGACGCCAGTGGTTCGCGCGAACCTAATGCCGTCGTGGTTGCCGCCATCAATGCGTTTGGCGAATCCAGCAATTACAGCAGCGTAGGCTCCGTGATCTGGGTCAGTGGCATGGGGGGGGAATACGGTTCGGGCGGCACCTATGGCGAAGTCGCCACAGGCCCCTACAGCGGTCCCACGATCTTCACCACCGATATGCGTGGCTGTGGCGTGGGGTACAGCAAAACAGGCGAGCGTACCGCCTTTCTGCGTGGTGAATCCCAGCGCAATGGGGTGCCGGACAATCCCGATTGCGATTATTCGTACATGAACGGCACTTCAGCGGCCACTCCGACGTTGGCGGGAGTGGCTGCCTTGATCCTTAGTGCCAATCCGGACCTGAGCTGGCGGGATGTGCGCGATATTCTGCGCCTGTCCGCCCGCAAGGTCGATGTGGATTACACCCAGGGTTCGCCGGACCCGGCCGGCCAGATTCCCTATGGGGCCTTGATGAATCTGCAGACCAATCAACTGCAGCCCCGGTTGGGCACAAAACAGGACATTCGTGTCGGCTCTACGGCGGTGCCGATCGATCTGGGTTGGCAGATCAACGGCGCGGGCAACGAGCATTCCAACTGGTATGGTTTCGGGGTGCCCGATGCGGAACGCGCTGTTGCCCTGGCACAGGAATACAAAAACGGAACTCGACAGAGCAAGCGGCAGGACATCAAGATTCCGGCATTCCAGAATATTGGGTTTTGGCACCTGGGGGATGATTACCTCGGTTATGCGCCCGATTCGGGTGTGCCCTTGCAAAGCCAGCCTTTCCCGTACCGCCAGGTTTCTCTGCTGGCGTCTTGGCAGTCATCGGATCAGATCGTCGATTCCGTCCAACTGCGCCTCAGCGGCAAAAATGTCTGCCTGGGCTCATTGGGTCTGGCCGTCAAGTCCCCGGCAGGCACGGTATCGTTGCTCAAGCTGGCCAATGATCACTATGCTTTTTTTGGGACAGATGCCTTCGTCGCTTATGGCCTGAGCAGCGTGTCTTTTTATGGCGAACAAGCCCGGGGTGAATGGCAGGTCTTCCTGATGGCGGCCAACCCGGAGATTCTTCCGCAGCCATTCGAAAGCAAAGACGACAGCGGTCAGACTGTGGAAAATCGCCCAGCCCCTTGCGTCCCAGGTACTCAGCCCGATGCAGCTTACGCCTTTCTGGCAGAAGCCCGCATCATTGCCCAATAAGCGCCCCCCAGACAGGAACCCTTCATGAAAATCATCTATGCGCTTCTCAGTGGTGTGGCGATGGCCGCTTTGGCCTTGTCTGCCCAGGCAGCCGATGCCTACCAGCCTGGCCAGCGCCTTCAGGCAAAGCAAATCCAGCGCCTGGGACAGTTGCCTGTCTACACCGTGGATAAACAGCAATATCGCCTGTTGCCCCAGTCTGCTGCAGGGGGCCGTAGCCTGCTGTTGGATGCTCAGGGCGTGGTGTTCAGCAGTCAGAATGAAATCCTGATCACGGGGGCAACCGAAAACGATGTCCAGTTAGGGGCCGGGAAAGGGCCTGTGCCGGTGTCGGTTCAGTCTTTTGCCGCCACGGGTATTGTGGTGTTGCGCTATGCGGATTTCGGCTCTGCTGTCAGTGCACTGGCCTGGCTGCAGCAGCAACTGCCGCAGGCTTCGCTCCACCTGGCCATCGAACAAGCCCCGCTCAAGCCCTCCTGATCTCGGGGTGTCAGCAGATTGATCGAGGCCTAGCCTCAGTCCGTTGTTTCCGGCAAGAACGCAATGGCCTGATCTGCGCAGATTTGTTCGACTAATTCCGGCTTGCCGTCAGCCGCCAGACAAAGGCGGCCGATGCCGGGCTGATTCAGCAGCCGTTCGCCCCGGGCGGCAGTGGCCGGTTTGCAGGGTTGGATTTCCATGCGTCGCCGCCGGGTCAGCCAGTTCAGCGGGGATTTCGGGGCATACAGCCAGCGGTTCAGACGGTCCAGAATATCCAGCAGCCGGATCGGGAATTGGTTTTTGATGCCGCTGCTGGTGATTTGCCAAATATGCGGTTCGCCGTGACGCTGTGAACGCAGGCGCACGCCATACATGAATGAATAATGCACATCCCCGGACAAAATCACATAGTGGGCGGGGGTCTTGGTGTGGCGAAAAATATTCAGGATGGTATTGGCCGTGCCTGGGTGTGCCATCCAGTTCTCGGCGTCAATCACCAGCGGTCTGCCTATCCAGGTGAATACTTTTTGTACGGCTTCGATCAGTTTCACGCCAAAGACAGGGGTGGGCGAGACAATAATGGCCGAAGGATGATCCAGTAGCTCGGCTTGCAGTTCGCACAGGGATTCCCAATCCATCAGCCCCGATGGCCGATTTGGGCTGCGTTCCGAGCGCCAGCGCCGGGTGCGGGTGTCCAGCACCATCAGGACGGGAGAGGTAGGCAGGCTGTAATGCCAGCTGGGCCATTGCAGCAGGTGCTCGATCAGCATGTCCTGGGCTGCGTTGTCCCGCTTGGCCGACCACTGCTGTGTCAGGTCCAGCGTGGCACCCTGAAAAACATCGGGATTATTGCCCCAGCCCTGGCACAGAAAATACGCGACCAGGGCATTGCCGATGATGCGCCGGGAAAATGGGTGCTGATAGGCGGTTTGTTCCCAGTCGGCTGTCAGGTTCCAGTCATCTGTGATGTCATGGTCGTCAAAAATCATCAAAGTCGGCAGATGCGCCAGCAGGCGCTGGACCTGCGGCAGACCATCGACAAATGCCCGGATAGCGAGCAGTTCACGCTGGTAGCGGGCCAGATCAACGGCAGACAGGTTTTTGGGGGCATCCAGCTGAAGCCGGCGCCATGGCACCGGCGACCAGACAAGCAAGTACATGGCCAGCATTTCCGCCAGCGTAATCAGGTGATTGTCGGCATTGCTGGTCGTGAAGACCGGCTTGCGCGCACCCTCGAAGAATCGGTTGCGCAGGGTACGGTTTTGTGGCGTATCCGGCAGCAGATCATGGCGGTGGTAAAAGCCTGCCGGATGGTCGCGCAACGACTGGCTATTTCCTACGCAGGCCGCCTCCAGCGTCTCGGGGTATAGACCCAGGGCATCGCCCAACTGGTGGATGGCGTGCAGCATAGGGCCGGCCACATCATCTACGTATACCTGGTCACCAGTCAATAACAGGGCACCTGGCCACTGTGCGGGTTCGCCCGTCTGTTGCAGCCAGGCGTCCGCGGTGACCAGGCCGTCCTCGGCGGGATAGTGGGGTTTGCGACAGGACCCATGCAGCACCTGCTGCAGGGTCGGCTGGAGGACGAATCGGGGCAGGGATTGGCCGGTCTGACAGAGGTGCGGCCCCCATTGGGTCACGCTGTGCCAATCATGGGTGCCAGGGGCGGCCCACTGCAGATCATAGGCAATGGCCTGACCCGTCGGCAGATCGGGGGCCGGACCCACATCCAGCAGCTGGATGTGGCAGTGGGTGCCTGCCTGGATGCGGGCGCCTTGTCCCAGCCCGTGCAGGGTATGGCTGACCGCGTCAGGACCATGGGCATACAGGTGCAGGCGCAGTTGTACGGGGTTGCGTGTTGCCAGCCAGATGACAAGGCGCTGAGGCTCCATGCGCCGCAGGATGGGACCGGCCAGAATTTCGTCCTGGATGCCGTCGTGATCAGGTTCTTTCGTGTTGTGCATCAATAGCATGTTAATTTATGCCGAGAGACTTATTGCAATGGCAGGCGGTGCTACACCGCTGGCCTGTTTTTAGGGACGTTTTCTGTGCGTGTCAATTCCTTTGCCCGTCGCGGCAGCCTGCTTTGTATCGTGGCCGTGCTGTCAGGCTGTTCCTGGGGCGGGGATACCTCGGCGTCTGCGGGGCCATGCCGTGCAAACCCCGCCAGTTGCATGTTTGATGGCGCCTACGAACCCGGCGAGCGCGACTATGCCGAACTCGAGGCCCGCCGTCTGAATCAGGCCCAGGCTGAGCGCCTGCGCCGTCTGAAGTTTTAGTCAGGTCGGATTTTTTTCATGTCTGCCGATTATGACGACCATCCTGACCGCCTGTTACGCCTGACCATGACCTTGGTCGGGGCGTTTGCCTTTATCCAGGTTTATTCCATTCAGTCCATCCTGCCCCAACTGCAGTTGGATCTCAACGCGTCGGTGGTCGAGATCGGCAATGCCGTGGGCATGACTGTCCTGGCCGTGGCGCTGGTCTCTCCTTTTGTGGGCATGCTGTCCGATGCGGTTGGGCGCAAATGGTTGATGGTCGGTTCGGTATTCTTACTGGCGATTCCCACTGCCATGATGCCATTGGTGGAATCCGTCCATGGCTTGTTGATTTTGCGTTTCTTGCAGGGGCTGGCCGTGCCAGGGGTGACGGTGGTGGCGGTCGCCTATATAGGCGAGGAATTCCGTGGTTCCACCATGATCCGCATGGTGACCTTGTATGTCTCGGGCTGCGTGCTGGGCGGCTTTGCTGGGCGTTTCCTGATGGGACACCTGACCGAGTTCATGCCTTGGCGCTCGGCTTTTGGCATTATGGCGGTGCTGAATCTGCTGGGGGCGGTGGTGGTCTGGCGGGGCTTGCCGGCATCGCGGCGCTTTGTCGCCAATACCCGTTTCAAATCGAATCTGCAGACGCTGGGCCAGTTGTTGCTCAACCCTTATCTGCAGGCGGCATGTGCGCTGGGCTTTACCGTGCTTTTCATGCTGGTGGCTTTGTTCACCTTCATCAATTTGCACTTGGCCGATGAGCCATTCAATTTCAGCTCTGGCCAGTTGGCCAATATTTTTATTGTCTACCTGCTGGGGGTGATCATGACGCCGCTGGCAGGCCGCATCATTCCTCGCTTTGGGGCGCGGCGCATTATTTTGTCCATGCTGGTTTTGTCTGCGGTGGGGGTGATGCTGACTTTGTCCCAGTCTTCCTGGGTGATTGTGGTCGCGCTGGCCATGGCGGCTTGTGGGGTGTTTGTTACTCAATCGGCCACCATGGGTTTTATTGCTTCGCGCATCACGTATGGGCGTTCGCTGGCCAGCGGACTGTATTACTCGATTTATTATTGTGGCGGTTTTACGGGTGCCTGGCTGTGTGGCATTGCCTACGCCCGGTATGGCTGGTACGGGACGGTGGCTACCTTGCTGGCGGTGCAGGCGGTGGGTGGCTTGATTGCCTGGCGCTTTATTCCGCCGCCGTCCGCGTCGGTGGCCAATTCCCGCTGAGACCGCCTGAAACAACAGCCTGCGGTCTGTTTTTTTTCCCGTATAATCATTCGCTCAAGGGGAGTAGCTCTTTGCCGCGACGTCGTCAATACGGTTGCCTGTTCTACAGGTGCCCGGTGTCCGGGCAGCAGGTGTTCAATACCAGCTGCGAGCAAGACCTTGCCATCTAGTGTCCCATGAAATCGTCGCCGCGCTGCTTTGCTGCCGGGTGCCATGATTGCGTGGGGCTGCTGGGGCAGGGTCCGTCTTTTGCGGAAATGGCCTGGCCCGTAGATGGGTTTACAGGCCATTTTTCTTAAGGACAACCATGATCGAATTTTTTCAGACCCTCAGTTGGGCCGCCGTATTTCAGATCATCTTGATCGATATTCTGCTGGGGGGCGACAATGCCGTGGTGATTGCCCTGGCTTGTCGCAATCTGCAACCCAAGCAACGCATGCAGGGGATTTTGTGGGGCACTGCCGGGGCGATTATTCTCAGGGTGCTGCTGATTGCCTTTGCCCTGACACTGCTGACCGTGCCTTATCTGAAGATTGTCGGGGCTTTGCTGTTGCTGTGGATCGGGGTGAAACTGCTGATTCCCGAGGACGATGCCCATGACAAGATCAAGGGCGGGGGCTCGGTGTGGGCCGCCGTCAAGACCATTCTCGTCGCTGACTTTGTCATGAGCCTGGATAATGTGATTGCGATTGCAGGGGCTGCCCAAAATGCGCACGCTGATCACCAGATCGGCCTGGTGGTATTTGGCCTGCTGGTCAGTGTGCCGATCATCATCTGGGGTAGTACGCTGGTGCTTAAGCTCATCGATCGTTTCCCCTTGGTCGTGACTTTCGGGGCCGCCTTGCTGGGGTGGATTGCCGGGGGCATGCTGATTACCGATGTGGTGGTGGTCGAATATTTCGGTGTGCCTGCGTTTGGCGTGAAAATTGCCGTCGAAGTGCTGGGCGCCGTGCTGGTGGTGCTGCTGGGCAAATGGCTGGCTGGCCGCAAGCTTGCTCGTCAGGCCGCTGCCTGATCCAGGCGCGTATGCCTGCACCGGCTACACTGATTCCATCACCTTGGATGTAGAGATTGATATGTTGATGGTTTTATCGCCCGCTAAAAAGCTGGATTACGATACGCCGGTGCGCACCACGCAACACAGCTTGCCTGTGTTTCCGGCCGATACGCGCGAACTGGTCAAGGTTTTGCAGGCGCAGTCGGCGGGCGATCTTGCCCAGCTCATGAGCCTGTCCGATACCCTGGCCCAGTTGAATGCCGAGCGCTATGCCGCCTGGGTGGATCAACCGGATATTGCCCAGGCGCGCCCTGCGGTGCTGGCCTTCAATGGGGATGTCTACGAGGGCTTGCAGGCGGCTCAGTTGACGGATGATCAACTGGCCTGGGCGCAGGGGCATTTGGCCATTCTTAGCGGTCTGTATGGGGTGCTGCATCCGCTGGACCTGATCCAGCCGCATCGGCTGGAAATGGGCACCCGGTTAAAAACTGCCCGTGGGTTGAATCTATACCAGTTCTGGGGGCCACAGATTGCTCAGGCGTTAAACCGGCGCTTGGCAGAGCAAAGCGGCCAGCCGGTCTTGTTGAATCTGGCGTCTCAGGAATATTTCAAAGCCGTCGATCGCCAGATCCTGAGTGCTCCGGTGGTCGAGTGCGTGTTCCAGAGCGAGAAAAACGGTGTCTGGAAGGTCATCGGCGTGCATGCCAAAAAGGCCCGCGGCCTGATGGCGCGTTATGTGATCGACCAACGCCTGGATCGGATCGAAGGCCTGAAGGACTTCTCGGCGGAAGGTTATGCCTACGCAGCCGCCGAATCTACGCCAGCGCGCCTGATTTTTCGCCGTCCTGCCTGACGGTTTCGTTATGCCTGGGTTGCTGTTGAGCCCAACACCTGCATTTCTTCATTGATTTTTTGGGCGGCTTTAATCATCTGGCGCAGCGGGTAGGCCAGGGTGGCGTGCTTGCCATCGGGGTCAATGACGTTGGGAATATCGGCCTGCAGGCCTGCCAGCAGATGCTGGGTGGCCTGCAGGGCCTGGCGGATGCCTTCGGGCTCGGTCTCCAGTTTTTCCAGAACCGGGATCACGGCGGCGATCTGGGCCGCCAGCGTGTGGTGCTGGATCATCAGACGATTGAGTTCCGGCACGTGTCGCTGGCGTCGTACGGGTTCATCCATCATGCGGTAGAACGCGCTGGAAAAATTGCTGAAGGCAATGTGGACGTTCTTGCGGCATAGCCGCCATTGGGTGTCGGCCTCGTTGAGCTCGGGCAATGCATCCTGTCCCAGATGAAGGCTGCGTCGACAGGTCTGAACCAGGGTCAGGCCGGACTGCAAGAAGGCCAGGTTTGCCTGCAGCAATGTCTGTGCCAGGGTATTCAAGCTGCTGCGCTCCCAAGAGGGCAGAATGTAGCTGCAGCTAAGTGCCAGTACGCAGCCGATCACTGTGTCGGCCAGCCGCTCGCCCACCATGGTATTGGACCCGGGCATCAGGAAATGAAACACCAGCAGCACGAACAGCGTATTGAACATGGCGGCCAGGGTGTAGTTCACCTGGATCAGGCCGTAGCCCAGGATGCTGCAGGTGATCAGGATCAGCAGATAGAGTCTTGGGTCCAAGGCCAGGGAAAACAGCAGTAAGGCGCCGCCGCAGCCAATCAGCGTCCCGACCAGCCGCCAGCCGTTGCGCTGCCGTGTCAGTGCGAAGCCTGGCTTCATGATGATCAGTACTGTCAGGATGATCCAATAGCTGTGGTTTTCCATGCCCGGGTCTACAGAGCGCACCAGGGGGATATGGGTCAGCAAAGTACCTGCGACCATGGACAGTAAGGCGGCAATCGCTACACGCACGGCATAGCGAAACAGCGCGGACTGAGCGTGCAGATTATCCGTCAGCAGGCCCAGCCGCCATTTCTGGCGGGTCAGAAAGCGGTTCAGCGTGCGGTTGGCCTGATCCAGATTGGTGGCATCTTGAGGCATGGGGTTGACCGAGTGATCCGCCATGCGGTCGACCTGACGGGCCATGTTGCGCAGACGCCGCAGAACCTGCACCAGCAGGGCGTAGATTTCGGGTTGGTTTTTGGCCAGGCCGGTTGCGCGCAGTTGTTGCAGTTCGAACTCGAGGGCGCGTAATTCGGCCTTGACGCTGTTGCGTACCCGGGCGTGACGGTTGCGGGCGACATTCAGGGCCAGGCTGGAGAGATTGTCCGACAGTTTTCGCATAGCGTCGCGTACAAACAACAATACGTCGCTGTCAGGCAGCGCCTGACGCAGCGTGGCGTAGTCGGTGTGGGTGGCGACCATGCTGTCCAGCAGGTTCACCATGTCCACGAACAGGTTCAACAATCCCTGGCGCAGCCGATCACCTCGTGTGACCGTGCCGCGAGGGAGTTCCCGCAGCACCATGTCCCGCGCGGATTGGTGGGCGTCGGTCATGACGGCCTGACAGCGAATCAGTCGGCGATAGCTGTCGTCCAGATCCAGATGGATATCGTAGAAACGTGCGCGGCTGGCGATGTAGTCGGCAGTGGCGTACAGGGCCACGGACAGGACTTGCTGTTCTTCGCGGTGCCACAGCACCCGGTGGGCAATGGCGCTGTAGATCAGGTAAAAGGCTCCGCCTAAAAATGAGATGGTCGTATGGTGCAGGACGTCGGCGGGCGTCAGAGGCGTGCGCAGGGTCAGGGTCATGATCAGCAGACAGGCAAAGCCCAGCAGCCCGCCGTGCTTTCCATAGACCGTCAGCATCGAAAACCCGAAACACAGGGCGGGCACCACCAGCCAGATCAGCAGGGTGTGGCTGGCGGCAAGGCCTGTGATGGCAGTGGTGAGAGAACCCAGGCACAGGGCGGCGAACATGCCGTTGATGCCGTAGCGCCGCGGGCCGCCGGGTTGATCCAGAATGGCAACGCAGGCTGCGCCCACCGCCGCCACAAAGCCGTCAGCGGCCCAGCCCAGCAGGCCGGACAAGACCAGGGCAGGCAGCAAGACACCCACAGCCTGGCGTAGGCCGCCAAAAAAATAATGGCTGTAAAAAAAGCGCTGCCATTGTGGCGTAAGTGACGTCATGCAGCCAAAATCCGGGAAATCAGCGAGGTCTTGGCAGTATAAAGGAACACAAAGCGGCCTTAGCGCTTGCGGCCTATGTTGCAACGCGGTAAATTAAGCCTTCGACGTACCCCATCGCGGTGCGTCGATGTGGCGAAACCTCCGGGTCACACACCCGGTTTTTTTCGCCTTTCGATTTTATGTCCCGGGATGCACCACAAGCGCCATCCAGGACGTCCATTTCCACCACAATGCGCCAGATGGCGCGCGTGTGTCACATCAAGGGGTGCAGGCTGGCCCCGTAATGTATCCGGGCACAGCGGTTCCGTGAACTGCCTAGCGTCGGATTATGTTGCGGTTTTCCAGGTCTGGCCCAGGCTGCCAATAGGCCGCTTGGTGTGCGGCACAGGTCACGAAAGGAATTATCATGGAACTCAATGGCGCCGACATCGTCGTGCGTTGTCTGATCGAGGAAGGCGTAGACCACGTGTTTGGCTACCCTGGTGGTGCAGTCCTCTATATCTACGACGCGCTCTACAAGCAAGACAAATTTCAGCACGTTCTCGTGCGACACGAGCAGGCTGCGGTTCACGCAGCGGATGCCTATTCCCGATCCTCTGACAAAATCGGTGTCTGTCTGGTGACCAGCGGCCCGGGCGTCACCAATGCGATCACCGGCATCGCCACCGCCTACATGGACTCCATTCCCATGGTGATCCTCAGCGGTCAGGTGCCTACCCACGCAATCGGCCAGGATGCCTTCCAGGAATGCGATACCGTGGGCATTACACGGCCCTGCGTCAAACATAATTTTCTGGTGCGTGACGTCAAGGATCTGGCCGAGACCATGCGTCGTGCCTTTTATATTGCACGCTCCGGCAGGCCCGGCCCTGTCCTGGTGGATATTCCGAAGGACGTGTCCGTCGCTACCTGCAAATACAGCCCGAAGCGCGGGCCTACGCAGCTGCGCTCTTATGCGCCAGTCACCAAGGGCCACCAGGGTCAGATCAAAAAAGCCGTGCAGATGCTGCTGGCAGCCGAGCGCCCCATGATTTATGCCGGGGGCGGGGTGGTGTTGGCCAATGCGGCTGACGAACTGCGCAAGCTGGTCCGCATGACCGGGGCGCCTTGCACCACCACGCTGATGGGGCTCGGGGCCTTGCCGGGTACCGACGAGAAATTCCTCGGCATGCCGGGCATGCATGGCACCTACGAAGCCAATATGTCCATGCAGAATTGCGATGTGCTGTTGGCGATTGGCGCACGTTTCGATGATCGCGTGATTGGCAACCCAAAACACTTTGCCCAAGTGGCGCACAAAATCATCCACATAGATATCGACCCCTCGTCGATTTCCAAGCGCGTGCGGGTGGATGTGCCCATTGTGGGGGATGTGCGCGACGTGCTGCAGGATCTGATCGGCCTGTATGCCCAGACCCTGGCCGAACAAAACGCCAACGAGCAGCGATTGGATGCCTGGTGGCAGCAAATCGAAGCCTGGCGGTCTCGCAAATGTCTGGATTACGAAAACTCCGACAGCGTCATCAAGCCTCAGTATGTGGTGCAAAAACTGTGGGAAGTTACGCGTGGTCAGGCCTTTGTGACGTCCGATGTGGGTCAGCACCAGATGTGGGCGGCGCAGTACTACCCGTTCCCGGAACCCCGCCGTTGGATCAATTCCGGTGGGCTGGGCACCATGGGGGTCGGCTTGCCTTTCGCCATGGGTGTGCAGATGGCCAATCCGGATCGTGATGTGGCCGTGATCACCGGCGAGGGTTCCATTCAGATGAATATCCAGGAACTCTCCACCTGCAGCCAGTACCGCCTGACACCAAAGGTGTTGTGCCTGAACAATCGTTATCTGGGCATGGTGCGCCAGTGGCAAGAAATCGAATATGGTTCGCGTTATTCCGAATCCTATGTCGATGCTTTGCCGGATTTCGTCAAACTCGTCGAAAGCTATGGCCATGTCGGCATGCGCATTGAAAAACCTGCCGATGTCGAGCCCGCTATTCGGGAAGCCTTCACTAAATACAAGGATCGCCTGGTTTTCATGGATTTCATCACGGATCAGACCGAAAACGTCTGGCCCATGGTCAAGGCAGGCCGAGGCCTGACTGAAATGCTGTTGGGCGCCGAGGATCTGTGAGGGGATAAACCATGAAACACGTCATTTCCGTATTGTTGGAGAACGAACCCGGTGCCTTGTCGCGGGTGGTGGGTTTGTTTTCGGCGCGCGGCTATAACATCGAAACCTTGACCGTGGCGCCCACCGAGGACGTCACGCTGTCGCGCATGACCATTGTGACGGTGGGCTCTGACGAGATCATCGAACAGATCACCAAACACCTGAATCGCCTGGTGGATGTGGTCAAGGTCGTGGATCTGTCCGAAGGTCCGCACGTAGAGCGCGAGCTGATGCTGATCAAGGTTCGCGCCGTGGGCAGAGAGCGCGACGAGATGAAGCGCATGGCGGAAATTTTCCGCGGGCGCATCATTGATGTCACCGACAAGACCTACACCATTGAACTGACTGGCGTGCAAGAAAAAATTGCTGCCTTTATCGGGGCGCTGGACCGCAGCGCCATCCTGGAGACTGTCCGTACCGGCGTTTCTGGGGTGGGCCGCGGCGAACGCGTTCTGAAGCTGTAATACAAAAACATGCCCCCCGCGCTGCGCCTTTGGCTTGCTGCCCCCCCAAGGGGGGTGCATTTTGCCTTGGGGCGGCCCGGCGGCAAAACATGCCCCCCACGCTGCGCCTTTGGCTTGCTGCCCCCCCAAGGGGGTGCATTTTGCCTTGGGGCGGCCCGGCGGCAAAACATGCCCCCCACGCTGCGCCTTTGGCGGGGGTGGCAAAACCCTCTCTCTTAAGAATTAAATAATCCAACGGAGTTTTTACATGAACGTTTTTTACGACAAAGACTGCGATCTGTCCCTCATTAAAGGTAAGCAGGTTGCCATCATCGGTTATGGCTCTCAAGGCCATGCCCACGCGCTGAATCTGCATGAGTCCGGCGTGCATGTCACGGTGGGCCTGCGCAAGGGCGGGGCATCCTGGAAAAAGGCCGAAAACGCAGGCCTGACCGTCAAGGAAGTCGCCGAGGCCGTGAAGACCGCCGATGTGGTCATGATGCTGTTGCCCGACGAAAATATCGGCCAGGTCTATCGCACCCAGGTTGCCGATAATCTGAAGGCAGGCGCTGCGCTGGCTTTTGCTCATGGTTTTAACGTGCATTACGGCCAGGTCGTGCCGCGTGCCGATATCGACGTCATCATGATTGCCCCGAAGGCTCCGGGCCATACCGTGCGCAATACCTACACCCAGGGTGGCGGCGTGCCGCACCTGATTGCTGTGCACCAGGACGTATCCGGCAAGGCCCGCGATCTGGCTCTGTCCTATGCCATGGGCAATGGCGGCGGTCGTGCCGGCATCATCGAGACCAACTTCCGCGAAGAAACCGAAACCGATCTGTTCGGCGAACAGGCTGTGCTGTGCGGCGGTACGGTCGAACTCATCAAGGCCGGGTTCGAAACCTTGGTGGATGCTGGCTATGCCCCGGAAATGGCTTACTTCGAATGCCTGCACGAACTGAAGCTGATCGTCGATCTGATCTACGAAGGCGGCATCGCCAACATGAACTACTCGATCTCGAACAACGCGGAATATGGCGAGTACGTGACCGGCCCGCGCGTGGTGACCGATGAAACCCGTGCCGCGATGCGCCAGTGCCTGGCCGACATTCAGTCTGGTGTCTATGCCAAGAACTTCATCCTGGAAAACGCCGCCGGCGCACCGGAACTCATCTCGCGTCGCCGCATCAACGCCGAGTCCCAGATCGAGCAGGTCGGCAGCAAGCTGCGCGCCATGATGCCTTGGATCGCAGCCAATAAGCTGGTCGATCAGTCGAAGAACTGATCCTGTTACCGGTTCAGTGCCTTAAACCGTCATTCCTGCTATTGCGGGAATGACGGTTGTTTGATTGTGGGTTATCCTTGCGCCTACCATGAAAATCCCTCCTTATCCGCATCCCCGTATTGCCCGTGAAGGCTGGGGCATCCTGGCAGGTAGCCTGGTGGTGGCCTTATTGGTCACTCTTTGGTCCGGCTGGGTCTCCATTCCTTTTTGGGTGTTTGCGCTGTTTGCGCTACAGTTTTTCCGAGATCCGGCGCGTTCGGCCCCGGATGGCGACTTGCTGGTGCTCAGTCCAGCCGATGGCCGTATTGTGTGCGTCGAAGATGCGCCAGATCCTTATGCCGATGGTCGACAGACACTGAAGATCAGCGTTTTCATGAATGTATTCAATGTGCATTCCAATCGCGCGCCGGTGGATGGCAAGGTCCAGTCCATTACCTATTTTCCCGGTAAGTTCTTCAATGCAGCCCTGGACAAGGCCTCGCTGGAAAACGAACGCAACGCCATGGTGATACAGACCCCCCAGGGGCACATTGTCACGGCGGTGCAGGTAGCCGGCTTGGTAGCCAAGCGCATCCTCTGCCATGCGCAGGTCCAGCAGACCCTGTATGCAGGCCAGCGTTACGGCTTTATCCGGTTTGGTTCGCGGGTGGACGTATACTTGCCCCCAGGATCACGGCCCCGGGTAGCCATTGGCGATAAGGTACAAGCCACCAGCACGGTGCTGGCCGTGTTGCCCGAGGCACACAGCCATGAACAATCACCAGCCTGATACCCCTCCTATGCCTGACGAAAGACAGCGTCGCCGCAGCATTTACCTGCTGCCCAACGCCTTTACTACTGCCAACCTGTTCGCCGGCTTCTATGCCGTGGTGCAGTCCATGAACCAGCACTTCGAAGTCGCAGCCATTGCGATCTTTCTGGCCATGGTCTTTGACAGCATGGATGGGCGGGTGGCGCGCTTGACCAACACCCAGTCCGCCTTTGGCGAGCAATACGACTCCCTGGCCGATATGCTGTCCTTCGGTATGGCACCAGCGCTGGTCATGTATCAATGGTCCTTGCAGGGGTTGGGGCGCTGGGGCTGGCTGGCTGCATTCATTTATGTGGCCGGTGCGGCGTTGCGCCTGGCGCGCTTCAATGCCAATATCGGGAAAGTCGATAAACAATATTTCCAGGGTCTGCCCAGCCCAGCTGCGGCAGCGCTGGTGGCGGGCTTTGTCTGGTTGTCGGTGGACAACAAACTCTCATTGTCGGATGGGGTCATCCCCTGGGCCGCCTTTGCCATGACGGTTTATGCCGGGGTGGCCATGGTGTCCAATGCGCCGTTTTTTAGCGGAAAATCCTTTGCCCTCGGCCGTAGCGTACCGTTTTGGATGCTGCTATTGGTGGTGGCTGTATTTGTGTTCGTCTCCAGCGATCCACCTGTGGTGCTGTTTTTCCTATTTGTGCTCTACAGCCTGTCTGGGTGGTTTGTCTGGGTGTGGCGGCTACGCCGGGCGCGTCGCCTGGGTCAGCGCATGCGGGCCGAAGCCGAAGAACACTCAACTGAGAAATAGCCGCTTGGGCCTGGCGCGGTATGGCATGATTCGCGCTATAATGCACGACACGCCATATTTTGCGTGGCGTTTTCATCCCACGGCAGCGCACCTCGGTGCTGCCGCATGTCTTCGAGGTTTTAAATAGCATGTCTGTTGCAGAAATCATCAAGTCCGATATCGTTGCGCAATTCCAGCGCGCTGCTGGCGATACAGGGTCTCCTGAAGTCCAGGTCGCTCTGCTGACCGCCCGCATCAACGAACTCACGGGTCACTTCAAAACCCACAAAAAAGACCATCACTCGCGTCGTGGCCTGCTGCGCATGGTCAGCCGCCGCCGCAAGCTTCTGGACTACCTGAAGGGTCGTAACCCGGATGCCTACCGCGCCCTGATCGAAAAGCTCGGTCTGCGCAAATAATGCCTGGGGACTTCGATCCCCTAGTTCGAGCCGTGCACGCTGCCGCTTTGCCCGCAGCGTGCGCGGCTTTTTGTCATGGATCGCCAGAATTGTTCCCCATCCGTGGTGGGTGGGGGCGGGCGTGTGCCCGCAGGCGGCCCTTTTATAGGATTAAAAAATGTTCAATAAAGTGAGCAAGTCTTTCCAGTACGGCCAGCATACTGTCGTGCTGGAAACTGGCGAAATGGCCCGTCAGGCCTCTGGTGCCGTGCTGGTGACTGTGGATGATACCGTCGTCCTGGCCTCTGTCGTGGCTGCCCGCACCGCAAAATCCGGCCAGGACTTCTTCCCCCTGACCGTGGATTATGTCGAAAAAACCTATGCCGCCGGCAAGATCCCGGGCGGCTTCTTCAAGCGCGAAGGCAAGCCCTCCGAAAAAGAAACGCTGACCTCCCGCCTGATTGACCGCCCCCTGCGTCCGTTGTTTCCCGAAGGTTTTTACAACGATGTCCAGGTCATCATCCACACCGTCTCAGTAAACCCGGAAATCGACCCTGACATCCCCGCCTTGATCGGTGCGTCGGCTGCGCTGGCGATTTCGGGCATTCCTTTTGGCGGGCCTGTGGGCGCCGCCCGTGTGGGGTATATCGATGGTCAATATGTGCTGAACCCCAGCACCACCCAGCTGCGTGAGCAATCCCAGCTGGACTTGGTGGTGGCAGGGACCGAGGCCGCCGTTCTGATGGTTGAATCCGAGGCGCAGCAACTGCCCGAGGACATCATGCTGGGTGCTGTGGTGTTTGGCCACGAACAAATGCAGGCTTGCATCAATGCCATTCACGATCTGGTCGCCGAAGCTGGTAAGCCCGAGTGGGATTGGCAAGCTGCCCCGCGCAACGAAGTGCTGGTCACGGCTGTGCGCAGCGCCGCCTTTGATGCCCTGACGGCTGTTTATCAGGTGCGTAACAAACAAGAACGCACCGCTCAATTGCGCCAGGTCTATGCCGACGTCAAATCCAAGCTGGCCGAACACGCGGCTGCCCGAGGCGACGCTGCCCCCGACCACGTCGAAGTCGAAAACATGCTGTTCGCGCTTGAATCCGAAATCGTGCGCGGCCAGGTCCTGAATGGCGAGCCCCGTATCGACGGGCGCGATACCCGCACGGTGCGTCCCATCAGCATTCGTCTGGGCGTGTTGCCGCGCGCCCACGGTTCGGCTCTGTTTACTCGGGGCGAGACTCAGGCGCTGGTGGCCACCACGTTGGGTACCAAGCAAGACGAACAAATCATTGATTCCATCATGGGCGAATACCGTGATCGTTTCATGCTGCACTACAATATGCCGCCGTTTGCCACCGGTGAAACGGGCCGTTTCGGAGTGCCGAAACGTCGTGAAATCGGCCATGGCCGTCTGGCCAAGCGCGCCTTGCTGCCGCTGTTGCCCAGTCCCGAAGACTTCCAGTACACCCTGCGCCTGGTCTCCGAGATTCTGGAGTCCAATGGTTCATCCTCGATGGCGTCGGTCTGCGGCGGTAGCCTGTCCATGATGGACGCAGGTGTGCCGGTCAAGGATCACGTGGCCGGGGTGGCCATGGGTCTGATCAAGGAAGGCGGTAAATTCGCCGTGCTGACCGATATTCTGGGTGATGAAGATCACCTGGGCGATATGGACTTCAAGGTCACCGGCACCGTCACGGGCATCACCGCTTTGCAAATGGATATCAAGATCCAGGGCATCACCAAGGAAATCATGCAGGTGGCCCTGGCCCAGGCGCGCGAAGGCCGTCTGCACATCCTGGAAAAAATGCGCGAGGCCATCGATGGTTCGCGTACCGAGCTGTCTGATTTTGCCCCGCGCATGTTGCGCATCAAGATCAACCCGGAAAAAATCCGTGATGTGATCGGCAAGGGTGGTGCCACCATCCGTGCCCTGACCGAGGAAACCGGTTGCCAGATCGACATCAGCGACGATGGCAACATCACCATCGCCAGTGCCGACCTGGACCGTGCCCACGAAGCCGAGCGCCGCATCAAGGAACTGACCGCTGATGTCGAAGTCGGCCAGGAATACCAGGGTACGGTTCAGCGTCTGCTGGATTTCGGCGCCATTGTGCAGGTGCTGCCAGGCCGTGATGGTCTGCTGCATATTTCCGAAATCGCCAACTACCGCATCGCGGACATCAACGACGTGCTGAAGGTCGGCCAGTCGGTGCGTGTCAAGATCCTGGAAGCCGACGACCGTGGCCGTCTGCGTCTGTCGGTCAAAGCCATTGGCGGCATCGAAGCCCAGGGCGGCCCTGCCGCTCCCGGCGCAGCCGAGTAATCCCACAGTTTGATCCGCCTGTTTTCAGGATAGGCGGGCCAGCGGTGCTGCGTGTATGCAAAACGCCCCATTGATTGGGGCGTTTTGCATGATGGCGGCGGAAGGTATCAGTTATCCAGGGTCAGCACGATTTTGCCGATCTGTTCGCCTGCGTCCATCATGGCATGTGCCTTGGAGGCTTCGACCAGGGGGAAGGTGGCGTAGATCTGTGGCTTGATGGTGCCGGCCGACAGCAATGGCCAGACCCGCTGTTGCAGTGCCTGGGCAATGGCGGCCTTGAAGGCCACGGGCCGAGACCGCAGCGTGGACCCGGTGATGGTCAGGCGTCGCGCCATCACCTGCCAGCAGTTCATGCTGCCGTGGGCACCGCCCAGCTGGGCAATCATCACCAGGCGGCCATCGTCGGCCAAGGCCTTCAGGTTGCGCGGCAGATAGTCGCCCGCCACCATGTCCAGGATGACGTCCACCCCGCGATTGTCCGTCAGGCCATGGATTTCCTGGACGAAGTCCTGGGTGCGGTAATTAATGCCCTTGGTGCAGCCAATGGCCTCGATGGCCTGGACCCTGTCCTGGCTGCCTGCCGTGGCATATACAGTGTGTCCGAATGCGTGGGCCAGGGTGATGGCCGTGGTACCGATGCCGCTGGCCCCGCCATGCACCAGCAGGGTTTCGCCTGGGGATAGCTGCCCTCGGTCGAAGACATTGCTCCAGACCGTGAAATAGGTTTCAGGCAGGGCGGCTGCCTCGATCATGGACAGCCCCTGGGGCACTGGCAGGCATTGTGCTGCGGGCGCCACGCAGTATTGCGCGTAGCCGCCCCCCGCAACCAGGGCGCAGACTTCGTCACCCAGTCGCAGCCCTGCGGATTGGGGATCGCCACCTACGATATGACCGGCGATTTCCAGTCCCGGTAAATCCGAGACCCCTGCCGGTGGCGGATAGCTGCCTTGGCGCTGGAATACGTCGGGACGATTGACGCCGGCGGCGGCAACTTCGATCAGAACTTCGCCTGGGCCGGGGATCGGGGTAGGGCGGTCTGTCAGGCACAGAACATCGGGGCCGCCGGGCTGGGTAATCTGAATCGCTTTCATGGGGGGCTCCTGTGGTAAGCAAACTGAATTATGCGCTACACTTACGGCCTTCACCGTGGAAGCGTGCCAGAGCGGTTGAATGGACCGGTCTTGAAAACCGGCGATGGGGTGACCTATCCGTGAGTTCGAATCTCACCGCTTCCGCCAAAATCTTTTTAAAATCAACAAATTGCAGAGATTTTAAAAATTGATACCAGATAAAAACTCACATCAATCAGGTGTCATACTCCATCACCCGCTATGGTGTCAGCGGCAGCCCATAGGCAGCGCATCGGCGACATCATCCACATGAATCATGGCAGATCATGCCTCGGGTAATCGCGGCGGCGTCTTGTCGTGCAGATGGATGGTGCTGGTTGGCAGGATCAGCGTGCAATTGTGCGACAGGGCGATGTCGGCCAGGCCCAGCATCAGGGTCTGCTTGGCTTTCATGAAGTCCGCAAAGGGCACGAACTGGCCAGGTGGGTCGGCCTGCACCCAGGCGTACAACATCAGCTTCAGTGCCCGGTCCCCAAAGCTATCGAACTGAAAAACAAAATACTTCAGATTGGTCTGCGCTTCCAGGAAACGGTTGCCTTCGCTGATGATATCGCGCACTTTGTTGTAGTCTTCGTAGCGCAACAAGATGTTTTCATTAATTGTGCGATGGCTCAGGCGCGAGTGATTCACCATATTGGATGAATTGAACAGCGCATTGGGCACATACAGGGGTTTGCCATTCCAGCCCAGAACCTTGGTTGCCCGCCAGCCGATGGTCTGCACGGTGCCGGCCAGATCGGTGCCCGGAAAGACAATGTCTTCGCCGATCTTGAAGATGCGGCTGGCGTAGATGGTCAGCCCCCCCAGCAGATTGGCCACCAGGGTCTGGGCGGCAAAGCCCGCCGCGATCCCGGCAGCGCCGCCAAATGCCAGCAGGCTGGCCAGGGGGATATTCAGCTGCTGCAGGATGGCAATGGCGGCAAAAATCAGGACGAAGGCCCAGGCGATCTTGGCCAGTGCGTCAATGGCGGTCTGGTCGGTTTCCTGTTGCTGGCTTTGGATGTAGGCCAGATAGTTGTTCTTTGAGTATTCCACAAAGCGCAGCACGAACCAAGCCAGGATGACGACGCTGAGAATATCAACAGTGGGCGCGATGATCTGGTCAAGCAAGGGTTGCTTGTTGATCGGCAGCATTTTTCGGCGGATGATCTCCAGGCACAGCAGCCAGATGGCCGTGCGCAAGGGGGCATCCAGCGATGCCAGCAAGGCATGCCGCCAGACATGCTGGCCAGGCTGCAGTTTTTTCAGGCGCCACCCGAAGAACCAGTGCAGCGCCCTGTTGAGCACCAGGGTGATCAACAGGGCGACAATCGGAAATATCCAGATGTTTTTTTCGATGATTTCGCTCAGTTCCTGTTCCATGTGCATCAAATTGTTGGTGGCTGAAATGGCTAGAGTCCTGTCTGCTGTGACTGTCAGTCACGCAGACAGGACTCTAGGGTACAGAAAAACTCTGGACTATTCCATGTAGTCTACTGGCTTAGGGAAGCTCAGATAGTTTTTCGTCAGTTGCTTTTCTCTTTGTTGGTTGGGGTTGGCATTGCTGCACCAATCATCCGATTTCGGGTGCTTTTCGCCGCTGGGCGTGGTGACCAAGCAGGATGTCTTATCCACCAGGCCTGATTTATTGGCTGGGCACTGCGAAGGATTCATGTCTTCCGTGCAAGGCGAAAACTTGGTATTGACCTTGATCGAATACTGGTTGTCAGCCATATCCGTGAAGCGCACCCGGATGGGATAGGAAGGAACTGTCCCCACCCGGAAACCGGAAATCTGGATATTTTCCGGCATCAGTACGTCCTGCTTATTGAGTGTGCAATCAGGGTCGTCAGCATCTTGTTGGTATGCACAGACGCCATATTTTTTCAGCAGGGCTTCATTGATGTTTTCAACTTTACTCGGAGGCACCCCGATTGCCAGGGTAAAACCATCGGCATAGTTGAACTGCTGCTCATTTTCCAGCCCCTTGGGTCCGCCCACCGTGAAGATCAAGCCATCGCCCAGCTCACTCATGAACCCCACAGCGTCATCCACCGAAAACCCATAGGCATTCATGTCCAGGCTGTCGTGGATGAGCCGGACATAGGGATTGAACAGCAGATCAGGGTTTTGTCTGACTTCGGCCTGTTGGTAGTTATATTGCAATTGATGAATATACATGGCTTGGATCTGGGCATGATCCCATCCCGGTATCGTTGTTTTATCCAGGGGGTTGCTGTGCGCGTCACAGCCTTCATTAAAGGGCACCCAGCCGTAGATGTGCATCATGGCTTCCCAGAAATTGAATGTGGGCTTCAGGGGGGTACTCGCCTTGCACTGTTTTTTGTCGTACATGGCCAGGTAGTTTTGGTGGTTCTGTGCAAAAAATTGCTTGACTGCGGTTAGTTGTTCCCGCAGCTGCGGAGAACACGAGACTGATGCAGTGACATAGGCGCTTAGGTCTTCGCCTGACCAATCCACACAAGACCCCCAAAGGTTTTGTACCCGCTGCACGGCTTTTTCATAGTGCAGTGCAGCTTTTTCCGCATCGGTGCATTGACCGTTGATGCATTTCAGAACGGTCAGCACGGGGGGATAGCCGCCAGTGGGTTTCACCGGCACGACATCATCCGGGGGTAGGGTGCCCGAGCGTTGGGCAAAAATATTGTATCCCCCAGGCAGTTTCAAAACATCCAGGTTATAGACTGGCCAGCCTTCGCCTGTGGCGGGATTGGCCAGAAAGGCCGCCAATTGATTCCTGAAGGTGGCCAGGGGCTGGGCCGACCCGCTGTATCCGATATAAGGATTGTTTTTTGGGCCAATCGCCACCGGCATGTAGACGTGGTCCACATAAGAAATGTTATAGCCCACGTTTTCCGGGTTCAGCAGGCGTTTCTTCTGACCATTGGGGATAATGGAGGCCCCAAACGTGTATTCGGACAGCTGGGCATAGGTATTTTCAGGAAACTGTACATCGCTGGCGTATGTGCTCAGGCGGCATGCTGTGTTTTGCCCTTGGCATGCCACGTCGCCGGGGGTGCTGATCCCATTATCCGCCGGGTCGCGCAGCCTGTCGTTGCGGTCGGCCAGTACCACCCGTCCGCCATTCCACCAGGTGATATAGCGTTGTGGGGATAGCTCGCTGTACAGCGGCAGCGTGATGGTCACCGACGAGTTGGGCGGGATGCCTTCGCCTTCGTTGATATAAAGCTTATAGGCATATTCTGTCGGATAGGGTTCAGTGGTGCGAAAACATCCCTGTATCCATTCATTGACGGCATTTTTGCTGGTGGCCAATACCGGATAGATTGTACCCACGGAATTATTGTGGATGGTGATGGTTTTTGCCGATACCATCACAGTGTTGCCCTCGTAGTCTTTGCAGGCGGTTCCTAGAGCCGTCGGTGGGCCTCCTACCATAGGGAGGGCGCTATCGCCTACCGTCGAGCCGCTGCCACCGCTGTCGCAGGCTGCCAAAATGAGAGTCAGTGCCAGTGAGCCCGCAGTGCGCCATATTGGCGCTGAGGCAGATCGGTTCGTTTTAAAAGTGTTTGAGCAAGCCATTTTCAATATCCTCAAGGACGTTTGAAAATTATAAAAATCCGTTGCTCTTGTGTCGCCGACTGATTTCTGTCAAAAACAATCAGATTCTGTCACGGCCCTATGGTTCGGCGTATTATTGGTGTTCATTAAAGGGTCCCTCAAAATCTTGGCTTGTCGCCTCCCTTATGGATACTCCTGTTCCCCTTCAGATCGCCGTCGTGGAAGACAGCCCGGAGCTACTGGTGGATTTGGTCGAATTCCTGAATCTGCGCGGTTTCGATGCGCAGGGCTTCGACAGCGGCGAGGCTTTTTTCACGCTTTGGCCATCCACCCCATTTCAGCTATTGCTGCTGGATGTTGTTTTACCCGGCATTAGTGGGCTGGGTATTGCCCAGCGCGTGCGGGCGATGATGGAAAATCCACCCGAAATAGTCATGCTGACTGCGTTGGACGCTAGCCGTGATCATGTTCTGGGCTTGCAGGCCGGCGCTGATGTCTATCTGTCCAAGCGCAGCCCCCTAGAGGTCATTGAGGCCACTTGCCATGCAGTACGGCGGCGGCTGGGCACTGGCGCGGCCAGCCGCCCCACGCCAGACGACGCACCCATCTGGCGCCTGCATGCCCGCGAATGGCTTGTGCGGGCGCCCAATGGCCGCACCTTGCAGTTGACCCACCCTGAAGTCATCATGCTGTCGGTGCTGTTCGAACATCCTGGCCAGGCCGTCACGCGGGAAGACCTGCTGCAGCGCCTGGGCAAACAAGACACGCTGTCCAACCTGCGCAATCTGGATAATACCGCCAGCCGTTTGCGCCGCAAGGTGCTGGCGGCCTGCGATACCGAGCTGCCTTTGCGGCCCAGCTATGGCAGGGGGTATACCTTCAGCGGGTGCTGCGGATTGGCGATCTCATGAGGCCACGGGCTGCCGCCTGGTTGGGGTGCTTGTTGTGGGCCTGGATTCTGGCAATAGCGACACCGGCCTTGGCCAGTGTGCCCTTGCAGGCGCAACCGGCCCGAGTCTCCCTGGCGGGACAGTTGGAATATTTCCGCGACGCTACCCAGGCCATGTCTTTGGCTGCTGTGCAGCAGCAGCGATTTCAGCGCCTGCCGGATTTTCGCAGCCTGGGTTATAGCGATGATGCCGTGTGGTTCCGGGTTCAGGTCAAGCGCCTGCCGGGTGCCCCGCTGCGTTGGATTTTGGCGGTTGGCCTGCCGGAACTGGAGGAGGTAGATGTCTGGGTGCAAAATCCAGAGGGCGATTTTGTGCAGTACGCCATGGGTTATTACCGGCCTTTCGAGGATCGGCCTTTGCAAACCCGGCTGTTCGCCGTGCCCTTCGATGCTGGTGCGGCCACGCAGCTGTATCTCCGGGTGCGTAGTCATAATGCCATCAATGTGCAGGCGGATCTCTGGCAGCCCGCTGCATTCAGCGCTCACCAGACCCGGGATAATTTCTATCGCGGGCTGTATTTCGGCATTATGCTGCTGTCGGTCGTGCTGTATGCCATCTTGGGAATACGCTTGCGCGATGTGCCCATGGCGGCCTATGCCGGTTATGTGGCTTCCCTGGTGCTTTTTCACTTGGGCACCAACGGCTATCTGCCAGTGCTGTTTAGCCGCGATGGCGATTGGTTGGCCGACATATTGCCGCGTATTGGCTGGTTAGGGGGGGCAGTTTCGATTGTGTTGATGTGGGATTATCTGCTGGATCTGCGCCAGCGCTATCCCCGCATTCATCGACTGTATTGGTTCACTTTGCTATTGAACCTGGGCTTGTTGCCCTTTGCCCTGATGCCTGCCCTGGTCGGGTCGTGGTTGATGGTGATCGTCAAATTGGCCAATGGATTGAACAGCCTGAATTTCATCATTGGCATGACCATTGCCCTGATTTTATGGCGTCGTCACCGCCAGACGGAACTGATGGTGTATTTCATTGCCTTCATCATTCCGGCCGTGGGTACCCTGGTCAATACAGTGGGGAATCTGGGCTATTTGTCTCAGAATCTCATCACCACGAATCTGTATCAGGCGGCTTCGCTGGCGCATGTGCTGATCATGAGCTACGGAATGGCCTTGCGCCTGCGTCAGTTGCAGCGTGACAAAGCGGATGCCCGCCAAGAGGCTGCCATGGCGATCCAGCGCACTGAAGAACAGCGGCGCTTTGTCGCGATGCTGTCGCACGAGTTTCACAATCCCCTGGCGGCCATTGATCGATCCGTGCAGATGATCCAATTGAAGGTGCCTGATTTGCTGCAGTCCGAGGCCAAGCGCCTGACGCGCATCCGCACCAATGTCGCGATTTTGTCCCGGTTTGTGGATAATTTTTTATTGGTCGAAGCCCTGGAGCATCAAGGCAATCAAGGCGTGGCCTCGCTTTCTCAGGGCGGGCACCGGGGCCTGGCACCGATTAGCCCTATGCTGGAAAACATCGTCGATCAGCAAAATCCCGAGGACGCCCCTCGCGTTCGCTTGCAGGTGATCCCCCCTGGCCTGGCTTTTTCGCTGGATGAGGCTCTGGTGGGGGCTGCCGTGGATAATCTGGTGACGAATGCCTTGCGTTACTCGTCCGCTGCTGCCCAGGTCGATATTCGCGCCTGGCAAGATGCAAGCGGGCTGCATATCCAGGTGCAGGATTACGGTCCCGGCCTGGATCAAGAAACATTGGCTATGTTGGGGACGCCCTATTTTCGCGCAGGCACGTCATTGGGTAAAAAAGGCAGTGGTCTGGGGTATTACTTTGCCCAGCGAATCGTGAAGATTCACGGTGGCACCCTGCACGCGCATTCACCACAAGGGCAGGGCTTGACCGTGGAAATGGTTTTACCCGCAGGAGAATCAGCCCCCTATCTGCCGTAGCGGCAGGCCTTCCAGCACCCGGCTTTCGATGGTTTCCAGTGCGAGATTCCGGGTTTCAGGCAGATACTTGATGCCCAGTATCAGCGAAAGAATGCAGACCCCGAGAAACAGCAGCATGGTGCCTGCCAGGCTGAGGGTTTCGACGATGGATAGGAATGTCAGGGCGACCAGGGCGTTGAACAGCCAACTGATGGCTGAAGCAGTGGCCATCCCCTGCTCACGCAGGGCGCTGGGGAATAGTTCGGACATCAGCACATAGGGCAGGGGGCCCAGGCTGAGGGCAAACGCCAGGATATAAATGCACAGGCCGACCAATCCCAGCCAGGGATGATCGTTTGCCGCCGCGATGGTAACCATGGCCAGGCCGAACACCATGGCGGCTGAGCCTACTATCCATAGGCGGCGGCGGCCCAGTTGATCAACCAGGGAAACACTGGCCAGGGTGGCCAGGAAGTTGACGGCCCCCAGGCCGAATGTAGCGGCCAGTGCGGCGGTGCCGGCAGAAAAACCCAGCCCTTTAAATATCTGGGGGGCGTAATACAGAATGCCATCGATGCCGCTGAGATTTTGCAGGATAAATAGGCTGCTGCACAGCAGCATGACCTTCAGGACGCTGCCCTGTCGCAGGGACTTGCTGGCAGCATGGGGGATCCGGGCTTCTGCCTGGGTAATGGCCTGCCATTCGTCTTCCAGGCCCAGCCTGTGCGCCGCCATGCTGGCCTGTCGGGGATGGGCATGTAACGACAGCCACCGTGGGCTTTCCGGCAAGGCGGCCAGCCCAGCGACGGCCAGCAGACTGGGCGCCAAGCCAAATGCCAAGACAAGATACCACTGCTGGGGACTGTCCAGCCACAAGGCCAGACCGTAGGATAAAAGAATGCCTGCCGTAATGGCCAACTGGAACAGGGCCACGATAGCGCCGCGCCGGGGTGTGTGCACGGTTTCGGCGGCATACATGGGAACGACCATGGAATATAGGCCAATGGATACGCCGGTCAGGGCGCGTGCGGTCAGCAGCCCGGCCCACGAGGGCGCGGTCAGTATGAAGCCATAAGCCCCAAGGGATATCAGCGTGGCAAGCCCCATGACGGGCCGCCGCCCCCAGCGAGTGGAGGCCGGACCCGCCACGATTGCGCCGACAAAGCAACCAGCCACCAAGATGAAGACCAGAAATTGGGTTTGGTGCAGGCTGAGGCCAAATTGTGGGGTCAGGACGTCCAGCACGCCGGCGATGGATGTGATGCCATAACCAAACAGGACGCCGGTACAGGAGACCAGAAAAGCAAGCCGCAAAATAGGGGGGGGCGCGTAGATGATCATGGGGTGCCTGTTGGGCGGTTGGAGCTGATGATATGAAGGCTGAGCTTGAGGTATGGGCATGTAAAAAAGTCTTTACATGTTTAAATTATTGTACTTAAAATTTGTTTTATTGACGCGGATTTTTGCCTGGCCTTCTCATAATATTGCTATGCAGCAATATGACAGAATCTGGTAGAAATTATCAGGAGACATGCTGTATTTTGATTTTTATAATATGGCCTTTTAAAAATTTATATCCCTTGCAGATTAAATCGGCACATACTACATGAGCTCTATTGTATAGAGCAGGGCAATCAGATGTATGTAGCCTTGAAAGATCATAATCCTGGAATTCAGCAATTGAATACCAGACTTAATGTTTGATTCATGTCTGTCGCCGGATCTGCCTGTCATCAATAAGTGTCGGCCTGTTGTCAGGCAAGACAGTTTCCCAAGGAGCTTTCCATGAGCAGCAACACAGAAACCACCATGTCGGCGCCGGATTTTGGTAGGCTGGCCATTGATGGAGGTACCCCTGTACGTACGCATCCCTTGCCCTGGGAACTGCCCGGAGCCCACTGGATCGGCGAGGAAGAGCGCCAATTGGTCGAGCGGGTCGTGATGGCCCGCAGCCCCTTTCGCTTTTATGGCCCAGACCTGCAAGGGATGGTGAATACGCTGGAGTCCGAATGGAAAGCGGCATTTGGCCATCCGTATGCCTTGGCAGTGTCCTCGGCCACGGCGGCCCTGACGATTGCGCTGTCTGCCCTGGATATCGGGCCGGGTGACGAGGTCATGGTGCCTGGGTATATGTGGGTCAGTTGCATGTCGGCGGTGGTTCGCGCGGGAGCCATTCCCAGGCTGGTGGATATTGATGATACGTTCTGCCTTGATCCTGATGATCTTGAAGCCAAAATCAACTCGCACACGCGGGCTGTGCTGGTTGTGCACATGAGCGGTGCGCCCGGGCATATTGATCGCATCGCCGACATCTGCCGGACGCGTGGCCTGGCACTGATCGAAGACTGCGCCCAGGCGGCAGGCGGCAGTTTTAAAGGCCTGCCGGTTGGTCGTTATGGCGATATCGGCACCTTCAGCTTCCAGCTGAATAAGAACATGACGTCGGGTGATGGAGGGCTGCTGGTCTGCAAGGACGAAACCGTGTATCGCCGTATCGTGGCATTGCATGATCTGGGCTATCCGCGCACACCGGCAGGCCGACTGGACACCAGCGACCCCAACATCCAGCTCTGGGGAATGGGGGCGCGTATGAACGAACTGTCCGGTGCCATGGCCTTGGCGCAGATGCGTAAACTGGGGGACATCACTGCGGCCATGCGGACGGCCAAATGGCGTATTCGGTCAGCCCTGGAAGGCACTCCCGGCTTGGTGTTTCGTCATATTGTGGATCCCCAGGGTGATACCGGACCATTTTTGCTGATGTTGCTGCCCGACGCAGCAAAAGCTACCCGCTTTGTGGCGGCTTTGCGGGCCGAGGGCATGGTCGGCCCCGCCGGTAGCCTGGCCTGCCTGACCTTGCGCGAATGGGGCATGCATTGGTATTCCAATATTCCCAGCTTGCTGAATCGGCGCTCCAACAGTCGGGATGGCTACCCCTGGACCCATCCCGCCAATGCTTTTGCCCATGGCTACGATTATCAGGCCGGGGCGCTGCCGTGCTGCGATGATTTTCAATCCCGTGGTGCCTTGCTGGCGATTGCATCTTGCCTCACCGAGGCCGATATCCATGACATGATCACCGCCTTGAAAAAGGTTGCTGCGGGGGTCTTGTCATGATTTATTTTGTTGCTGCCGTCGTCGGCCTGACCGGCATTTTGTTTGGTTTTGATGAAGGCGTGATTGCTGGTGCCCTGGGCTACCTGCGTCATACCTTTGATATCTCTCCGGGCAATGAAGGGCTGATGACTGCCGCTGTTCCCCTGGGGGCCTTGTTTGGTGCCGCAGTGGCCGGGCGGGCAGCCGATCGCTTTGGGCGGCGCAGTTCGCTGCTGGGGGCCGCCTTGTTGTTCATGCTGGGGGCAGTCGCCGCCAGTTTGATTACTGCCGTCTGGATGCTGAGTATCGCCCGTTTGGTGCTGGGGTTTGCCGTGGGTGTTGCGGCACTGGTGGCCCCCTTGTATATCGCTGAAAGCGCACCGGCCAAGCAGCGGGGCATGCTGGTTTCGATCTACCAGTTGGCAGTCACCTTGGGCATACTCGGGGCCTACATCACTAACTTTGTCTTGGATGACAATTGGCGCTTGATGTTTTTCCTGGGCGCCGTTCCCGGCCTGGGTTTGTTCATCGGGATGCTGTTTTTGACGGATACGCCGCGTTGGCTGGCGGGCAGCCGAGGCCGTGATGCGGCGGGCCATGCCTTGGCGCGTTTGCGTGGATTACCGGTTTCTGGCCCCCAGGTTCAGGCTGAGCTGGCCCAGATCATGGTATCCGACCAAACGGCAGAAGGACAGCAAACCACGGGCTGGGGTGAGCTTCTCGCCCAGCATGTGCGACCCGCGCTGGTGGTTGGGGTGGGGCTTTTTGCCTTGCAGCAGTTCAGCGGCATCAATGCCGTCATCTACTACGCGCCCACGGTATTCCAGGAAGTCGGTTTTGATTCTCATGGTACCCAGATCATGGCCACGATCGGTATTGGCGTCGTGAATGTCTTGATGACGTTGGTGGGGATGGCCCTGATTGACCGGATCGGACGAAAGCCGCTGCTATATATCGGGTTTTTAGGGGCAGCCCTCAGCTTAAGCATGATCGCCTTGGGCGCCTGGACAGAGATCCCCTGGTTGGATGTCGTGGCGGTGCTGGGTTTGGTGATTTACATTGCTGCGTTTGCCGCCAGCCTGGGGCCTTTGCCCTATGTCATGATGTCCGAGGTCTATCCCCGACACATTCGCGCCCTGGGCATGAGCGTCGCCACACTGGCTAACTGGGGCCTGAATTTTGTCGTGGTCTTTTCGTTTCCGGTACTCGTGTCCACGATTGGTCTGGGTGGGGTATTTGCGTTCTACGCGCTGGTGTGTTTTGCCGGTTTGTTTTTTACGCGGCGCTATGTACCCGAGACCAACGGCGTTCCGTTAGAGGCCATCGAAGCCCACCTGGCGTCAGGACAGGCGCTGCGCTTGTTGCGCCCCAGTCTGACGGCGCAGCCGCCCAGTCCCCAGGCGGTCCAGGACAGTCTGGCACTGACCCGTGAGCAGGCTGGGCAATTGATTCATGCCCTGATTCAATTGAGCCCCTATCGTCAGGATTTACAGCCGTTGGCCGATAAGATCACGCTGCTGGCGTATGACAATCATCAGGTCCGCGTAGCGCTGTATGCCCTCTGGCAGCGCCAGGGTGCAGCAGTCGGCAGCCACCGCGCACTGGGCGCCCAGAAAACTGTTCTGATGATGTTTCTGGAGCACATACGCTATGCCTCGCCGGTTTTTTTGACCTCTGTGGGCGAAGGCCCCGCCACCAAGGGGGCCCTTCATGGCTGATTACGATTGTGAAGTCTGCGTGGTGGGTACGGGGGCCGGTGGCGGCATCCTGGCGTACACCCTGGCTCAAGCCGGGGTCAACGTGATCTCTTTGGAACAAGGCGCTGCGTTGCCGGATGACCAGTTCACACGCATCACGCCGCCGGATGGCGGGGATGCCCTGGGCATAGGGCCGAACACCGTCTGGCCCAGTGACCCGCATGATGGCCTGTTCATCCATCCCTTGTTTGCCGATGGGCAGCATGGGTCTACTGCGCGGCAATCTGGGCAGTTCCAGCATTTTCAGATTCTGGCGCTCAATGGTCTGCAGAATCTCTGGAATGGCGTCAGCGTGCGGTTCTCGCCTCAGGATCTTGCACCCTGGCCGATTGATTACTCCGTGTTGGAACCACATTACGGTGCAGTAGAAGAATTGATTACCGTGTGTGGCACTTGTGAAAATATCCCCGAATTGCCGGATGGCTGCTTTATTCCGCCCAAGCCCCTGCGCCCGGCAGACCAGATGATCGTCGACGCTGTGCGTTCTTTGGGCGAGCCGCATTCGCATGCCATTCCCAATCGCAAGGCCATCAATACGATTAAAGGCACGCCGCATAGCTGTATTTCCAGCGGGATATGTACGTCGGGCTGCCCGGTTGGCGCAGTTTATAAGTTTTCAGTGCGTTTGCTGCCGCAGATTGCGCAGCGTCCCAACTATCAATTGCGTACCCAGGCCAAGGTCTTGCGCCTGGTGGCGGATGCCGATGGCAAGCATGTTTCTGCAGTCGAGTATCTGGATACCGAAACAGGCCAGCGCCATCGAGTCCGGGCGCGGTATGTGGTGCTGGCTGCGGGGGCCATCGAATCCCCCAGGATTTTGTTCAATTCGGCCACGCCCGATCACCCGCAAGGGATGGCCAATCAGGAAGACCAACTGGGACGGCGCCTGCAGGACAACCCCAAGGTCGTCCTGTCCACGTCTTTATATAAGCTCTGGGGCAAACGCCGCGATTACGATATCGGCTATGGGGATCACTTGATCTTGATGTCCCGGGGGCTGTTGCCCGATGGCTCTGAGTTTCCTTTTATCGGTCATGCCATTCATGGACTGCCTACGACACCGCATTATCTGACCTTTATGCGTCATCTGGGGGCCGGGTTAAAGGACAACCGCGCACGCGCCATGTTTCATAGTTACATGACACTGGGTTTGTTCTGTGCCGGCGAACCCCTGGCGGATAATCGTGTCATGCCGGGGGACACCCAGGACATGTGGGGTGTGCCGCAACTGGCCATCAATTTTTCGATTCCGCCACAGGCCCATCGGCAGATGGATGCCATGATGGCCTGGGGGCACAAGGTCTTGCGCCGTTCTTCGGCCACTTTGTTGCATACCACACGGGACAATAGCGGCACGGGCATCCATTATGCCGGCACGACAGCCATGTCGGATACGGCACGCGATGGTGTTGTCGATGCCGACCTGAAGGCGCATGGGTTGGACAATCTCTATGTCTGTGATGGGGGGGTGGTGCCCATCCTGCCTGATAAACATCTGACGCTGACCATCATGGCACTGGCGCACCGACTGGGGGGGCATCTTGCGCAGCGGCTGCAGGCAACGTGATTCCGTGATCCGATCCAAACAATATCCGCTCACAGTCCCAGGTTCCTGCCCGCACCTCATCGGCCACCAATTGCAGCGCCAGGGTACGCACCAACTCGACGGCCCGGGAGGCGGGCTTGTCCCGGTGTTCGCATAAAAACAAGGTGCGGCGCATGATGGGTTTGATGATGGGGCGGCACGACACCTCGCCGCTGGCCAGTTGGTCGCGCAGATAGGACTGCGAACCGATTACACAACCGTGGCCTTCCAGGACGAACAGATTGACCGCCTGGACGCTATCAGCTTGCAGGCGGGCCTGGCTTTCGAACTGCTTTTGCAGATTCTGGTCGTCCATGACCGAGCGGCCCAGGGTGCCGCGACGCAGCAGCACAAAGGGCAGATCCAGCAGCGCCTTGACGGTAATCGGCTTGGTCGTATTGCCGATTACTTGCTTTTTGCCGATGCACAGCATGCGTTCCTCCAACAGGGCGGTCGCGTGGATGCGTGAATCCTGTGCCGGGTTATAGGCCAGGGCCAGGTCTACCTGGGCATCCATCATCTGGTTGACGGTGCTGCCGGACAGCGTCTCGGTCAGCACCAGGGTGATCCCCGGATGTTGCTGCAGGACGATGCGCATCAGATGCCGTCCGACCGAGGTCAAGGCGGTATAGGCCATGCCGATGACCACGCGTCCGCGCACATCGCCAGCCATGTTTTCCAGGTCTTCATGGGCGCGCTCCATGGCCTGCACGATTTGTGTGGCATGCAGGTAAAGACGTTTGCCATATTCCGTGGGCAACAGGCCGCGCGGGTGGCGCACAAACAAGGGATTGGAAAACTGAGCCTGCAGATTTGCCAGATGATGGCTGAGTACAGACGGTGCCGTGCGGGCCTGTTCGGCTGCGCGCGAAATGCCGCCCGATTCGTAGATGGCAATAAAGGCCTGAAGCTGGCGCGTGTCCATGAATTCGAAAATATAGAATACAGAATCCCAAACAATATAATTTTCTGATTGATTAATCAATGCTAACCTTCCTCGCCAGAGGATGGAATCAGAAAGATGGACGAGACATTTGCACCGCTGGCCGGCCTACGGGTTATCGAAATGAGTCACATGATCATGGGGCCGTCGTGCGGCATGTTCCTGGGCTTTCTGGGTGCCGAGGTCATCAAGATCGAACCGCCCGGCGGGGACAAGACCCGCAACCTGGGGGGCATGGGACGGCCCATGTTTCCACTGTGCAATCGTGGCAAGCTCAGTGTGCAACTGGATCTGAAGTCCCAGGCCGGGCAGGATGCCTTGCATCGCCTGCTGGCGGGCGCCGATATTTTTGTCGAGAATTTCCGGGATGGCTCTCTGCAGTCTGTGGGGGCCGACCCGGCCCAGTTGCGCACGCGCTATCCCCAGTTGATCATTGCTTCCTGCAAGGGTTTTTTATCCGGCCCTTACCAGCAGCGCACCGCACTGGATGAGACAGTACAGATGATGACTGGCCTGGCCTACATGACGGGCCCCCGCGGGCGCCCCCTGCGGGTGGGCTCATCGGCCAATGACATCATGGGTGGATTGTTCGCGGCATTTTCTGTGCTGGCGGCTCTGCTGGAGCGTCAGCACACCCGCCAGGGACGCGCCCTGCGCACAGGCCTGTTCGAGAACTGCCTGCTGCTGGTGGCGCAGCATATGGTCCAGTACGAACTAGAGGGCGAAAACCCGCCGCCCATGCCGGAACGCGAATTCTCCTGGCCGATCTACGATATTTTCAATGATGTGCACGATAAGCCGTATTTTCTCGGCGTCGTCACCGAAGGCCATTGGCATGCCATGTGCCTGGAACTGAACTTGCAGGTTTTCCTGCACGATACGCGCCTGAAGACCCGAATGGATCGCATTCGGGCTCGCCAGTGGACGATTCCGCTGGTGGCCGAAAAAATTGCCGGCATCGACATGAGCATTCTGGGACCCAGACTGGAATCCTTGGGTATCCCGTTTGCGCCGGTGGCCCGGCCCTGCGATATGTATGATGACCCTCACGTTATGCGTCCCGGCGGCTTGCTGCAGTCGCATTGTGCCGATGGTTCTTCGTTTCGGGCCCCGGCCCTGCCGTTTGAAGTCGATGGCCGACTGCTGGATGCCGCAGGTGACGTGGCTGCGCCTGGTCGGGACACCGATCAGGTATTGTCGGCCCTGGGGCTGAGTGCTGCTGATATTGCCCAGGCGCGTGGATGCGTGGCCTGAATTTTATTTGACTGGAGACCATCCCATGAAATTGACTTCCCGACTGTTATCCGTGGCTTTGGCCGTGGCCTTGCCCATGGGCTTGGCTCAGGCAGCTGATTACACCATGCGTGTCAGCCATCAGTTTCCACCCTCCCACCCCAGTGCACAGCGCATGGAGCAATTCGCCAAGGATGTGGCTCAGGAAACCAGCAACAAGGTCGAAGTCCAGCTGTTTGGCGCTGCCCAGCTGTATCGTCCGGCCCAGCATCATGCCGCCGTGGCAGGTGGAGAGATCGAATCTGCCCTGATCCTGTCCATCCAATGGGGTGGCAGCTTGCCCGAAATCGCCGTGACGCAGATTCCCTATCTGATGAGTGCGCCCGCCCAGCAAAAGGCTTTCCTGGGGTCCAAGGCAGCACAGCTGCTGGATCAGAAGATGCTGGAAAAAGGGGTGCGCAACATCAGCTGGATGGTGGACACCAATGACCTGATGTTTACGTCATCCACGCAGTTGCTGGACGAGCCATCCAAGTTCGAAGGCGTCAAGATGCGCGGCTTGAACCGCTTGTTTGATGCGGGCCTGATCGCCATGGGGGCAGTGCCGGTCGCGATGGCGGGTTCAGAGGTCTACCAGGCCTTGCAGACCAAAGTTGTCGATGCCGCCGTGACGGCCACCAAGGCGGCCTATTCGCGCAAATACTATGAAGTACAGCAATTCGGTGCGGCTTCGCCCATCGTGCTGGTCTATGACAATCTGGTGGTCAACCCCGCCTGGTGGGATGGTCTGCCAGAGGACGTGCGCGGCGGCATTACCCGTGCGGCGGATAAGGCTGCCCAGGAATCCATCATTACCGACGAGAACATCAATCCCGAGGAACTGGCCCAGCTGAATCAGGCCGGGATGCAGGCCGTGGCCTTGAGCCCGCAGCAAATAGCAGCCTTTAAAAGCGCCATGCAGCCTGCGGTGCTGGAATCGTTCCTGAACTCCACGCGCGGCAAGGGTCAGGAACTGATCGATCTGATCAAGGCCATGTAAATAGGCATAAGCATGAGTGCAGATTCCGAATTGCCCAATCTCGATCTTGACGGCCCCGGCCTGCGCCGCTTTGCGTGCGTGGTGGCTTGGCTCAGTCGGCTGGCCCTGGGGCTGGCGTCGGCGCTGATCATCATTGACCTGCTGTTGATTGGTGCAGCGGTGCTGCTGCGTTATGTATTTTCCACGGCCTTGCTGGGCAGTGACGAATTGGTCGGTTTTTCCGTCACGGCCCTGGTCATGCTGGCTGCCCCGGATGTGTTGCGGCGCAATGGACACATCGGGGTGGACATGCTGGTGGGCTGTTTGTCGCCACGCATGGCGCGCTGGGCTGCCGCCTGGTCTTGCCTGTCGGTGCTGCTGGTGGCGGGGGGGCTGATCGTCAATGGCTGGAAGGCCGTTGCCCTGGCCCACATGATCGGGCAACTGACGGAAGGCCAACTGGAAATCCCCATCTGGGCCTTGCAGCTGTTCCTGCCCGTGGGCGGGGTATTGCTGGGGTTGGTGGCGTTGGAACTGCTGTGGCGCGTCTTAACGGTGTCGGCTCAGCGTCCTGCGCCCTCTACGCTGACAGGTGTCGCATGACTATTTTCTTCATGCTGCTGGCCTTGTTGGCCCTGCTGTTCACAGGGATTCCTATTTTTGCCGGACTGACGCTGTTTGGCAGCGGCATGCTGCTGGCCGTGCAAGGCAACCTGGGATCTTTGGCCAGCATTATCTTTACCGAGCTCAACCAGTATCTATTGGTGGCTATTCCCTTATTTGCCTTCATGGCACACGTCATGATCCGCGGCAAGATCGTAGATGACCTGTACGATGCCGCCTATACCTTTACGCGCCATCTGCCCGGAGGGCTGGCGGTGGCCACCATCATGGCCTGCACGGTGTTTGCCGCGATTTCAGGATCCAGCGTGGCCACAGCGCTGACGATCGGCGCCGTCGCCATTCCGCAGATGCTGCGTTATGGCTATTCCCCGAAAATCGCCTATGGCGTCGTGGCGGCTGGGGGAACATTGGGGATTTTGATTCCACCCTCGGCCCCCATGATTCTGTATGGCATCACCACGGACTCATCCATTGGCAGCCTGTTCATTGCCGGCATTGTGCCGGGGCTCATCATGGCCCTGGTATTCATGGCCTGGGTCATGTTTCAGTGCGCATCGGCCGGTAATGCCGTGCAGCGGGATACGCGGGCATCCTGGGCAGAGATGCGCCAGGCCCTGCGCAAGTCCGTCTGGTCGATCGCCTTGCCGGTGTTCGTGCTGGGCGGCATGTACATGGGGGTGTTTACTGCCACCGAGGCCGCCGCCGCCGGGGTGTGGTTGGCCTTGCTGGTCACCGTCTTTATCTATCGGACGGTGGGATGGCGCGATATATGGGCCAGCGCCCAAGAGGCCTGCCGCCTGTCGGCCCTGCTGTTCATGATACTGGCGGGGGCGGCGGTATTCAGCCACGTGATGACCAAGATGCGGATTCCGCAAGAAATTGTGGAATCCCTGACCGCCATGAACATGGGGGCCATCAGCTTCATCATTGCCCTGATGTTGTTGATCGTCGTGTTGGGGATGTTCCTGGAGTCTATTTCCATCATTCTGGTGACAACGCCGGTGATTTTGCCGGCCATGCATCAGCTGGGCATCGATCCGATCTGGTATGGCGTGTTACTGGTGATCAATCTGGAAATCGCCCTGATCACACCCCCCGTGGGCATGAATCTATTTACCATCAAGGCGATTACGGGGTCGACACTAGCGCCCATTATCCGGGGCTCCTTGCCGTATATCGGTTTGATGGTGGCGGTGCTGATCCTGGTGTTGCTGGTGCCTGAATTGGCCACTTGGCTACCCAGGACGATGATGGGGAATAAATAAACGGGGCAGCTTCGACGTTGAGCGCATACGGGTACAATGTTGGCCTTGCGCAAGGCTCCCATGGCGGAATAGGTAGACGCAAGGGACTTAAAATCCCTCGCTTTCGGGCGTGCCGGTTCGATTCCGGCTGGGAGCACCACTATAAATTTGGCAAACACGCTACAATCAAGAGTTACCTGATTTAAATTTTATACAGGCAAGCATCCCATGGATCAACCTCGTACGCGCCTAGTCATGGGCAACTGGAAAATGCACGGCAGCCTGGCAGATAATGCCGCGCTGCTGGATGGTCTGGTGGCTGGGGTGCAGCGTGCAGGGCTTGCCCAATTGGCGGTTTGTGTGCCTTTTCCTTATCTGGCCCAGGTGCGCCAGGCCCTGAGCGGATCTGTGATCAGTTGGGGTGCACAGGACATCAGCGCCCATGATCGTGGGGCCTATACGGGCGAGGTTTCCGCCGCAATGCTGGCTGATTTTGGTGTTGGCTGGGCCCTGTGCGGGCACTCCGAACGCCGTGCGCTACATGGCGAAACCAGCGCCCAGGTGGCCGACAAGGCGGTTGCTGCCCTGGCCGCAGGCATCACGCCGGTGGTTTGTGTGGGCGAGACCCTGGCTCAGCGTGACGCCGACCAGGCCGAAGCCGTGATCGCCGAGCAACTGGCTCCGGTGCTGGCACTGGGGGCTGAGGCCCTGGCGCGCCTGGTCATTGCCTACGAGCCCGTCTGGGCCATAGGCACGGGGCGCACCGCCACGCCCGAGCAGGCCCAGGCCATCCATGCATTCGTGCGTGCCGCACTGGCCCGACACGGGGCGGCGAATACCCGCATTCTTTACGGCGGCAGCGTCAAGGCCGCCAATGCGGCATCGCTGTTTGCCCAGCCGGATATCGACGGCGCCCTGGTGGGGGGTGCGGCCCTGATCGCCGACGAATTCCTGAATATCGCGGCTGCGGTCGCTTAAGACTCCCGGAGTCCTTACATCATGCAATTGTTTTCTTCCGTCCTGCTGACACTGCAGATTATCTCTTCTCTGTTGGTCATTCTGCTGGTCCTGCTGCAGCAAGGCAAGGGTGCCGATATGGGCGCCGCCTTTGGCAGTGGTTCAGCAGGCAGTGTGTTTGGTTCGGCTGGTGCCGCCAACTTCCTGTCGCGTGCCACCAAATGGGCCGCCGTGCTGTTTTTTGCCGCCACCTTGGGGTTGGCCTGGGTGTCGCACCACCCCAGTGGCGCGCCGCTGGAATCCGGCATCATGCAGGGCTTTATGTCGTCTGAAGAAGCCCCTGTGCCGCCGACAGGCAGTGCTGTTCCGAATTTGGGCTCGGTGGTGCCATCCGTTCCTGCCGTGCCATCCAGTCAGCCGGCCGCTGATGCCAGCGTACCTGCAGCGGCCAATTCGGCTGCCTCCGTGCCGTCGGTGCCCGGGGATCAAAAACCTGGCGACAGCAAATAATCTGTCTTCATGCTAGAATCTGCGTCTTTCGCAGTAGGCGAAGCCGTCGTGGTGGAATTGGTAGACACGCTATCTTGAGGGGGTAGTGGCGAAAGCTGTACGAGTTCGAGTCTCGTCGACGGCACCACAGATATAAATCAGGCTGTTCCAGGACAGCCCAGAAAGTACCGGAAACCCGCATGAACATTAAGTTCTTGCGGGTTTTTTCATGTCTGTGTGAATCAGGGCGGGTCAGACAATCCCACGTTTTTGGGTATGTGTTTGGGTATGTTAAAACTCACATACCCAAGGATGGCCCAATTAAAGACCCGACATGCCCAAAATCGCCAAACAATTATCTGACCTGGCAGCCCGCAAGGCGAAGCCGCGAGATGCCGCCTATAGCTTGCCATCTGGACAAGGCCTTCATCTTGTCGTGTTGCCGTCCGGTACCCCATCGCCCGAGATTTGATACGCCAGGCCTGTTCCCAGGCTTCGCCTGGGGCCCCGTGTTGTGACGCTGCCTGTCCGGTTTCCGGTCAGGCTGGGCCGTTCAGTCCCCAAATTCGCTGCGCTCCTTTGTGGCCTTAAACGTCCCACACATGACGCACCCCTGGCGGGGAGGGGAAAGGCGTTGTGGGTCAATGGCTTGCCAGGAGATGGCCGGTTTTGGCGATGTAGGACAGATAGGGCACTGGAATGGTGCAAGCCATTGATCCGTCAGGGAGAACGGCGGCCACGCCTGTGGCCGAATGGCGCGTAGACGGTAGCCAGAGTGGTGGGGGACACCATTCATACACCAGCGGTACCGCCTGGCAACACCGTAGACACACCGGCGATACACCACGCCGACACCAGTCGGGCACCGTCTGAACATCTGATGCACACCAATAGGCCAGCGGATTTCCACCAAGCCGGCGCGGTTGCGGGGAAATGACTACAAGATGGCCTGTAGTCCCTTGTTTGCGATGACGTTCAGCAGCTTCAGTGCCGGGCCTGTTGGGCGGGTATCCCCTTGCTCCCACTTTCGGACGGTCGATGCCGTGGTGTGCAGGTGGTGCGCGAACACCGGCTGGCTGAATTTCAGTTTTTCACGCAGGCTTTTGATGTCGCTGGGTGTGAGATCGTGCACGGGCGGCGGGCAGACGGCATCGAATTCGCGCATCGTCACTTTGTCGATGGCCCCGGCTTTGTGAAGCGTGGCCAGATCGCCGCGCAGGGATTCAATGATTTTGCTCACAATGCACCTCTAGTAATACCCCGGATTCCAGTGCCTTGGACAAGGCGTGTGCTGGCAGTTCCAGGAAGACTTTGCCAGCGTATTGGAGGGCCTTTTTTTCGTCCTGCGTGATGTTGGCCCTGTCGCTTTTCGCGAACCCATGCAGGAATACATACCGATCATCGATCCTGGCAGACAGCAGGGTACGGAATCCACCACTTTTGCCGCCGCCTGGCCGCGCAATGCGCTTTTTGTAGAGCATGCCGCCCAGATCGGCATCGATCAGACCGCTTTCCATCTCCTCGACGGCCTTGCATAGCGCAGAATCTGGCAGTTTTTCTGCCGACTGCCAATGAGCAAAGTCTTTTCTCTTCAGAATCAAGCCCATCAAGCTTCCTTTGAGTATACCCGATACGGGTATGGCTTTCTATTGCCAGGTGGCTGTAGTTTACGGATTGCCCAGCTCCAGTGCGGCTTCGTATGCATCAATTGTCATTTCCGCCGTTTCGTGAATTGGTCGTCCCTGAAGAATTCATTTCTCACCATCACGCCGGATTTCCGGCGATCTGAGGCCACGAATTCTGGCGGGGTAGCTCACCCCATAGGGATAATTTCTGGATCCGCTGCCAGATCCAGGCCAAAAAATAAGGAACAAAAAAAGGGCGGATGCCCTTTCGGGCAATCATGCGCAGCAGCCATTTCATATTGAAACCTGCCGCGCACAGCACCGCATGGATGGCATCCCCAATTTGCCCCTTTAAATGACAGCGGTTCATACCGTGATCGCTTTTCAGGTGCCCGATGATCGGTTCAATCGCCTGGCGGCGTTTGAGCAACTGCTGCTCTTTGGGCGTCAGGCGTTTGAATTTCCCTCGATGCTTCAGGGCGTATTCCGGGATCTCCGCATCGACGCCCCGATACCCCAGATCGGCATAGACCGCTTTGGGCCTGATGCCGGTGTCCTGCAACAGAATGCTGGACTGCTCCAAGGCCCCCGCTCCGGCATGCCGGGATCAGCTGCTGCCGGACACTGGCCCAGAAAGGACCGGCGGGCGGCAACGGTGGCATCCCAGTCCAGGCCGTGACGGTTGAAGCGCTTGATGCCGAAATAGTGCTCCAGCGATGGGCTGCATTCACCAGGCCGCAATCGGGCCGAGGAGTGGTCAGGATGTTGTGTGCTCGGTTGGTGGGTTAGTGGAATCCACCGCCAAATCCGCTTCTGCACTGTCGGTCAGGAAGAGCGTGCGGCTAATAGTTTTCTCCCTCGCTCAGCGATATGCTGCCAATTCGTCCAGCATCAGCTGGCGCTTGAAGGACCAGTCGCGCAGGTGTTCAGCTCTGGCTGGGCGCCAGCATATTCTCGATCAAGCGAATCATCACATCCTTGGCCTTCGGGTCGGATTCAGCAATCAACAAAGCCAAGGCAGCAAGACCGACATCATTAATGACTGGCTCGCCATCACGTTGCAGGCGACCGTTGCGGGCCAGAAAATCGACGAACAGATAGGAGCCGATGCGTTTGTTGCCATCCGAAAACGGATGGTTCTTGATGATGAAGTACAGCAGGTGGGCCGCTTTGGATTCCACCGTGGGGTAGGCGGGTTCGCCGAATACGGTTTGGTCCAGATTGCCCAAGGTGGCGACAAAGTCGTCCTCACGCTCGTTGCCGAACAAGGCCGTGGCCTCGCTGCGGCTCATGAGATCGGCCTTCAGTCGTGCAATGCCGGAACGGGCCTCGACAGGCGAGGGTAGCGTGCCGCCAGGGCTGCCAGATGGTTTGGTCAGCAGGCCTTCGTCATAGCGCTGCAGCCACAGGAATGTGTGGGTATATCGAGCGATCACGTCCACCAGACCGCGTCCCTGGTCGGTGGTCAGGGCATCACCGGCTGCAGCCTTCTTTACCAGCGTCAGGGCGGCTTCCAGTTCGGCTGCATTTTGCTCGAAGCGTTGGCGATTCAGGGTGTAGCCTTGCGTCAGGTGCTCGCGCAGGGTGCGGGTGGCCCACTGGCGGAAATGCGTAGCGCGGCTTGAATTCACGCGGTAGCCCACGGAGATGATGGCGTCGAGGTTGTAGTGCTTGAGGTTGCGCTGTACCTGACGGCGGCCTTCGGTTCGAACTGCTAAGAAATCCTTAGCAGTTGCCGATTCGGTCAATTCGCCGGCTGCGTAAATGTTTTTCAAGTGCATCAACACGTTTTCAGGCGTCGTGTCGAATAGATCGGACATCTGTCGTTGGGTCAGCCAGACGGTTTCCCCTTCCAGCCGCACTTCCACCTGCCCGGCGTCACCTTCAAAGATCACCAGCTGCTGTTCATCGTTCATGGGGTCTCCGGTAGGGCACGGGGTAGTGTCCGCATAGGAAAAGGCTTTCCTACGAAACCAGCCTGTTATAACGTACCTTTCGGCAGCAGGGCGCGTGCGCGCGACCTTTTTGGCCGGGGAAAAAGCCAAGCCTCACGTTTTAGGTATCTGTTTGGGTATGTGAAGACTGACCCACAGAAGCGTTGCATCAGCAGATCTTCAGGGTCGACCTGAAGGCCTGGGAGTGTGTCCCCATATGGATGGGGCGGGCCAGGCGTTCGGATATTGCCCTCTTACTGCTGAATCTGTCAGACTCTGCGTGAAACAGACGGAGAAAAGGAAAGCGCAATGGCGGATACAACGCTTGAGTTTTATACCGCTGATGGGCAGCGGCTTGATACATCGCATATTCGGGTGGTGCTGCCTGATGGCGAGACTTTCAAGATCGAGGCAGATATGCACCGTCACGGAGCCGCGACGGTTGTGCTGGACCCTGGAACGCCGGAAGCTCCGTCACGGCGGCTGTTCTCGATTGAGCCGGGTGCTGTCAATCTGTTTTTTATCAGGGCTCATTCATATCCGCCTGAGGGATGACAGGCTTGATGCCGTAGCTGAGTAAAGGATAAAAGATCATGGTGGGCGCGATTGCTGCACTGTTGCTGATGCAGCTGGCAGGCACTTTGCTGGTGCAATTTACGCATATTCCATTACCGGGGCCGGTCGTGGGCATGTTGCTGCTGTTTATTTATTTATGGTGGCGTGGCAGGGTTCCAAAACCTCTTTTGCGCACGACACAGTCGATTCTGGAAAATCTGTCGCTGCTGTTTGTGCCAGCAGGGGTGGGCGTTATTGCGCATTGGCATGAGATGGCCGATCAGGCAGGGCGGGTTGCCATTGTGTTGGTGCTGGGAGTGGCGATTACTTTGGTCGTGACGGCATTCACGCTGCACTGGCTATTGGGGCGTACCCGCCTCAGTGGCCAACAGGAGTAAGGCATGCCGCTTGATGTGATTTGGGTGTATTTGGCCAGGCAGCCACTGCTTTGGTTAACGGTGACCGTCACGGTGTTCTGGTTGGCAAAACAGCTTTATGCAACCGCCGGAAATTTCTCCTTATTCAATCCGGTCCTGGTGTCCATTGGGGCCATTGTCGGCTTGCTGCTGCTAACGGGCACGGATTACGATCAGTATTTCGAGGGGGCGCAATTCATTCACTTTTTGCTGGGCCCTGCCACCGTGGCATTGGCCGTGCCACTGATTCAGCAACTGGCCACGCTCAGACGCAGTCTGGTACCGCTGTTGGTGGCCCTTCTGGTGGGGTCGTTGGTCGGGATTTTGTCTACGGTGGCGCTGTGCTGGGTGATGGGGGTGGATGGCGCCATCATGCTGTCGCTGTTGCCGCGTTTCATCACCACGCCGATCGCGATGGGGGTCTCTGACCAGATTGGCGGCAGCGCCGAACTGACCGTGGTGTTTGTCGTGATTACAGGTGTGCTGGGCGCTGCCTTTGGCGTACCGCTGCTGGGGCGCCTGATCAAGAAAGATCCGATCGCCGGTGGCTTTGCCTTGGGGGTGACCGCACACGGGATTGGCACGGCGCGCGCGTTTGAACATAACGATCAGGCGGGCGCATTTGCCGGACTGGGCATGGGTTTGCACAGTGCATTGGCAGCGATTCTGATTCCGCTGGTGGTGTGGTTGTTCGAGTTGTAGTGTCATGACAATCTGCCATAATATCCATGCCCATAATATGGATGCTTAATGCATGCTGACACCAGGAGAACAAGATGAATATCAGGCGCAGGGCCTTTATGCAGGTCTGTGGGGGAACGGCAGGTATATCACTAGTCCCGAGGTTGGCTTCAGCCTGGTCGACAGACAGGTCTGGCGGGGCATTGGACCAGGTAACTTCCACTCAGATTGAAAAATCCATCAAGGCCGGGTTTGGCGGTGGTTTTGTGGTCTATCGGCAGTCCCGGCAGTCAGGGCGTATTCAGGCCACGATCGGCCATGCCGACAGCCGTTATGTGGTGGTGTCCGATAACCTGTTTGACTGGACTGTCGTGTCCGGCAAGTCCTGATTGGAAAAATCTATGTCTACTGCCATTAAAAGCATTCGTATTCATCCTGGTATCGGGATGGCCCGCATGGGCGACAGCGACGAATTTTTCATCGGCCCCGAAGCCCCCGGCGTGGTGGCTGATCCTGGCGGGCAAGGCGGCCCTGGGCCTGAGGGCGGCACGTATCGTGATGCTGATATGCGCCTGAAACGCCAGGCACAGCGCTACCGTGTTTATGCCTACGATGCCAATGACCAGGTCATCGGTGAACTCTCCACTGATTCTGATCAGGTCAAATCCCTGCATTGGCGCGTTCATGTGCGCAATATGAAAGCCGCCAATTATGCTTTTCAAGGCGCTTACCTATTTGATCCCGATAAACTGCGGAATGCCGGCATCCAGCCCGGCCTGAAGCCCGGCCAGCGCAATCAGCTGATCATTGACCCAGGCGTTCATACGATTGCTTCGGGACAGGACCAGGCCGTCGTCATGAAGGGCGATGTCTTTACGGGTATCGATAAGGGCAAGCTGCCCGGCGCTTTGCGCTTCGAGGGGTACACCCCGGCCGACATCAACCAGGAGGTCGATGTCACCTATACCCCCGCGCACGGCATCGAACTGGGCCAGTTGCGGCTGGACAAGGCAGACCGCCTGCTGTTCATCGCATCGCCCGGTAAGGCCGAATGTGTCACTACCCCCAAGGTCGCGCTGTCCAACCCCAGCGAATTTCACAATCCGCCCAATGGCCCGGATAACGGCACAGACCCCCTGACCAATCAGTTTGCATACTTCAATATTCCAGGCTGGTGGGATGACACCTGCGGGGGCGAGATCGATGTGACGGTCACCCTGGCGGACGGCACAGTGCTGAGTACGCGGGATGGCGTGAAAACCGCTGCTGACGAAGGCACCCGCAATCCCTTGCGTGGCGCATGGGTGGTGACGGCACCTCCAAAATACGCCCCGCACATGATGCATGTCGTGTCTATCCTCGACCGAGTCTACGAGGCCTTCCCGGAGGCCTATCCCTATACGGGCCAGCAGACCGATTTTTATCGGGATGTTTATCCCTTGTTCTCCAAGGCGGTGAATTATGGCTGGGTCAGCGCCCAGGCTGCCGGGGTGGATGCCAGCACAAAAAACCTGGCGCATGGGCCCAAACAGCCGGGTAATTTACTCAGTCCGGCTTATGTCACGGCTTTGTCCAATCCTGGTGATGACTTCAAGCCTTTGCGCCAACGTATCTACGATCTGATGCGGCATTCTGCCGGCCAGCGTAGCCGTCTGGTGGATTCACTGCTGCCGGCGCCGCCTTTGCGGCCCACCAGTTGGCAGGATCCGAAGTTCGCCGACAAGACCGACGAGCACAAGATGCCCAAGCTCTGGGGTTCGGGTGGCAAGCCCCTGCAAAACCAGCAACTGGGGGATAACTTCCCCAATCAGTTTCTCAGCTTGACGGACTGGCAGTTACGCCATCTGAAGGACTGGGCCGATGGCAATTTCCAGACCGGTTCCTTGCAGGCACCGCTGGCATTGGATGGCTTGCCCGTTGACCAGCAGCCGCATGCTTTGGATGCGGCTGCTCTGGAACCCACCATTGGCGGCGGATTTCACCCGGGCATCGAGTTTCCGTACCTGATTATTTACCGCGATAAATTCGCCGGTGCCTTTCGGGTGGCGTCGGATATCGAGCCAGGTGAACTCAGCGCCTATATGTCCAGCCCCTGGCAGGGGGATTTCTGGTCTTGCAATACGGCGTGGTGGCCTACCCAGCGCCCGGATATCGTGTTCCAGTACGACAGCAAGACCCAGGATCGCACCCACCGCGAATGGTTCCGGGGGTACGACGAAGCCGGCGAACCCCTGTCATCTACCGATGGCTATGATCAGATGCTGTACGCCTGGCCTAAATTGGGTATGGTCTTGCCCTTGAAGACGCCGGACGGTCAGTTCTTGCTGGATAACGGCGAGGTCGTCTACGTGGAACAAGAGCGCGATCCGGCCCTGGATCGACCACCACCGGGCAAAGCCAGCTGATGTCTGCTGGTGCGCCCGCCTTGGGTGCTACCTGGGATGTTGTCATCGTGGGGGCGGGGCCGGCGGGCTGCGCCGCTGCGATCACCTTGGCTGGCTTTGGCTGGCGGGTGCTGCTGGCCGAGCCGCGCACCGCGCCGCGCTTCAAGCTTGGTGAATCCATCGCCCCTGGGGCGATGGGCTTGGTCCGGCAATTTTTAGGCCCTTTGGATGATACGCCTGGTCAGGCGCAGGCCTGTTTTCGGACTGCCGGCAATGTCTCTGTGTGGTCAGGACCGCAGCCTGAGGTGACGGATTTTTTTTTACACCCCCAGTCAGCACGGTCAGTGTGTCGATCGGCTGCTCTTTGATCAGGCCCTGCGTGATCGTGCCGTGGTGGCAGGCGCTCAAATCATGGCGGGCGGACGCTTTGTCAGCTGTAGCCGCTTGACCGAGGGGCAATTGCGCTGGCAAGTTGTCTTGGCTCAGTCTACCGGACAGTCGGTGCATCGGACGCGTTTTTTGCTGGATGCCTCTGGGCGCGCCGCCGTGGTGGGACGGACGTTGGGTGTGGCTGCGCAGGTGGTGGATACGTTGTTTGCCTATGCCCAGTGGTACGACAGCACAATCGAAGATCGGGATTGCCATACCCGGATTGAATCGGGGCCTGCTGGGTGGTGGTATAGCAATCGCCTGCCTGGGGCTGCAGCGCGGCGTCTGCTGGTGTTTCATACGGACAGTGACCTGCCCACCGCCAGGACAGCCGCTCGCAAGGCGGGCTTTGACGCGTTATTGGGGGCTTCGACGCATTTGGGGCCTTTGTTGCAATCCAAGGGTTATTTGCCCGATGATATGCCTATCCGGGGGGCCTCGGCAGGAAGTCAGCGTCTGCAGGATTTTGGCGGGGCGGATTGGCTGGCAGTGGGGGATGCGGCCCAGGCCTATGATCCATTGTCGTCGCAAGGCATCTGGAAGGCCTTGGATAGTGGCAGCGAAGCGGGGCACCTGGTGCATTATCAGCTTCAGGCCGATGCGCCGGTCGGCCAGGATCAATCTTACATACGCCAATATATGGCGCACCAGGATCGGCGCTGGCAGCAGTACGTGGCTCAACGGAATTTTTACTATCGTCAGCAATCACGCTGGTGTGATGACGTGTTCTGGCGACGCAGAATGGCTGCTTGAAGGGTATTGAGCCCCCTGTGCTAAAGTCCAAACGTCCTTTAATTGCAGCTTGAACAGGCTGTTTTGAGCAGGTATTGCCGCATGGAAATCGTTTTTTCTTCCCGCCATGAATCTGAACCCCAGGCGTGGGTCAATGCCTTGCAACAGGCGCTGCCCGAGCATCAGGTGCGTGCCTGGGATGAAGGCCGACCCTCGGGGCAGGCTCAGATGGCCGTGGTCTGGGCGCCGCCGACGGCACTCTTTCAGCATGAACCCCGTCTGACGCATGTGTTCAATCTGGGGGCTGGGGTGGATGCGCTGCTGCCGCTGCCGGGGATGCCCGACGACATTACCCTGGTGCGCATGGAAGACGGCGGCATGGCGGTGCAGATGGCCGAGTATGTGCTGCATTACCTGGTTCGTGTGTCCCGGGATCTGGACCGCTATGCAGAGCTGCAGGCACAGGCCTGTTGGCGGCCTTTGCCGGACATTGATCGCGATGCTTGGTCGGTTGGCGTGATGGGGGCTGGGGTCATGGGTGCGCGGGTGGCCCAGGCCTGTGCCGCCCTGGATTATCCGGTTGCGGTTTGGTCGCGCAGCGGACGCCCGGTGCCCGGCGCCCAGGTTTATGCAGCAGATCAATTGGATCAATTTTTGGCGCGTACCCGAGTGCTGGTCAATGTGCTGCCCTTGACGGATCAGACCCAGGGTATTTTGTCGCAGGCCCTGTTCGATCAGCTCTTGCCGGATGCCTATCTGATCAATATTGCGCGGGGCGCGCACTTGGTTGAATCCGACTTATTGGCCAGTCTGCAGGCTGGGCGTTTGCGTGGTGCGGCACTGGATGTTTTTGCCCAAGAACCCTTGCCGGCTCATCATGCTTTTTGGCATGATCGGCGCATTCACGTCACGCCGCATGTGGCGGGGGCCAGCCTGTTGTCCTTGTCTGTGCAGCAAATCGCAGACAAGATCCAGGCCCTGGGGCGTGGCGAGGCCATTACCGGGGTGGTGGATCGTTCTCGTCAGTATTGAGTCAGACAGCCTGCTGGGCCAGTTGTTCGGCCCAGGCCAGACGTTGGTCGACATGTTCCAGCCCCTGCAGAAAACGATCTGGAATTGCCTGGATACCGCCAATCGCGCCGCATAAGGCGCCGGTCAGCATGGCGCGCGCCATGTTCTGGCCACCGCCATTGACCGCGTGCAGCACGGCGGATTCGAAATCCCCCTGAAAACGCCCGGCCAGGTAATAGGCTGCCGGAAACTGATGGTATACGGCGCAGGGCATGCCATAGACCAGGGATGCCTTCCAGGCGGGCTCGATGCGGATATCGGGATCTTGGGCGGCACGTACGATACAAGATGCCGTCAGCAGCGCATCCGGCGATGGAAACTGGCCGGCGCGGCGCGAGGCCTCGGGCCCTGCTGGCGGGACCTGCTCGCCATGGCCGGTGACTGAATGAAAGGGCAGAGTGCCTTCGCGCACCATGGCCATCAAGCGGTCGGATGTTTGAGCATCCAGGGATTCGCCGCGCACCAGGCTGCCCAGCACACAGGCATATGCCACCGTCATGGCCATGACAGTTGTATCGTGCTGGGTCAGTGCCGTATTGGCTGAGGCCAGGCGAGCCAATTGATCCGGCTGGCGGGCGTAGCGGATGGCCAATGCCGGGATGCGTTCAGCGGCTTCAGTGGTGTCGGCCAAGCCTGATACTTGTCCCCAGGGATGGTGTTCGTGCACCCGCAAGCGCCAGGTTTCGCGGATGGACTGGCTGGTGTAGCCGCCTGGGCCGTTCATGGGGGTGCCGTCCAGTTGGCTGAATAAATCCTGATCCAGCCGACGGCAGAAGTCGTCTTCCTGGTAGCCGTTCTGTGTGACCAGGGAATCGGTCAGCAAGTCCAGGATGACGCCCGCCTGGGATGACTGGCCAGCCTTCATGCCGCCGTGGTAGCGATCAGGGCGCGGATCGGTGTAGTCCGTGATCCAGTTGCCATAATCGTGGCGCAAGGCATCCAGATCGTAGTACCAGTGCGGCCCCAGTGCCAGGGCGTCGCCAATATAGGCGCCCATCAGTGCGCCGCGGGCGCGTTGCTCGAAGGTGGGGAGGGTGTCAGTCATGGTGAGTTCCATTCGACAAAAAGCAAGACCCTTAGTATGCGATCTCGCCCGATGTAAAAGCAAGGCGTGTGCTTGCGGCCTGCAGCGCAGTGAGACGATTGTGAGGGATTCCAGCAGGGTGGCTGCGTGCTACAGTGACCTCATATTCGTCAAGGAGCAACCCTATGCAGTTCTACCCCATCGGGACACCGGGCACAGCCTGGGGGGCCAATGAAAAATCGCTTTGGCTGGCCCGTCAAACACGTCATCGCAGTTATGCCGATCTGGTGCTGGCCGCCGTGGAGCAATTGCGCGATCATCTGGATGTCGAGCAATACGGTCAGTTGGATTATGCGCCCGATACCTATCCTTTGATGGGGCTGCGCAGCCGGGATTGGCATGCAGACCGGCCAGTGGCCCTGGTGACGGGCGGTGTGCATGGCTATGAGTCCAGCGGCGTCTTTGGGGCGCTGCAATTCGCGGCTGATCATGTGCGGGATTATGCAGGGCGCCTGGATATTGCGATCGTGCCCTGTGTCAGCCCGTGGGGGTTCGAGCGCATCCATCGCTGGAACCCGGCGGCACTGGACCCTAATCGTTCGTTCCGTGCCAATAGTCCAGCGGGCGAATCCGCTGCCTTGATGCAATGGGTCGCGCCTTTTGCGGATCGGGTCCGGGTGCATATCGATCTGCATGAAACCACTGATACGGATGAATCCGAGTTTCGCCCAGCCCTGGCCGCTAGGGACGGTCTGGATTTCACGCCCGGCGGTATCCCGGACGGTTTTTATCTGGTGGACGATACCGACTCGCCTCAGCCCGAATTCCAAGATGCCGTGATCCAGGCAGTGCGGCGTGTCACGCATATTGCACCAGCGGATGAACGGGGTGAGATCATTGGCTCTACGGTGGTTGCACCGGGTGTCATCCGCTATGCCCTGCGGCCTTTGGGCCTGTGCGCAGGGATTACAGACGCCCCTTATCGAACGACCACAGAGGTCTACCCGGATAGTCCTCTGGCCAGCGCCGAACAATGCAATGCTGCCCAGGTGGCTGCAGTGCGGGCTGCGCTGGATTATGCGCTGGCGCATGGCTAGGGTAAATCCCAGTCTTGCGGCCTAGGGGCTGCTTGCTTATACTGAAGCTGCTACCAAGTGGTAGTGCTTCATCGCCATACAGGCGTTGACTTCGCACTGCGCCCATGCAGTGCCGCTGCCCCAGTGGCAGTAAGGCCCCACCAAGAGGTGGGGCCTTTAAATTTGTGCATCCACAAATGCATACGCGCCAGAGGGTTTCCGGGCCAGTACTTCAATCCATATCGTTCTGATGGCAGATAACTTGGTTGCGGCCACTTTGCTTGGCTTGGTATAGCGCTTGATCGGCTGTCTTGATGATGTGCTCACCGGTGGTGTCCTGGCCTGGTCGCCATCCTGCCACCCCAATGGACACGGTTACGTTGCGGTCAGGCAGAATCGTCGCTTGCTCGATGTTGGAGCGCAGGCGTTCGGCAATGACAGTGGCGATATCCGCCTGGGTATTGGGTAGAATCGCCAGGAATTCCTCGCCCCCCATCCTGAATAGCGCATCGCCCTCGCGCGCCTGGCTGCGCATGCGGTCGCCTATCTGGCAGATGATCTGGTCGCCCACATCATGCCCGTGGGTATCGTTGATGCTTTTGAAAAAATCAATGTCCAGCGCGATCACGGAAAAAGGCTGGTTCATGGACAGGCAGGCTTGTAGTGCCAGACTAAGTCCCCGGCGGTTGCCCAGGCCGGTCATGGGGTCTTGGTAGGCGGCCTCTTGTAGTTGGCCCAGTTGCAGGCCGACCGCCCCCAGGCCCGACAGCAGGGCGCCCTGCAGGTGGTCGGCTTCAAAATACCAACAGCGCACGGATCGGATGCGCTGCACCATCTGGTCTTCATAGCCATTTTGAACAATTTGGGCCAACTCGCCCAAGGGGCGCGAGACCAGATTGGATAGATACCATAGCAGGGCCAATAGCAAAGCCACGGGAATCATCAACTGCCAGAGCATGTTCCGCATGAGCTTGCTGAGCTGGGATAGCGTCACCAGGGTGGGTCGTTGGACGACGATGCCCCATTTTGCTTCTGGGACGTAGGCAAAGCCCGCCAACATATCCACCCCCTGGCTGTTGGTGATGCGTTGCATGCCATGTTGGCCATTCAAGACGGCATCGACCACGGGATTGATGGTCACTGTGGTGCCAATGCGGTCTGTCTTCGGGTGGTACAGCAGGCGTCGGGCCGAATCCACCACGTACACGTAGGTGTCGTTACGAAAGAAGTGCTCGCCCAACTGACGGGCCAGGGCGCCATCGGATTTCAGATAGATGGTCCCGGTCAGATAGCCCAGGTACTGGTTGGACTGGGTATACAAGGGGTGAGTCAGCTGGATGGCCAGGTTACCCAGCGTGGTGGTGAGAGGGCTGCTGATGGTGGGAGTCTGGTGGCGCAGCCCGGCGTTTGGAGAGTTCTGGTCAATGCGCTTGCCTTGCAGATTTCGAGAGCGCGGCGATACCGTGGAAATAATCCCCTGGCTATCGGTGAGTGAGACCGTATTGAATCCCACCCCTTGGGCGCGCAGACGATCGACTTCGCTTTGCCACTGGCTTGGCTGTTGACGGGACTGCACGATGCGCTCGGCTGTATAGGCCAAGTCCTGCTGCGCCTGTTCCAGCAGGTTCGAGGTAGATGCAGCGAGTTTTTCCGCAAAGGCCTGATTGGATATCAGGGTGTCATCCATCAGTTGTTCACGCTGCACATGATAAACGCCGATCGCGCCTGCAATCAGCATGATCAGTACGCTGCCGATAGACAGAATCAGCACCAGTTGGCGTAGGGTGATGCGTGAGCGTGGCCGGATAAGCATCCCGGGTTCCTGTGTTGATAGCACTCGAAATGACTGCCTGTGATGTGGTTAGCCTACTATAGTTGGGCTGCCGGAGCCATGTGGCTGGCAGGGTGGCTTGCAAGATTAAAAAAACTTGCTATAATTTCGCTCTTTGGCGCATTAGCTCAGTTGGTTAGAGCGACGGAATCATAATCCGCAGGTCCGGGGTTCGAGTCCCTGATGCGCCACCAGTAGAATCAAGCACTTACGCCAATCCTTCGGGGTTGGTGTTTTGCTTTGTGGCGTTCGTGTAGCCACCATGTAGACTTTGGCGATCAATCCCGGCCTCGATATCCTCAGATTGAGGAAAAGGATCGGATCTCAAATCACACCCTTCCCATGCAACGAAGGATAAGCCTCCATCCGCCGATGGCGGCCGGATCTACACCAGCGGCGGGGACCTCCGGGAATTTCCGTAATTAACCGGAAGGCGGCTATTGGCCCCTTATCGTCAGAACAGGGTCGATGCACTGTGTGGTGCATCGCTTTTTCAGAGCGGCTACAAGCCCCTTGGTTTCGGGCCGCTTGAGAAATGTCCCCGGCCGCTGCGACACTGTGGCCTTGTTGCGAGACTTCGCCGCACGGTGAAGATCATTCAGACAGAAGCGGCCCTCTGCGTCCTGCCGGATAGCCGTGATGGTGTCGTTCATGGAAACGAGACCCCGTCCCTGCGTGCGCGTGGGGCGCGGTATCGCGGTCGTTATTATCGACCGCGATAGGCGGAATCCCGCCTTTCTCAGGTTCGGCTTGGTCAGATTTGAAATCCGACCAAGATTGCGCACCGTTCCCGCTGAATAAGTTGTTGATCTACAGACAGGATTCAATTTTGAATCCTGTCCCTTCTCGCCGCTCTACTGAACTCTGACTTCCACCACCGGTGGGCGTGAAAAACCCGGCGCTTGGCTGGGTCGATGGCTCTCGTTGAATTCAAATCTGTTAACCATGAACATCGGCCCCAAAGCCGCGCAGGGCTTTGTTCTCGGGGCTTTCGCAGGGATTGGTCTGCTTGGTTTGATTAACAATTAACCAAAAAGGGGAAAAATCTCTGAATGAGGGAAGCGGCCGGTCTAGATCCGGCGAACCTGTACGGTTTTGTAGTGCCCCCCCTGCTACATGCTCGTTGTCCGGCCACCTGTAGCGTGGTGACGGGCGCATCAGACCACCTTGGATCATCCCCATACGTCGCGCTCATGATCGCAGTCAGTGCCCGTGTGATGCGCTATACGGGTAGCACCGTCCTCATAAAAGAATGCCCCACTAGCCATGCCTGAACCGGTGGGGCTGCCAGTCGCGCAGCGTCTATGGGCACTGCCACCGGCTGACGGGGTTTTGTCATCACGCACTCGCCGTCTGATCGTGTCCGAGTTACCGGCATTGCCGCCCCACTCGGCCAGGGTACAGATCGAAGCCTTACGGCCTCGAATCGCCCTTACACGCTACTCGGCTCAACGATAAACACGGCTCCCGCGTCCAGCAGTTCCAGGCCAGCCCTCAACTCGCCCAGGACCGTCACCAAGTTTTTGGTGAAATTGTTCCCGTGCGAGTTCGAAAGCAGGACGCTGGGCCGCTCACGATCCAGAACCGTGATGTAGTTCAGATCCAGCACCAAGGCGTAGTCTTGGGGCAGGCCGGGCTCGAGTGCTACAGGCAGGTTCCACAACGCGGGCGGGATCGGGCTAGCAGGGCTACCAAACAGGTAGATCCCTTCAGTTTGGGTCTTGGCTGTACCGATCTCGGCAAACCAGGTCAGCGGATTGATGACGATCAGTCCAGGCTGAAATCCAAGGTTCGATTGACGCACCACAGCTTCCCCGACGCGATCGGCAAATGTAGCTGACACGGGCAGCGTCATGACCGTACCTTGCACGGTGAGGCCAGCGATATGGAACGCTTCGCCCACGCCATCCGTAACGCCGTTTCCGTTGATAATTTCAAAGCTCAGCTTGTTCAGCAACTTGGCCCGAAGCACGGAATCAATAACTCCGGACAGTGCGGCATGATCGCCCAGCACCTGACGCGATACGGTCGTATGGCCCGCGATAGTTGCAATGTTCGCCCGTCGCTTGGTGCCATCGAAAATCAATTCCAGCTTTTCGGCCCCTTCACCCTCCTGATAACCCACATCATCAGTCGTGCTCAGTTGGACAAACTCGACGGAATCAGCGGTCACCGGGCGGGTGCGCAGGAAATTCAGCAAACGCGGCTGGGCGATCACCGGCCCGACGATACCGCCACGCTCGGGCTGGCTTGGCATTCCGGTATTTGTCGAAGGCGAAGGATCGTAAGGCTCGTTCACCAGTGCGGATTGGATAGACAGGCCATCCAGCGTCAGGCGTGCCGTGCCTTGATTCCACGCCGCCAGGTGCTCGAAGCTCGCATCATCCGAGATAGCGGCGCGTAGCGCAGACCCCATCCCGCCCGAACGCGCACCGGATCGCGGGGCGACGCCGCCTTGCGCTACCAGTTCCTGCTCGATAGCATTCATGCGCGAATTCACGCTTGCAATATCCTCACGATACCCCCGCACGGCGTCACCGAATCGGCGGATTTCGTTATTCATCTGTTCAACTTGATCAATTCCGGCCATGACAGTTCCTAAAAAAATAATGGACACCCTAATCTTGGCCCACGGGATACGCCCCCGCGAATCATTCAGGGACGATTCGGGCCAAGACGGGCCAGACACGGACAAGCCGGGACATTTCTGGCTATTGCATTGTGGTTTGTGCGGCACATACGTGGGCCAGAACCTGCCGTGTCCCGTCGGGCAGGACCGCCTCGAAGAGAACGGTAGTTGCCCCGTCTGCCTGCACCACCATCGAAATAGACAGCCCATTTCCAGCCGCCAGCAGTCCGGCGGCACGCGCTTTATCCTGCTCGGGCATCGCCGCCAGAAACTCCTCAACGGCAGGCCCAGCGGCTGCCACAAATCGCTTGATTGCATCCATGTTCAAAGCTCCAAAGTTTCAAGAGTGGGTTGTCGACCGCGCTCGATCCACAGCGCCAAATCTGCGACTCGATACGTGACGCGGCCAGCAGTTTTGTGAAAAGTCGGCCCCAGTCCCTGGCCCCGCATACTTCTCAGGGTCTTGGCTGACGCCCCGACAAGATCGGCGGCCAGCGCTTCGCCTACGCGCCCGTCTGGCGTGATTTGCCGCCCGTGTTGCTCAATCCATTGCAAATAGGTTTCGGTCGTTGAGGCAACGCGCTGTTCTAGATCGGTGGAAATCATCGCGCCCACCACACGCGCAAAGCTTTGCAGTAGGCCCGCAGCTTGCGACGCCACGGCAGGCGGGCACGGATGGTCCCCATTGGGCACTCATGCGCAGCACGTTCGGCTACGGACTTGGATGCACCCTTGTCGAACCGAATGTGCCGCTCGAATTCGCGCTTGAGGTGGGCCGCCAGGACAGATTTAAATTTCTTTTGGTTCATCGGTTTTTCCTGAAAATAGGTTTGCTTTTTTTCTGGACGTTTATGAAATGAAGGGGAAGCGGCCGGTCTAGGTTTGGCATGGCCTCAAGGTTTTGCCCTACCCCACGCCACCGTGAAAAGACGCCTTCCCGTTCTTCCCGTTCTGCCCGAAACGGGAAACTTCGGGAACGTCTGCCATCCCGTCCATCCCGTTCCCCCTATAAGGGGGACGGGAAACGGGAAAGACCGGGACAATTTGGGTTGTGGAAATTACTTGATCCACAGCCAGCCCTCCGAATGTTCGATCAGTCCACTGGTGACCAAGCTTGTAATGGCAGCGCGGGTTCGCTCGGTGCGCCGTTTCGGTTCGCAGGTCAGTTGCGGTCCTATCTGTTCAATGGCGGCCTCCAGCTTGATCGAGGGGCGGCCATCGGGCAGATTGGCCGGCGCGTCTGCCGGGCGCACGTCGCCAGCGTCCCGTAGCAGGTGGCCCAGGTGATCCCATACGATCTTGGCGTTACCGCCTTTGGGTGACTTCGGCAGCGCGGCCCTGGGGGCGACCTCCATCGGCACCACGCAGGCCCCGGCGATCTCGTGGCCATCGGCCAAGGTGTGAAGCACCACGCGACCCAAATCAAAAGCGTGCGAGACGGGTTCAGCGTCTTTCGACTTCCCGCCGTCGCCGGTTTCAGTGTTCACGCTGCGGCCCTGGGGGCCTGTCGTGACGGCCAGCACCACATCACAGGACGCATACAGCGAACTGTGCCCGCGTGCGCCTCGTGTCGTGTCCTTGCCCATGTGATGAACCGCCAGCACCAGACCGCCTGTAATGGCCTGTAGGCGCTGCAATGCTTCGATCAGTACCCCCATATCGGCGCTGCTGTTTTCGTCGATTCCTGGGCTTGCCTGGGCTAGCGTGTCGATCACGATCAGGCCGCCGTCGCCACCCGCATTCAGAATGGCGCGGGCCAGGTCGTGTACATCCTGCTGTTCAGTCAATTTGAGCGTGTCCAGCACCACGGCGAACCCATCGGGCACCTGGGCATTGTTCTGGCGCTCCCATGCTTCGATGCGGCGCTTGATCCCGGCGCGGCCTTCCAGCCCGACATAGACCGTCTTGCAAGGCCGGGTGCCGTGATCGAACCACGGCAGGCCAAGTGACACGCGGGCCAGCAGATCCAGGGTGACGAAGGATTTACCGGCCCCGGACTGGCCGATAACTAGGCCGATCCCGGTCATGGGCAGCACGTTGTCGATTCGCCATTCCAGATCCGGCAGGCTGCGCAGTTCGTCACGGTTCAGCAGCTTGAACCTGGGCGGCGGATTGAATACAGCCACCAGGGCAGCATCACCTTGTTCATGGCGCACGTCCCACCAGTCGCAGGCGGCCCCGTTCAGTTCAGGTAGGGCCACAGTACCCCCGACTGCTTTCGCGGCTTCCTGGGCCTTCTGGCGGCCTACGTTGGGGCCATCCGGCTTGATGTCGTTGTCGGCTGCCAGGATGATCCGTACGTCCGGGTGCTGACGGCGCAGGTCCTGGGCCACAGCCAGCAGATTGCCGGCATTGAACGCCACGCAGACCGGCAAGCCCGCAGCCTCATGGATTGCTGCCCCGGTGGCGAACCCTTCGCAGATCACGATGGCCGGCCCAGGATGGCCGATCCAGAACCGCCCGCCAGCCATGCGGCCACCGGGATGGAACCGTTTGGCGCCATCAGGCTGGACAGTCTGCAGGCTCTGGATCTCGCCCCGGGCGTTGTAGACCGGCACCAGCAGAGATTGTCCTTGCTGTCGTGTGCCGTGCGGCTGGATAGCCTTCTTGACCAGGTATGCGGCATCGGTGGCCGGGACAGCGGCGTCCCATTGCTGGCTGGCCTTGACGGCGGCGTCCTGATACTCGGCTTCGCGGGCGGCCAGGGCGTCAGCCCGGGCGGTCTCGACTTGCTGACGGAACGCCTGAGCCTCGACCTTCGTCATGGCTCGATTGTGGGACTTCTGCCAGGTGAAGGTCTGGTCAGTGCGCCAATTGCCAAACACAGCCCCCTGCCCATCAGGAAACGGACGACACCAGGCGGCCAAGTTGCCCCGCTTGCCTTCGGGATCATCGAACCGGCAGAACGATCCGGCGCGGATCTCCACGTTTGACGGGCACGGCAGGCCGACCTGGGCCAAGGCAGCGTCCAAGGTTTCGGCGTGGATCAGATCCATTTCCGCACCCCCCGCAGCCAGCGCCAAGCCTGAATCAGCAGATATGCAATCGCGCTCATGCCTACACCTCCGGGCCGCGCAGGACGCGATAGCGTTTTACCCTGACGGTGCGCCCAAACCTTGTTTCCACGTCCTCCCATTGGTCGTGAATGACGTAGCCTAGGCCGCGCAGTGTGCTGACAGTCGAGTGCAAGCACGTGTCACCTTCCCGGATAGCCTCGAACGTGTTCAGGCTGCGGGCGCGCAGGATTGCTGCGATCATGTCTTGCTTGGTAGAATGATCTCGCTTGATGTTTTGGTTTGTCGCCTCGCCCGGTTGCCGCCGGGCGTTGCCTTTTGTGGGGCCGGTCATTGCGCGTCCCCTTTACCCATCAGGCGGGCGGCGGCGTCCACAGGCCACAGAAGGCGGCGATTGGGCATCTTGTGCGGGCGAACCCCGAAATATGCGCCATCACGGCACAGGGCGGCCCGCAAGGTCTGCGGCTTGATTTGAAGTTGTGCGGCGAGCTGATCAGTAGTCAGCCCTTGCGCGGCAATGGTGATGGTCATAGCAACAGCTCCGGTGCTACGGCATGTCACGGTTGCAAGGCGGGCCGAATGAATGCCCAGCTACCGATCAATGCCGTTTAATTTCGGCTTGTTGCTATTGTCCCTGCGTAACCTATTGATTTAAAGCGAATAATGGGTAATGAAACTCGTCAGATTACCTTTTTCTCTTTACCACATGCGTCGTCGTTTTGACAGCCTCCGGATCAAATCCGTACTGCTCAGCCAGCCCATAGACGATCTGTTTTTTTAGTCCCATTGGGCCGCCGGGCCGGTGCAGATCATTCGCGGCCTTTGCGACCTCGACCAGCATATCCACGCGCTTCGCTGGCCTGCCACGCTTGAGCCTAGGCGCAACAGCATCAGGTAGCGCCTTGCGGGTATCTGCCTGCTCCAGCGCCCTACCAATGGCGTCCATGCGCTCAGCCATGAACGCGGCTAGTTCATCAGGCAACGATAAGCCCGCCGCCAGAAATACGCCTGCCAGCCGGTACAGCCTCGAAAAGGCGAGTTTATCCCCCTGCCGCGCCAATTCAATTTCTTGTTGCTGGCCGGGGCCAAAGACTGCCTGCCCTCTTTGTTGGTGCTCTTCGCTCTCGCTCATTGTACTGACCTCATACGGTCCAAAAATTGACGTCAGCACCAAGCCGGTGGACTACCCGGCTTTTCCCGCCGTCGCGGTAGGTGCTGGCGCAAGGGTTAGGCGGCCTCTTCAGCCCAAGCAATGAAATTTTCGTGATTGCAACCAGCAACCATTATTCGGGCCGATGCGCTTTCTGCTATTTCGGCCATGCCCCTCAGTCTTTTTGCGAAATCATCAAGCACACCGGTCAATGGAGCAAAAACCCTGGCTTTTTCTTCATCTTCCGCAAGGTCGGCATAGAAGGCCCCGCCTTCACCTGCTAGAACCGCCGTCAAACGCCATTGGCGAATGAAAAGCTCTTTGTTGAAAACCATATCAGCGAGATCGTCTACTTGATCTTTCGGTATCGCCGGTTCGCACGTCATGACCTGTTCATACAAGCGGTCAAGCTCTTCTGCTTCCTGCTGGTTTACAGTGTTGGTAGCCATCGTTTACTCCTTGGTAGTGATGATGGTCAGGGGTCGCTGGCACTGTAACTGCCACCGGCCCCGCTTTGCCTGAACCCGTCAGGCGGCGGTGATGCTCTTTTGCTGGGCCTCGACGGCAGGCTGTTCAATCCCAGCCTGCTCCAAAATCCAGCCCTCGATCTTGGTGTGCCACATGCGCAGCAGATCCAGCGGGCGGCGGCGGTAGTGCTTTTCTGCAATCGCGCTTGGGCGGTGGCCCATGATTTGCGCGGTAATCCCTGCCGGACACTCAACCCATTCTGCCAGTGTACCGAAAGACCGGCGCAGACCGTGGATCGTCAAATGCGGCAGGCCAGCGGCTTGCAGTGCCTTGTTGTGCGAAATGCGTGGTTCCTGTATCCGGCCCGTAGCGCTGGTAGGACTATGAAAAACCCAGGGCGACGGCTCGGCGGGCTTGTCCTGGCCGTCCAGGCGGTGCACGATGGGCTTAGCTTGCCTGCGCTGTAGATCGCGCAGCAGCGCCGCCACATACGGGGTCAGGCCAATGGTGCGCTCGCCCTCCACTTTGTCGCGGATCGTCAGACTTTTCCACTGAAAGTCCACGTCCTCCCAGCGCAGGCTCGCCACCTCCTCGCGCCTGGCCCCGGTCAGCAGCGCCACTTGCAGATACGCGGACTGCACCGGATTGGGAATGCGACGCACGGCAGCGAACCACGGCTTCAACTGCTCCCGCTGTAGACAATCATCCTTAGCTTTCGGCCTCGGCAGGTCTTTCTTCATGCGCACGCAAGCATCAGGCTGTACCCGGTCGCGCCAGTCCGGTTGATCGCTGCACCAGTTCAGGAACGCGCCAAGCAACGATACCGCCAGCCGGGCGCGGGTCGGTCGCGCTTGCGCATGTTCTTCCAGCCATGCGGCCACCCGGTCGCGGGTAATCTCTTGCAGCGGCAGTTCCAGCAAAGGCCGCAGGATTCCCGGCTCTTTCTCGGCAGCCATGCCAGCCCGACGCCCCCGCGTGATCTTCTCGCCACCTTCGCGGCTCATGGTTTCGTGGTCGGCCTTGTGCCGGTCACTCCAATGCCCCGCCCTGGCCTTGATGTACGCCTGCCATGCGTCCAGGGCTGGCGTGGCATCCAGCTTCGTCTGGCGGCGCTTGGCAGCATCAGCGGCGATTTGTTCCGCCTTCACCACACGCGGATCGCGGCCATCGTCAATCATGATCCTAATTTCGCTGGCGCGCCGCCGGGCCTGATCCAGCGTCATGGCGGACGGATCGCCCAGCGTGACGCGGATATTGCGCCCCGCCAGCTTGCCCTCGTAGACGTAGCTTTTCGATCCGGCGGCAGTCACCCGCAGGGCGAATCCCCTCTGCTCGCTGTCGCGTAAAAAAACCTGCTGCTTACCATCAGGGCATGTCGCCTTGCTGACCGTTCCCTGGCGTAGATTCACCCGATCTTGCTGCTTGCTCATGTTGTGCCTCTCCAAAGTCTACATGGCACCCATGTAGCCACCATGTAGACTTTAGATTAGCATTTAGATCAACATCGATCAACCTACGGATTTGTGTAGGATTTATCTATGCTATTGAAAAACAATAGTTTTTGAAAATTCTATGTTGATGCGGATTGATCGAAAAACAACATTTTTTCAGAATCATAATCCGCAGGTCCGGGGTTCGAGTCCCTGATGCGCCACCAAATTTTCCCTGTTCAATCAGGACATTGAAGCCACCCGCTGCGGTGGCTTTTTTGTTGTTTGCTACTTGGGTGTCAACCAAGTGTCAACGCAGGATTTTCCTGACAGCTCGGAGACGCGCTGTGCGACGAATGGCTGGTACCAGTGCTCGACGGTGGCGCCGCCGATCAGATCACTTGATTCATCCGGCAAATTGCCGTACCATTTTCTCATGGAGGACATCATCATGCCTGTAGCCATCTCTACCGCCCGTCTCGAAGCTCGAATCAGCACTGACCTGCATTCGATGCTCAAACGCGCCGCTGAGCTTCAGGGGCGTACTATGACTGACTTCGTGGTCACCGCCGTCCAGGACGCCGCACAACGCGCCATTGAGCAGGCTGGGGTTATCCGTTTGTCGATGGCCGATCAGGAGTGCTTTGCACAGGCGCTGTTGTCACCACCTAAGCAAACACCCGCCTTGAAGCGTGCTTTTGCTCGCCGCAGCAAACTCCTGAGTGCTGAATGAGCAGTACGTCGTTCCGGCTTGCCTTGTTGGATAGCACGCACGACCGCGCTGCATTCAATAGTGATTCAGAACCCTTAAACCGCTACTTGCAGACGCAGGCCACACAGGATGTTCGCCGCCGTGTTGCTGCTTGCTATGTCGCATTGACTGATGAGCAACGCATTGCAGGCTACTACACCCTGGCTTCATCAAGTGTTTTGCTGACTGATATTCCCGCCAATATCGGCAAAAAACTGCCGCGCTATCCGACTGTGCCAGCGGTTCGCATGGGCCGCCTAGCCGTTGATCAGGCGTTCAAGGGACAGGGACTCGGTGGTGCGCTCCTGGCTGATGCGCTTGATCGTGCTGCCCGCGCTGAGATTGCCGCCTTTGCCATGACGGTGGATGCCAAGGACGATGCGGCTTCAGCCTTTTATCGACACCATGGCTTCATTGATTTGCCTGATTCACCGCTGACCCTGTTTCTGTCGCTGGCAACTGTTCGGCTTTCTTCAAAGTAGTATTTCAGTGTCAAAAAAGCGTCAACTGTATAGCAAAAAATAGCGCATCCATAGCGACGGATAAGTAATCTAACCAGTTGATTTAAAAAATGAATCAACGCCAATGATACACAATCAAGCTGAATCATAATCCGCGGGTCCGGGGTTTGATTCCCTGATGCGCCACCAGATTTTCCCTGTTCAATCAGGACATTGAAGCCACCCGATGCGGTGGCTTTTTTGTTGTTTGCGGCTTGGGTGTCAAGCAAGTGTCAACGCAGGACATCATCATGCCTGGCGGCAGATGCTCAATCCAATCGGAAGCATACCTTGCCGCCTGCAGCGGCTGATGGCGGTATGGAGGTCAAGAACCGGTTCGATCAAGATAAAACAAAATACCGTCGACATTACGGTAGGAGTGGCCATTGGCGGGGCGGTATCAGCCACCCCGTGAAAGCATCTAAGGTAAAATTTCCTTGTTAAATTTTCTGGAATCACCATGCGACTTCTTATTGCGCTGTTGCTACCTTGGCTTACGTTTTTCACAATCGGACGGCCGTTCGCCGGTATCTTTTGTCTGATCTTGCAAATTACGCTTATCGGTTGGGTGCCTGCGGCTATTTGGGCTGTGTATGCGCTGAGTCAGTACAAGACCGACCAGAAGATTGCCAAGGCATTTGGAAGCCGCAGCTAGGCTTTGAGGCTTGGTGCGTGCTTGATGGCTCGGGCTTGCATTACGGCAAAGGGTTCGGTTTTCTGGGTTTCTATATCGTCGTCCCTGAATGCCGTGGGCGCGGCTATGGTCTGCCCCTGTGGGATCGCGCACTTGAACAATTCGGCACACGAAATATCGGTCTGGATGGCGTCAAGGATCAGCAAGACAATTATCGAAAATCCGGATTCAATCTGGCGTACAGCAATATCCGCTATGTCTGGAATAAGCGTGTACCTGCTGGACCAACAACAACGCCTTTCATCGTTCCTGTCGATCAGGTCCGCATGGATACGCTGACAAGCTATGATCGGTTGTGTTTTTCAGTACCGCGCCCGGATTTTCTAGAAGCCTGGACGCAGCAGCCTGATTCAGTCACGCTAGTGTGGCAAGAAAACGAAGCGATACGTGGCTACGGAGCCATTCGTCAATGCCGCGAAGGGTGGAAGGTCGGCCCCTTATTTGCAGATCATCCAGGCATCGCAGAGCACCTGCTGCTGGCGTTATGTGACGGGCTCCCGGATCAGGACTCGATCTATCTGGACGTGCCTGAAGTGAATAAGGAAGCGATTCGCCTGGCTACCGGTCTGGGCATGCACGAAGTGTTCGGTACTGCCCGCATGTATAACCGTTATTCTCCCGACATCGCCACGCAGCGTATATTTGGCGTGACCAGCTTTGAATTAGGTTAGCCCAAGCAGAATGGTGTGCACAATCACCGCATGAGTAGAAAGAAGTCGCGCCGCCGCCCAACAAAGCCCAAAAAGAGCGTCCGTAGCCGTAGTCGGGCGTTTTTTGTATCTTTCGCTGTATCGTTTGTCGTCGCCAGTTGCGCGATCAATCCGCAGCTTCTTGATCGGATTCCGATTGGTCCAATCCTGACAGAGATCGGATTGTCCAGCGCGGCACAGAGCCCAGCGCAAGTCGTGGCGACTGGCGCACGGATTCAAACCAGCTTTGGCCAGTGCCGCCAGTTCTTCCCAGGCAAGCAGCCGCCGAGCGTGCCGTCCGGCCCGGCGCTGCGAGAGCTTTGCTACGATGCCTTCGCCATTCTGTATAGCGGTCGGACGAAAACGTCGGTATTTGTTGCCCAAGGCCTGAATAGGGGGATGCTCCAGCAGGCCCAGGGCATCAGCCGAACGGATCGGTTTTTTGCGGACGCACGCCTGCCGCGATCCGAGCGCGCAGAGCTTGATGACTACCGAGGTTCCGGCTACGACCGGGGCCACATGGCGCCAGCCGGTGACATGCATACTAATGAGGCGATGGCGCAGAGTTTCAGCCTGGCCAACATCGTGCCGCAGGACGCCCAGCACAACAGGGAAGCATGGAGTCAGATCGAGGCAGACACGCGCAAGTACGTCATGCGGGCCAGGGGCAATGTCTATGTGTTCACCGGGCCTCTTTATATCGGCCAGCCGCAAACCATTGGGGCAGGGCGCGTGGCCGTGCCGACGCATCTATTCAAGCTGGTCTACGATGCGACGACAGGTCGATCATGGGTGCATTGGCATACCAATAGTCAGAATACGAAGGTCGGGCCGCCGATCAGCTATGAGGAGTTTGTGCGCAGGACGGGGCTGCAGTTGCTGGAGACTGCCTGAGTATCAGCGCAAGCGAGACGCCAGCAGTTAACATACATCACCATCCACCCGCTGCCCGATTCTCATGCCCCAGCCCCCCCATGTTTCGCCTTCAAATCAGCGTTTCCGTCTTCAGCATTTGCTGAAACTACGGGAAACGCAGATGGTTTCGTTGAGGATTTTGCTGCTGGCGGCGCTAGTGGGGACTTTAGCCGGGCTGGTGGGAGCCTTGTTCCAGCGTGGGACGGCTTGGATTTTCAGTGCCAGGCCTGCTTTCATTACTCAGCATCTGAGCGGCAGTTGGTTGCTGATTCCGGCTTTGTTTGCGCTGTCGGCCCTGCTGGCCATGCTGGCCTATTATCTTGTGCATCGTTTTGCGCCAGAGACCAGTGGTTCGGGTGTGCCAGAGATCGAGGGGGCTGTGCAGGATTTGCGTCCCACGCGGTGGCGTCGTGTGCTGCCGGTGAAATTCATCGGTGGCCTGGGTTCTCTGGGGTCCGGCCTGGTGCTGGGGCGTGAGGGCCCTACGATTCAAATGGGCGCGAACCTGGGGCAGATGATCACCGAGAAATTCAAGGTTCACGATGGTGATTCGCGGCATATCTTGTTGCTGGCTGGGGCGGCAGGCGGGCTGGCAGCGGCGTTCAATGCGCCCCTGGCCGGGATTTTGTTTGTCATCGAGGAAATGCGCCCGCAGTTCAAATATAATCTGATCTCCATTAAAGCCGTGGTGCTGGGGTCGGTCTGCGCCACGATCATGATGCGTTTGCTAAATGGCCAGGCTGCAATTTTGCAGGTGGGGCAGTTTTCCACGGCGCCGCTGAAGACTTTATGGCTGTATCTGGTGCTGGGCTTGTGCATAGGGGTGGCAGGGATTGCATTCAATCGCTGCCTGCTGTTCTTGCAGGATGTTTTCCAGCGTTTTTACCAGGGTAAATGCTTGCGGTTTGTCCTGACTGGCGGACTGCTTGGCGGGGTCTTTGGTGTGGTGGGCCTGTATATGCCGGCCATTGTTGGTGAAGGCTACGATGTGATCCATCAGACCATGGCGGGTGGTGTGGCCTTGCCCATGCTGGCTTTGTTTTTTGTGCTGCGGTTTTTTACCTCGACGCTCAGCTTCAGTTCGCGTGCGCCTGGCGGTATTTTCTCGCCCTTGTTGGCGCTGGGCACTTTGTTTGGCGGGGCATTCGGTTACGTGGCGCTGGATTGGTTTCCCGGCTATGGTCTTGAAGTCGGTGCCTTTGGGATTGCCGGGATGGGGGCCTTATTTGCAGCTACCGTGCGTGCGCCCATTACGGGGATTTTGCTGGTGTTGGAGATGACCGATAACTATCAACTGATCCTGCCCATGATTATTACCTGCCTGGGGGCGACGATAGTGGCCCAGTACCTGGGAGGGCGGCCCTTGTATACGGTGTTGCTGGAAAAAACGCTGGCAGCCAGCGCGCGCGACAAAGCCGCTGAAACGGGTGCCAGTGCATGATGTTTCTGCGCTATCCTGCAGACCATCGGGGTCGCGTCATGCAGCAAGGTTTTCCCCGCCTGAAGATAATGTTTGCCTGTAGAATTAGCGTCTAATAACCGCAATGACAACAACGTTATATATTTGCCAAAGGAGCACAGATATGGCCCTCCCGCAATGGACTGACCAGCAGGTCTTCAATCAGATGAACTCTGGCAGCACTTGGAACAATCAGGTCATTACCTATGCGTTTCCACAATTGGCCAGCCAATTCGGGCCGGATCTTGCCGACGAAGCAGCTGGGTTTTCGCCGATCAATGCCGCCCAGTTGCCCCTGGTCAACTTAAGCATGATGCTTTGGGATGACTTGATTGCGCCCCATATCATGCAGGGGTCTGTGCAGGCCGCCAATATTGCAGTCAGCAATACATCCAATACAGACGGCTACGCTTTTGCCCTTTATCCGAAGGATGGCGGCAGCGTCTGGTTTTCATCTAAGTACGAAAATCTTCAGGCACCTAAGGTCGGGGAAGACAGTTTCATCACCTTTGTCCACGAAGTCGGTCATGCCCTGGGTCTGAATCATATGGGGGATTACAACGGCGAAGACAATGATGGCCCGTCGTCCTATCAGGATAGCGATCTTCTGTCGATCATGTCGTACTACGGTCCCGGCATGAACGATGGTGAAGGCCAGGTTGCCTGGGGCAATTGGTTGGGGCATTCCGCCCAGACCCCCATGTTGAATGACATCATGGTGATTCAGGAGTTATATGGCGCCGATGTGACGACCCGGGCGGAAAATACCGTTTATGGTTTTGGTTCCAATATTCAGGGGCCCACCGCCCAGATCTACGATTTTTCCATCAACCAGCACCCCATTCTGACGATTTATGATGCGAGCGGAAACGACACCTTGAATCTTAGCGGCTGGGGCACCGACGGCATGGTGGATCTGCGGCCCGGCCATTATTCCTCGGTAAATGGCATGACGCAGAATCTTGCCATCGCCTATGGAACCATCATCGAAAACGCCATCACGGGCGCCGGTCATGATGTCTTGCGGGGCAATGCGGCCAATAATTACCTGGATGGCGGCGCGGGCTGGGATAATGCTTTATTCCTGGGCAGCTATGCGGACTACGGCCTGCGCTATGACGTCTTAAGCCGCGAGTATACGGTTCAGGATACGGTGGCAGACCGTGATGGCACGGATACCTTGCTGAATATCGAAGTCGCCGACTTCAGTGATTTTGGGGGGAATCTCAACGATCTGACCCCGGCGGTGCACCGTTTTTATAATACTGAACTGAATGCCCATTTCTATACGTCCAATAACGACGAGGCCTCGGCTGTAGCTCAGACGGGTGGCTTTCAGTACGAGGGCACAAGCTTCGAGCGTAGCGTCAACGGGGCGGATACCGTGTCTGTGCAGCGGTTCTTCAATGTAGATACTGGCGACCATTTTTATACAGCGGGTCCTGCAGAAGCGGATCATCTGCGTGAAGCTGGCGGTGCATGGCAATACGAGGGCGTTGCTTTCAAGGCCTATGCAACTAAGGTCGACGGTACGACGGAACTCTATCGCTTTGTCAATAAAGAGTCAGGTACGCACTTCTATACCGTCGATATAGCTGAGATGGACGCAGTCATGTTAAGTGGTTATTTCAACTATGAAGGCGTAGCCTTCTATGTGACTGCTTGATTCCAACTACCGCAGGTAATCAGAGAAAAACGGGCATTCTGGCAACAGAGCCCGTTTTTTTATGGGCGTATCGAGGCCATGTGGCAAGGGGAGACTCGTCACTATGCTGGCTTGCAGTCGCTAAAGCAATTCGACCTAGTAAGAAAAAAGCCTGCAAACAAAGTTTGCAGGCTTTTTAATATGGCGCGGCTGGCAGGATTCGAACCCACGACCCCTTGGTTCGTAGCCAAGTACTCTATCCAACTGAGCTACAGCCGCTAAAGAGGCGTAAATATAACATGTTTTTTAAAAGCTGTCATATAACGCTGTTTCCTGTGATGGCTGGACTGATAATCAACCCAACTTCACCAGCTGATCAGTGCCAGAAGGCAATAACCATGCCTGTGCAGGAAAGCCCACTACTATACTACGAATTTGCTGTTCTTGCATCAGACTAAAGGCCGTGGATAGCGCATCTGCCGTGGTGGCATCGTTTGCGCGCACGCTGACGCTGCGCCAGCGGGGGATAGCACTGCCTGTATGCGGATCGAACAGGTGGGTTTGAACCCCATGAGCGTCCATCAGGGTGCCGGAGCCGCTGGAGGTGGCCAGGGCCTGGTTGTGGAGTTCTATGGTGCTTAATAGCCTGCTTGTATCTGTTGGGTCCGCCAGGCCGGCACGCCAGGGGCGGCTGGGGTCGGGACGGCCCAGGCTGCGGGCTTCGCCCAAGTCGATCATGGCGTGTTCCAGGCCATTGGCGCGCAGTAGCTCGGTGACGCGATCAGTGATATAGCCCTGGGCAATGCCATTCAGGGTGATTGCCATGCCGGGGCGGGTCAGGCGGATGCGGTCCTGGCGGTTGTCGATCGCCTGGTAGTCGACTGTAGCCAGGGCTTGTCGGATGGTGTCTGGCTGAGCGGCTGCGGGATGCAGGCCCTGGCGCACATACCAGTCCCATAGCGGCTGGACGGTGGGGTCGAAATATCCGCCAGTCAGTTCGGCCAGGGCACAGGCTTCCGACAACAGACGGCACAGATCGGCGGGCGGGCGATCGAGCTGGCCGGTCCGATTTAGCCGTACCAGCGCGCTGTCGTCGCGGTACAGACTGAAGATCTGTTCCAGACGGTGGATCTCGCCGATGGCCAACTGGATCAACTGTTCCGCTTGTCTGGGGTCGGGGTGCAGCAACTGCATTTGTGCGTTTGCGCCCAGGGCAATACCGTGCCAGGTCGTCAGTGAGGGCAAGTCATCTGGGCGCTGCAGGGCAGCATACAGCGGGGTGGACCCCAGCAGGGCGGCACTGGCGGCGGCAATGCCCAGAAAACGTCGGCGGGTGGGGGATGTCCGGGTCATGATGAACCTTTGGGGGCGGTATCGGTATCAGTCAGGCGCAGGGCCGATGGGCTGGGTTCCTGGTAGCGCAGGATGTAGTCTTCCGGCACATCCTGAAAGCTAAGCACGCGACCACCGTGGCGCTGGGCGAAAGCCTGGGCGTCTTCGCTGCGGGCAAAGGGCAGGGCGTCGGGTGCGCCCATGCCGCCCACAGCGCGGCTTTCAATCAGAAAATGTGCCGTGCGGGCATCGATCCAGGCATCGGCGGGCGGATTTCCGTTGGGATCGGCCTGACCCATATCCTGCACGTAAATGGCCACGATGGTCTTGGGCTCTTCGGGCAGCAGGGTATAGGCAAAGACTTCACGGATGGTGGAAAACCAGACTGCCTGATCCTGGTCGCGCAGCAGGATCTGGCCCTTGGGGCCGATATGCTCGGTCAGGTTCATGCCGCAGTAATGCCCCACGGCCTGATCAGTCAGGAGCTGAGGCTCGGGCGGGGGGCCGGATGGGGCGCTGCCGCCACAGGCGGCCAGCAGCAGGCACCCTGCCATCGCAGCCGCCTGCAGCAGGCGGCGGGTTGTGATCAAGGTCATAGTGCCCTCCGGCCAAAGGCCCGGGCCGCCAGGGCCAGGGGGATGGCAATCCATAATAGTTGGGCCAGCAGCAGCCACCCCAGGGACAGACTGGCTTGTCCGCTGAGTCCCGCCATGCCGGCGAACATGGCGATATTTTCATGTCCGGTCAGGTTCAGCAGACGATAGACATCGGTGGGATTGAGCAACAAGATGATGTTCAGGATCGGGGCTGTGATCAGGCGGCCCTGATCGACGACCAGGATGCCCAACAAGGCCATGTCATAGATGACGACCAGGAATAGCCAGACGCCAATGGCAATGCCTGCGGCGGTCGGACGTTCCTGGACTAGCGCGCTGATCAGGTAGCCCATGGACAGAAAGGCCGCCCCCAGTAGTACGCTGGCGGCAATCAGCATGGCAAAAGGCCCCCAGGCGGATAAATCCAGCCCGCCAAAAGCCAGTTGCAGGGTCAGGCCGGCCACGCCATAGCCCGCGCCGATGGCCAGCGCCAGGATGGTCAGGTGGCCGCAGAATTTTCCGCTCATGACCTGGCGGCGGGAAATCGGATAGCTCAGCAGCAGGTTCATGGTGCCCCGGTCGATTTCGCCGACGATGGCATCATAGGACAGCAGCATGGCGATCAGGGGCACCAGGAAAATCGACAGGCTGGACAGGCTGACTACGGTGACGGTCAGGGGGTCGACCTTGACGCTGCCGGTAGGGGCGCTACCCAGAAAACCCAGTGACAGTGCCAACATGGCCAATAAGATAGCGACAGCCAGTACCCAGCGGTTGCGCAGGCCGTCGCGGATTTCCTTGCGCATCAGGATCAGAGTGGGGTTCATGTGTCCTCGCGCTGCAAGAAGTGGGCGTACATTTCGTCCAGCCCTGGTTGTTCCAGTTCGATGTCGATGACATGTTCCATGGCGTGTACTGCGCGCAGATGCTGCAATTTCTCGGATTGCGAGCAACTGAGTTCAATGCGCTGGGCGCTGATCTGGCGCCAGCCGTCCGGCAGCGAAATGGGATCGTGGCTGAGACTAAGCCGGATGCGCACGGGCAGATCGGCGTTGCGTCGCAGCTCGGCCAAGCTGCCATCGGCGATCTTCTGGCCTTTTTGCAGCACAATGACGCGATCAGCCTGGCCTTCGAGTTCGGCCAGCGCATGGGTGGACAGCAGAATGGCGGTCCCGGCGTCGCGCAATTCGCGCACGATATCGTAGAACAGCAGCCGCGAGGCGGGGTCCAGCCCGGTGGTGGGTTCATCCAGCAGCAGGATGCGCGGCTGGCCCAGCAGGGCCTGGGCCAGGGCCAGGCGTTGGCGCATGCCTTTGGAGTATCCGCCGACACGGCGGCGTGAGGCCTCGGCAATCCCCACGCGCGACAGCAAAGCGGCATTCGCCCGGGTATCCAGGCCTTTTAGCTGGGCATAGAAATCCAGGGTTTCGACACCTGTCAGCGAAGGGTGCAGGGCGACGGTTTCGGGTAGATAGCCGATCAGGCGGCGACTGCGGGCAGCAGCCCGGCTGCCTGCCAGTTCGCCCAGCACGCGCACTGTACCGGATTCGGGCCGGATCAGGCCCAGGATGAGTTTGATCAGGGTGCTTTTACCGGCACCGTTATGGCCGGCAAGAATCACACATTCGCCGGGTTCCAGGTATAGGCTGATGCGATCAACGGCGCACTGCTTGCCGTAGCGTTTGGTGACGCGGTGCAAATCAATCGGGGGTGCCGTCACAGTCATGGCAGGGCCTCGTAGCGGGTCCAGGTGGGGGTGATGGGGGCCGCCATTAAGGGGGCACTGTCGATCACGCCGCCTGGCAGGATGGCGGGAAATTGGGATTGGGCCCAGCGCACGATGGTCACGGCGGGGCTATTCAGCAGCAGGCGTGCATTGGGTGCGCGCCAGATGACTTGGTCGATCAGGCCGTTAGGCCGGTAGGCGGTGTCGCCGATGCCGTCGCCGTCCAGGTCGAAGACTGCGGCGTCAGACCAGTAATTGCCACGGCCTGCGTCAGACCATTCCAGGAATCGGGTGCCGACGTATTTGACTTGGTTGCGGTTGGCCACAAAAGCATTGCCGTGGATGCGGTTGCCATCGGACCCGGTGTAGTGCACGCCGATGTCGCAGTCCTGAAAATGATTGTCGGTCAGTTCGTTCAGATTTGCGTTGTAGACGAAAACGCATTTTTCCGCATCGACGATGACGTTGCCCTGAACCAGGGATTCATCGGTGGCGTTCAGCATCAGGCCCTGGTGGGTGCTGTGGACGGCGATGTTATCGCGGATCTTGAGACGGCGTGAGAACATGATGGCATAGGCAACTTCGTTGCCTAGCGACAGGTTGTCGCTGACCTCGCTGTCGTTGGTGTACATATAGTGCACCGCGTAGCGCAGATGATCGAATACATTGCGGCTGAAGACGTTTTCGCGGCTGTTATTGGAAAATATACCGTCTCGGCCTTCAGAGATATGGTTGTCCAGGACTTTCGATCCCGGTGCATTCCAGACGGTGACACCGTTGCCGCGTTCGTTGACGCGCAGGCCGGTGTTGCCGATGATGCGGTTGTGTTCGACCAGCGCGTCCTGGGCGCCCCACAGGTAGACACCGACGGAGTTATCCAGGATCTGGTTGTTTTCAATGTGGGCGCGGGCGGCGGTCTTGTCTAGGAAAATACCGGCGTCCATGTCGGACAGGCTCAGGCCTGAATGGCGCACGGTCAACTGCCTGAGGGTGACGTCGGGGGCCTGGACCCAAATGGTGCGGCCTTGGCGTTCGCCCGTGATGATGGCGCTGTGGTCCGATGGGCCTTCCAGGATCAGAGGCTTGTCGATGACCAGGTTGCCGGGGTAATCGCCGCTGGCCAGACGTAAGGTATCGCCTGGCGCGGCGGCCTGAATGGCCGCCTGCAGCGCCGTGCCGGACGGGACGTCCAGCACGGCGGCCCGCACCACCCCGCTGGCCGCGAGGGCCAGCAGCAGGGCGGCCATGTTGGCTGCCCCCAGACCGGGGATGGAACGGAAGATGCGCATGGTCTTTAGGCTTTTTTGGGCTTGACGTACATCTGACCCGACATTTCCATGTGCAGCGCGTGGCAGAACCATTGGCAGTAATACCAGTGCACCCCGGGGCGCGATGCCGTAAAGGTGATGGACGACGTGGCCTGTGGGCCGATTTCCATCGCCAGGCCGTAGCCGGTCAGGGTGAAGCCGTGCGTCAGGTCTTCAATGCGCTCCATGTTGGTGACAAATACCGTCACTTCGTCGCCTTCGTTGACTTCAAAGCTGGGCAGGCTGAAGACCGGCGCAATGGCCAGCATATAGACGCGCACCTTGTTGCCGTCGCGGATGACGGTGGAGCCGCCTTCCAGCGTGACGCCGTCTTTCTCTGCCTGTATGCGCGCGTCTTCCCACATGGGGTCATCGCGATCCCAGAGGTGCTTGGGACGGATCTTGCTGCGATGGACCAGCAACATATCGTGCGGTTCGGCGAAGCTGGGGCCATCGTGCACCAATTTCATCTCGTCGCCCGAAATGTCGATCAACTGGTCGTTTTCGGGCTTCAGGGGGCCGACGTTCAGGAAGCGGTCCTTGGAGAACTTGTTCAGCGAGACCAGCCATTTGCCATCGGCTTCTTTGGTTTCGCCCATGGTGGTGTGGTTATGGCCTGGCTGGTAATGCACGTCCAGCTTCTGGATGATGGGGTCGACGTCCTTGCCGGCGTAGGCTTGCTTGGCTTTTTCGATATTCCATTTGCACATCTGGCTATCGATAAACAGCGTGGTAAAGGCGTTGCCCTTGCCGTCGAAGGCCGTGTGCAAGGGGCCCAGACCCAGTTGGGGCTCGGCCACGACAACGTCGCGTTCCTTGATTTTGTCGTTGAACAGGTCGTCCAGCTTGCGCACGTCGATCACGGTGACGGTGGGCGAGAGCTTGCCGTTGAAGACGACGTGGATGCCGTCCGGGGCAGCGTTACAGCCGTGCGGCGAATTGGGCACCGGAATGTAGCGGGTGTATTTGGAACCCTTGCGCCCGTCGATGACCGGCACGCCGTTCATTTCCTTGTAGTCGCCGTTTTTCACGGCTTCTTCGATGCGGGCGATGTTGAATACCACGGCCCAGTCCTGCTCGTTGGCGGACATATCCGTGACGTTCAGGCCTTTTTCGGAGTTGTAGCAGGTGGCGAAAGAATACTTGCCCTGGTAGTCGGCATCGCCGTTATCCAGGTTGCCGTCCACCAGCACCTGCCAGGCGACCTTCATGGTGTCGCCATCCAGCGCGGTGTAGATGGCCCAGAAGTTTTTCTGGGGATCATCCATCACCGTGCCGTCATTGGGCAGGGGCACAATGTGCTCGCCGTTGCAAAACACGTAGCCGGTGCGCGGATAGCGCTGTGGGCGCAGGCCGTGGATGCCGTCGGCGTTGGGGATTTCGGTGATCTTGTCGGTCTTCATCACATCGCAGCGGATGCGGGCCACGCGGGTGTTGGCCTTGTCGTTGATGAAGATGTAGCGCCCGTCATAGGTGCCGTCGGTAAACGACATATGGGGATGGTGGGCATCACCATTGGGAAATACGCCGCCGATGGTGTCGACGAATTTCTTGGTGGCGGGCGTCAGGCCTTCGGTCAGAATCTTGCGGCTTTCATTGGTCTGGCCCCAGCCAGTGGCGCTGCACATATTGAAAACCGGGATGCGCATGAGTTCGCGCATCGAGGGCAAGCCCAGGATACGCACTTCGCCGGATTGGCCGCCGGAGCTGAACGCATAGTATTCGTCCAGTTCGCCGGGGGCGATCTCGATCGATTGATGGCTCTTTTTCTCGTCCTTGGCGTTGGCCGTCAAGTGCGTGGTGGTGCCAATGGCAGCAGCCCCCGTTAGGGCGGCGGTGCCGAGAAATCCGCGGCGGCTCAGGCCGGGCTTGTCATTGCTTTGGTCGGACATGAAGTTCTCCCAGGGGGGTAATGGCATAGTGGTTCTGGCATCTTTGCCAGAGTGGTCGCTATGGGTTTGAAGAAACCGGGTTGACGTCGGCCTCCGTGCGCGGGCGCACAGAGGGTTTGCGGCTGATGATGACTTCGCCGGGCAGGCCGGTATCGGCGGGCGGGGCTTTTTTGTCGCGTTTCAGCTTGGCGTTTTTCTGGATCAGGTGCGGGCAGCGCTTGTCGTTGTTATAGAGCTGCTGGCAGTTCAGGCACTGGATGCATTCGTTGGGGTTGATGTCGCCTTCGGGGTTGATGGCCTGGACAGGGCATTCGACCGCGCACAACTGGCAGGGGTTGCCACAGGTTTTGTAGCGGCGCAGCCAGTCGAAGATGCGCAGACGTGCAGGGATTGCCAGGGCGGCACCCATGGGGCACATATAGCGGCAGTAGAAGCGTTCGATGAATAGCCCCGGCACCAGCACCAGCACGGCAAAGATGACAAATGGCCAGTCCCGCACGAATTTCAGGATGATGGCGGTTTTGAAGGGCTCGATTTCCGCGAGCTTTTCCGCCAGGCCCAGTTCGTACATCGAGACGCCGAACAGCACCAGGAAAATAATGTATTTCAGGCCGGCCAGGCGGGTGTTGACGCCGTGCGGGACTTTGATCTGTGGCACCCGCAGAAGCTTGGCGAGCTTATTGATGAGCTCTTGCAGGGCGCCAAAGGCGCATAGCCAGCCACAGAAGGCGCCGCGATTCCAGAAGATGATCGACATGGCGGTGGCGACCCACAGGATGAACACAATGGGGTCCATCAGGAAGTATTCCCAGCTGAAATCCGTGCGCAGCGACGTGGTGAAGGTGAGTACATTGACCACCGACAGCTGGGCCTGCGCATACCAACCGATCCAGAACAGGGTGAAGATCAGAAAGCCTGTGCGAAAACGCCGGTAGAGCTTCTCGTGCCTGGTGAGTTGTTCCTGGAAGAAGAACACGCCGATCAGCAGTACCAGGGCGATCGAGATAATGATGATCTGGCCGGTCTTGGCGGCCCACATTTGCTTCCACAGCGCAGGCGCTTCATAGGCGGCCATGTCGTCGGCCGAAGCCGCCTGGGTCGCGTCAACCGGGGCTGTCTGGGCTGGTGCTGCTGGTGCGTCGACTTGTGTGAACGACTGGGGCAGCGTGTAGTTCAGGCTGAGCGTCGTGAAGGCCTTTTCCTTAACGTTGAGCACACGCTGCACGGTCAGTTGCAGGCGCCAAGGGGCGATGGGATCGAAGGTGGCGTCTGTGGGGACGGTAAACAGGGCGATTTCAGGCAGGCGGGGGGCGCCTGCGGCCATCAGATCGGCCAGGCGCTGGTGGTCCAGGTCGGTGAAGTGGAAGCTGTTTTCTTGTTGGACGACTTCGATGCGGTCGAAGACCCCGCCGCGCACATAGCCCGAGCCCTTGAAGGAATATTTGCCGGCGCTGGCCACCAGGATGGCGGATTGGCCTGGTGCCAGACGTTCCTGCAAGTACTTGTATTCTGTGTCGCCCAGCAGACTGCGGCCAATGGTGGGAGCGCTGACCAGGGCAACGTAAAGATCAATGAAAGTGTCGTTTGGATCGCCGGACTCGGGTTTGTCGATGGCTGCCTGACGGCCTGTTTTCTCAAATATCTGGTTGATGTCGGCGACGCTGACGTTCAGTTGGGTGACGGCACCAGAGGCCAGCAACTGATCCCAGGATTCCGTGTTGGTTTGCGACATGTCGACGCTGCGTTGTTCGACCGGTGCGGTCTGGGCCGTGCCGCTGCGGCCAATGCCATAGTCGCGCGCCACGGCCAATACCGAGCGCGTGATGCTGTCGCCCACCACCATCAGGGTGACGGTGGCGCCGCTGATGATGTCCACCGGGGGCGGGCTGCCGGGCTTGGGTGGATCTTTGACGTAGTTTTTACCGACGTAGCCCTGGATGAAGTGCGTGACCTTGGCTTCGGGAATGCCGATCAGGACGATGGGCTCGTGATGCTCGACCAGCTTTGCGCCGACGATTTCGCCATCCAGCGACAGGCCTACCAGAGTGTCGATGGGCTTGCTGGAGTAACCGCGGGTATTGACGATGTCAGTGGTGAGGTACACGTAGCCCAGCTGCTGGTTGCCGGCATAGGCGCGGGCCACCACGGGTTTGCCTTCGGGGGGGCCGATGCGATCAGCGCCAGGAAAGATCTCGGCGGGATTGGTTTTTTCCAGGAATGCACCCAGGCGCGGGCCGCCGCCTAGCGCCGTGCCGCTCTGGCCGAATTGATAGGCCTGGTGCTTGGTGTTGCTGGATGTCTGGGTGTCGGCATGCGCCAACGTAGTGCCCAGCCAGAAGGCGGCAAGCAACAGCAGCCATAGGAATCCGGTGGCGGGAAAACGGGAAGATAGCAAGGGCTGACTGGCGCGGTGCATGATGACAGGACTACAGGATCGTTGACCGGACCATCTTAGTAGCTAGGGGAAACCCTTGTGTTGAGCCATATCAAGTTGAAGCTTGAATTTTGACTGGACAAGCTGCCGATTCAGGTTTTCTTGCGGCTGGGACGGCGGCTGACGGCGGGATGTCCGTCTATGTGGTAGCGCAGGGGCTTGTCGGCCCAGGTACCCGCGTAGTCTACGCCGATACGCGGGCTGGTCGTGATTTTGGATGGGGCGGGAGATTCATCCTGGGCCAGCCACAAGGTATCACCGCACAGATCCATGCCGTAGTGGTCGAGGGTGATGTTCATGGCGCGGCACAGCCGCCCAGGGCCGTTGGTGGTGCTGTCTATTCCCGAGACTGGCGCCAGCGCCCGCAACAAGACGGCCGTGCCGCTGCCTTCGGGGCCGGTGACGACATTGATGCAATGGTACATGCCATAGATCAGATAGACGTAGGCATGGCCGGGCGGGCCGAACATGGCCCGGGTGCGGGCCGTGCGTCCGCGTGAGGTATGTGCGGCCAGATCCGTAGGGCCCAGATAGGCCTCGACCTCGGCGATGCGGCCGATGCGCAGGCCGCTGGGGGTGGCGTGTACCAGCAGTCGACCCAACAGGTCGGGGGCTACCGCCAGGGCGGGACGGTCGTAGAAGTCGCGGCCTAGCTTGTGGCACTGCCCCTGGATCGCATCAGAGGGCAGGCGCAATTTATCCAGATTGATGGGGGTGGCCATGGATGGGTTGTCGGCGCTAGGCCTGGGTGGCTGCCAGGGTCAATTGATCCAGCAGCCGAGTTTTGGCGGCGATGGGTAAGAACGAGGCGTTCAGGCTGTTGGCCGCCAGGGTCACCAGTTCGTCGTGCGAGAGATCCAGGGCCTGGGCGCAGGCCAGATAGTTATCGAGCAGATAGCCGCCAAAATAGGCGGGGTCGTCGGAGTTGATGGTGACCAGAACACCGGCGCGCAGCAACTGGGCCAGATTATGGTCGGCCAGCCGGGGGACCACGGCGAGCTTGAGGTTCGATAGGGGGCAGACGGTCAGCGGAATCTGGCGCTGGATCAGGATCTGCAAGAGAGCCGGGTCGTCGCTGCTGCGCACGCCGTGATCGATCCGGGCGACGTTCAGGGTATCCAGTGCCGTGCGGACATAGGCGGCCGGGCCTTCCTCGCCGGCGTGGGCCACCAGCATGAATCCCAGTTCGGCGCAGCGGGCATAAATATCAGCGAATTTTTCCGGGGGATTGCCCAGTTCGGCGGAGTCCAGCCCGATTCCAATCCAAAGATCCTGGTAGGCGTCGCGCAGGGGCAGCGCCGATTCCAGCGTGGCAAAAGCGTCATCCTGGGACAGGTGGCGCAGAAAACTCAGCAGCAGATAGCTGCTGATACCCAGGGTGTCGCGGGCCTCGCGCAGGGCACGGGCGAGACCGGCGAAGACGGTCTCGATGGGGATGCCGCGATGTGTGTGCGTCTGGGGATCGAACATGATTTCCGCATGGACCACACCATCGGCATGGATGCGCCGCAGATACGCCATGGTCAGGTCATAGAAGTCCTGCTCGGTCATCAGCACGCTGGCACCGGCGTAATACAGGTCCAGAAAGGACTGCAGGTCCGTGAACTGATAGGCAGCACGCACGGCATCCACATCGGCATAGGGCAGGGCGACGCCGTTACGGGCGGCGAGTTCGAACATGAGTTCGGGTTCCAGGGTGCCTTCGATGTGCAGATGGAGTTCGGCCTTGGGCAGGCGGCGCACCCAGGTGCGCAGAGCGGTGTCTTGCGGAGCGAGGGACATGTTGTGCTCGGTCTGGTTGGCGGACTTTGATTATAGGGCCGCAGGCTGTTGCGAGTTGCCGCAGAGGGGTAGACTGAGGACTGAGCTTGTCTGAAATCGGGGGCTGCGTCATGGAGGCTTCTATGGTGTCACCCGCGCACCGGGTGGATAATCAGGTGCCTGATTTGTCAGATTACAATCTGTATCTGATGGATGCGTGTCTGGCTGAAGGCGTGCGACGCGAGGGGGCGCAAAATCACGAAGCCAGTCTGGCTGCGTGGGGGCAGCGCCTGGGGCAGGCTGAGCTGGCCAGCTTGGCCGCCGAGGTAAATCGGAACGCGCCGGTCTTGCGCGCCTTTGATCGGACCGGGCATCGCATTGATACGGTGGACACGCATCCGGGCTGGAGCCGGTTCCTGTCCCTGGCTTTTGCCCAGGGCATGCAGGGACATGCCTGGTTGCGGCCCACGGCAGGGGCGCATGTGGCGCGGGCTGCTCATTATTTGATGCATGGCCAGATCGAAGCCGGGTCCTTGTGCCCCATCACCATGACCAGTGCCGCGATTCCCTTGTTGGCGCGTGAACCCTGGTTTGCCGATTTGCAGCCTAAGCTGGCCAGCGATCAGTACGATGACAGGGATCTCCCCCTGACCAAAAAGCATTCAATGATGGTCGGCATGGGCATGACCGAAAAACAGGGCGGTTCGGATTTGCGCAGCAATATCAGCCAGGCGCAGCCCGAGGGGGGCGATTGGTTTCGATTGACCGGGCATAAATGGTTTTTTTCCTCGCCGATGTCCGATGCGCACTTGATGCTGGCGCGCGATGGCGAAGCACATTCCTGTTTTTATGTGCCGCGCTGGGTCGCGGACGGTCAACGCAATGGCGTGCATATTCAGCGTCTCAAGGACAAGCTGGGCAATCGTTCCAATGCCAGTGCCGAGGTCGAGTTTGTGGATGCGCTGGGTCGGCGGGTCGGCGAACCTGGTCGTGGGATCGTTACATTGGTCGAAATGGCAGGCTATACCCGCATGGATTGCGTGCTGGGCAGTGCTGCTTTGCTGCGCCAGGGGGTGGTGCAGGCGATACATCATGCCCGGCACCGGCGGGCCTTTGGCCAGTACCTCATTGATCAGCCTTTGATGCGCCAGGTGTTGGCAGATCTGGCGCTGGAGTCCGAGGCCGCGACGGTGCTGGCGCTGCGTCTGGCGCGGGCCTTTGATCATCCGGAAAACCTGGCCGAGCAGGCCTGGCGGCGCATTTTGACGCCGGCGGCAAAGTTCTGGGTCTGCAAGCGCACCATCGAGGCCCTGGCTGAGTGCATGGAAGTCTGGGGCGGTAACGGCTATATCGAGGACGGTCCCATGGCGCGTCTTTATCGCGAAGCGCCGGTCAACTCCATCTGGGAAGGGTCGGGCAATGTCATGTGCCTGGATGTGCTGCGGGCGGCCCGGCATGCCGGTGCCTACATCAGCCAGGGGGTGGATGCCTTGGCCCAGCTGCATCACGAAGAACCTGCGCTGCGTGAAACGGCAAGCCGTGTGTTGCGGGGTTTGCAGGCGGATGCGGTACAACAGCCATGGCAGGCGCGCCAGTTGGCACAGGATCTGATCTTGCTGGTGCAGGCGGACCTGTTGCTGCGACATGCTCCGGCGGCGGTATCCCGGGCTTTTGTCGATAGCCGTCTGGCGGTGGGCGGTCGGGTATATGGGGCGTGCATGACTGCGTTGGCGACGGATGTCTTATTGCAGCGCGCCTGGCCAGAGTGAACAGCCGGTACAATGGGCCGCTGGTTGATGATGTGTCCTTCGACAGGCTCGGGACGAACGGAATTCTTATGGCTGTCTTGTGTGCTGGCGTGCGACTCTCTTATTCCTCAGACTTAGGCGTCTCTGCATATCGGACGCCTCGGGCAATGGCGTGCTTCGGACTGGTGCTGTGTCTGGCGGTATTGCTGTTTTGGCCCATGCCCGCTACTGCAGCTTCCTATACTTTGAAGGGGCAGGTGGTGCAGGTGGCTGACGGAGACACGCTGACTTTGCTGGTGGGTAGGCATCGTCAGCGAGTGCGGTTGGCCAGCATCGATGCACCCGAGACCGGACATGGTAGAAAGCAGCCAGGCCAGCCTTATGGCCAGGCGGCCCGGCGTGCGCTGGCGGACCTGGTGGCTGGTCAGACGCTGCAATTGCGCTGCTATGAACAAGACCGCTATGGGCGCGAGATCTGCGATGTGCCGTTGGCCGATGGACGGACCGCCAGTCAGGCGATGGTCGCCAGCGGCATGGCCTGGGCCAACCAACAGGGCGGGGGTAAGTATTTGCGCGACAACAGTCTGCTGGCCCTGCAGAACAAGGCCCGCCAACAGGGTTTGGGCCTATGGCGGGATGCTCAGCCGGTGGCGCCCTGGGATTGGCGCTGGATGTGCTGGAAAGCCCTTGAAACTGGAAAAAAGACCACCATCTGCTGATTATGCCTCTTAAAGTATTCGACCTCGCCTGCGAACATGACCACGTCTTTGAAGGCTGGTTTGCATCTCAGGAAAGCTATGACGATCAGTTGGCCCAGGCGCTGGTGCGTTGTCCTATTTGCCAGAGCAGCCAGATTACGCGCCGCGTGTCTGCACCGCATCTGAATCTCAGCCACCTGCGCCAGTCGCCGACACGCGATGCGCCTCAAGAGTCCGCCACACCTGCCGTCCCTAAAGGCCAGACTGCGGTGGCTGCTCCCTCCAGTCATCAATTGGCCAAACTGCAGGCCGAGGTCTTGCGCCAGGTACGCAATATTGTGCGTCAGACCGAAGATGTCGGCAGCCGCTTTGCCGACGAAGCCCGCCGTATGCACGAAGGCGAAACCAAAGAACGCCCCATCCGGGGGACCGCGTCTATCGAGGAGTGCCGCGAGTTGGCGGAAGATGGTATTTCCATCATGCCGATTCCCGATATTTTGGACGACGACCGCCTGCAGTAGGCCTGGGCACTACAACAAAAAACCGGCATACAGGCCGGTTTTTTGTTGTAGTGACGAAAGGCCACAGAGGCTTACATCACCCGGCTGCGGTATTCGTTGGTGCGCGTGTCGATTTCGATCTTGTCGCCGATATTGCAGAACAGCGGCACGGCGAGTTCGTAGCCGGTGTTGATCTTGGCGGGCTTGAGGACCTTGCCGGAGGTATCGCCCTTGACGGCGGGCTCGGTGTAGGTGATTTCACGCACGATGATGGTGGGCAGTTCCACGGAAATCGCACGGCCGTCGTAGAAGACGACTTGCACAGTCATGCCTTCTTCGAGGTAGTTCAGCGCGTCGCCCATGCTGTCGGCTTCGACTTCGTGCTGGTTGTATTCCTCGTCCATGAAGGCATACATCGGGTCGGCGAAATAGGAATAGGTGCATTCCTTGTTTTCGAGCATGACTTGCTCGAGCTTTTCGTCGGCCTTGTAGACGGATTCACTGGCGGAACCGGTCAGCAGATTTTTGAATTTGAGCTTGACGACGGCGGAATTACGGCCAGATTTGTTGTATTCGGTCTTTTGAACGACCAAGGGGTCATTATTGACCATCACGACATTGCCAACGCGCAGTTCTTGGGCGGTTTTCATGGTGTTAGGACTCCGGGGGATTGACATGCCCCGAGCAGACAAACACGCATATCGAGGCAACAGCAGAAAAAAGTTAACTGCACATTCTACCCTGTTTGACTGTGCTTCTGGCAAAACGCCACCAGACCGTGCGCTAAATCTTGTTGTTCAGCCAGTGCCTGGCTCCAGTCATGGCTGCGGTTTTGCCAGGATTTCCAGGCTGCTGGCGAGAGGGCATCGGTCATGGCCTGGGCCAGGGCAGCAGCATCGGCTTGATTCCAGGCTTGGTTCAGGGCGTGGGCAGCAGTGGGCCATTGGGCGCGATCCAACCAGGCCTTGAGCTTATCCAAGTGGGCTGACTCGGGCTGGCGGTAGATATGCCACACCAACGGGGCGCCTGCCCAGATGGCTCGTACCAAAGAATCCTCGCCGCGCACGATATTCAGGTCGCAGCACCATAGCAGTTCGTCAAAACGGTCCTGGGGTACAAAATCAAATGACTGGACGTGGAGCTGGTCCAGGCTGGTCAGCCCAGCCGGTGTTTGGCCAGGCACCAGCAGGTAAGTAGGCTGGCTTTGCCGGGCCAAGGCAGCCGTCAGGCCGGCCAGCGGGGCATTCGGATAACAGAACAGCAACACCAGACGGGCGTGCCGGGGCCAAGCAGTGGTGTCCAGTCCCGTCAGGGCCTGCAGGCGCTGAAAACGGTCTAGGGAACTGGATTGCTGGCGTCGGGTGAGCAGGTCTGGCTCGCGCAGCAAACCCCCACTGCCTGAGCTGAATCCTGGGAAGTAAAAGTATTTATTCAGGCCATTGGCTTGGGGGGATGGCAGGCCATGACAGCCGTCGATCCAGGATTCTGCGCTTAGATATTCCAGGTTGATCCACAGGCATTGCTGGCTCACCATGGCCGAGACGTAAGCAGGGGGCAGCGTACAGCCAAAGGCCTCGATCACGACGCCTGCGCTTGGCGGCGGCGTGTGTTCGGCCAGCGCCCAGAGGCTGACGGTGACGCCCGCCCGACCTTGTGTATCGAGGTCGGGATGGACGGCAGGCACCAGCCGTGCCAGCGTGGCTAGATCATCGATCCAGAGCCTGACGGTATGGCCCATGTCGGCCAGTTGGCGGGCCAGCCGCCAGCAGACGCCTGCGTCGCCGTAGTTGTCGATGACGCGGCAAAACAGATCAAAGGACAGGGTGTTCGGTGGCATGGGGGCACAGGCCTGAATGGCTGTGGGCTGGTTTTGCAGGCCGGGTGGGGTTAGAAAGCGGTATCAATGAAACTGCACGGGCTCGGGGTCGATTTCCTCGGGGAGTTCCGGGTGTTGCATTTCGCCCAGCATATTGGGGAAAAAGGGCGTGCCGCAGTCTTCGCAGAATTCCAGTGCCTGCAAACCGGGCAGTCGGCGCACGTCCTGGATGCCTGCCTCGCACAGCAGGGCTGCCAGCGTGTCCCAGGTGTCCACCTGACCATCGGCGCCTTGGTCGGGGGCGGATTCCTCGGGGCTGAGGGCAGGCCAGACGCAGCCATAAATAACGTCGTTGCTGAGCCGCGTGCAAAAGCCGATGCGGTATTCCTCGATGGCTTGTTCGCCGCAGGCGACGATGGCGGCACGCAGATCCTGCCCGGGCAGATGGGCGGCGGTCTGCAGCCATGTCACGGCTGCCTTCAGGGTCAGAGGCCGAATCGCCTGGTCTGCCTGGCGGGTGCTGTTGTAGAAGGCCTCGGGAGGCAGGTATTCCATGAGGCAGCCGGTAAATAGCGGATCAACGATGCGGGTGCAGCCCTCGGCCCACTGCGCCGTCACTGAGGCCCGGCTGGCGGCATCGTCGGCGGGCAGGGCCTGCCATTGAAACAGTGGCTGTCCCTGAGGAACCACGACCAGGGCCATCAGAAAATAGGCATCGGCCAGCAGGTCTTCCGGAATTTCGGCCTGGCGAGTGTCGGGTGCCTCGCGGCGGGCCCCCAGGGCATGTTGGGCCAGCGCGGTCACCCAGGTGCGGGTGTCGCGGAATGACTGGGGAAGCTGGTCAAAGCGCACCAGTTCGGGAATCAGGTAGTGCGTCGCGCCTGGGGCCAATACCGTTGTACTGAGCAGATCGGCCAGTTGCTGGCGTTGGTCGGTGTTCAGTTGTCCTGTCGGCAACTGGTAGCGTGTCCAGGCCAGGATAGGGGCCGAGATCAGTTGCGCTTCGTAGGTCTGATCCTGATGGCTGAGGGTAATGGCCTCGGAATGAGCCTCGGCCTGTTCAACCAGGATTTCGTAGGCGGCAGAGCGCTCGTCCAGCAGATAATCCAGCGCGGACTCGACGGGATGGCCCTGGCGTGAGCTCAGGGCCTTGATGAGGGTCTGACCCAGGATTTGTTGCCACCAGAGTGCTTCCAGTCGGCTGCCACAGGAGGACAGGGACTCGGCTAGCGAAATCAGGCTCTGGGATGCGCGGGACAAAGAGGATGAACGGGAGCGAGCAGGCATGGAGCACCAGAAATATCAGGGTTTCATTAGTGTACCGCGACCATCGCGATTGCTTGGGCGATAAAAAGCCCCGGCTCGTCCGGGGCTGGGTGCGAGAGGCGCCCTGAGGCGCCCAGCGAGGTCAATCAGGCATCGACTGTGTTCGCCACGGCGGTGAAGTCCTCGATTTGATCGAAGTTCATGTAGCGGTAGATTTCCTGGCTGTCCTTGGCCAGCAGGCCCATGGCTTCCAGGTATTCTTCGCGGGTGGGGATGCGCCCCAGGCCCGAGCAGATGGCTGCCATTTCGGCGGAACCCAGGAACACATTGGCGTTTTTACCCAGGCGGTTGGGGAAGTTCCGGGTGCTGGTGGAGAACACCGTGGCGCCTTCGCGCACCTGGGCCTGGTTGCCCATGCACAGAGAGCATCCCGGCATTTCCATGCGTGCGCCTGCCGTGCCAAAGGTGCCGTAATGGCCTTCTTTGGTCAGTTCGCTGGCGTCCATCTTGGTGGGGGGGGCCACCCACAGCTTCGAGGGCAGATCGCGTTTGCCCTTGAGTAACGCGGCGGCGGCGCGGAAGTGGCCGATATTGGTCATGCAGCTACCGATGAAGACCTCGTCGATGGCGGTGCCGGCCACATCGGACAGCGTCTTGACGTCGTCCGGGTCGTTCGGGCAGGCCACGATGGGTTCGTGGATGTCGGCCAGATCAATGTCGATCACGGCAGCGTATTCGACATTGTCGTCGGGTTCAACCAGTTGCGGATCGGCCAGCCAGGCTTCCATGTTCTTGATGCGGCGGCTCAGTGTGCGGGCATCCTGGTAGCCATTGGCGATCATCCATTTCAGCAGCGTGATGTTGCTGTTCAGGTATTCGATGATTGGTTCTTTGTTCAGGCGCACCGTGCAGGCAGCCGCCGAGCGTTCGGCGGAGGCATCGGAGAGTTCGAAAGCCTGCTCGATCTTCAGGTTGGGCAACCCTTCGATTTCCAGGATGCGACCGGAGAAAATGTTCTTCTTGCCTTTCTTTTCGACCGTCAGCAAACCCTTTTTGATGGCGTACAGCGGGATGGCGTTGACCAGGTCGCGCAGCGTGACGCCAGGCTGCATTTCACCCTTGAAGCGCACCAGCACGGATTCAGGCATGTCCAGCGGCATGACGCCGGTGGCGGCGGCAAAGGCCACCAGGCCGGACCCGGCGGGGAAGCTGATGCCGATCGGGAAGCGTGTGTGCGAATCGCCGCCGGTGCCGACGGTATCAGGCAGCAGCATGCGGTTCAGCCACGAGTGGATGATGCCATCGCCCGGACGCAGGGCCACGCCGCCACGGGTGCTGATGAAGGTGGGCAGTTCGTGGTGGGTCTTGACGTCTACGGGCTTTGGGTAGGCTGCGGTATGGCAGAAGGACTGCATCACCAGATCGGCTGAAAAGCCCACGCAGGCCAAGTCTTTCAGTTCGTCGCGGGTCATGGGGCCAGTGGTGTCCTGGCTGCCCACCGAGGTCATGCGCGGTTCGCAGTAAGTACCTGGGCGCACGCCCTGGCCTTCAGGCAAGCCGCAGGCGCGACCGACCAGTTTTTGTGCCAGTGAATAGCCCTTGCCGGTATCGGCGGGAGATTCGGGCAGGCGGAACAAGGTGGTAGGCGGCAGGCCCAGCGATGCGCGGGCCTTGGCGGTCAGGCCGCGGCCGATGATCAGCGGAATCCGTCCGCCGGCGCGGACTTCGTCCAGCAGCACGTCGGATTTCAGCTGGAATTCGGCGATGACCTGGCCATCTTTCAGGGCTTTGCCATCGTAGGGGCGCAGTTCGATCACGTCGCCCATGGCCATGGCGGAGGTGTCGAGTTCGATCGGCAGGGCGCCAGAGTCTTCCATGGTGTTGTAGAAGATCGGGGCGATCTTGCCGCCCAGGCATACCCCGCCAAAGCGCTTGTTCGGCACGAAGGGGATGTCTTCACCCGTATGCCAGATGACGGAGTTGGTGGCGGACTTGCGTGAAGATCCGGTGCCGACTACATCGCCCACATAGGCAACCAGGTGGCCTTTTTTCTTCAGTTCAGTGATGAGCTGGATCGGCCCGACCTGACCGGGGGCATCCGGCGTAATGCCGTCGCGCGGGTTTTTCAGCATGGCCAGGGCGTGCAGCGGGATGTCCGGGCGGCTCCAGGCGTCAGGGGCGGGGGACAGATCGTCCGTGTTGGTTTCGCCGGTGACCTTGAAGACGGTCAGCGTCATGCTTTCGGGGACTTCGGGGCGGCTGGTGAACCATTCGGCGTCGGCCCAGCTTTGAATCACGGCCTGGGCGTGGGGGTTGCCAGCCTTTGCTTTTTCTTCGATATCGTGAAAAGCGTCGAACACCAGCAGGGTTTTTTTCAGGGCTTCGGCGGCGACGGATGCCAGGGCCTCATGGTCCAGGAGTTCGATCAGGGCGCTGATATTGAAGCCCCCCAGCATGGTGCCCAGCAGTTCGGTGGCATGCGTGGGGCTGATCAGGGCACAGGTTTCGCTGCCCAGCGCCACGGCAGCCAGATAAGAGGCCTTTACTTGGGCGGCGTCATCCACGCCAGCCGGCACACGGTGCGTCAGCAAATCCAGCAGGAATTTTTCTTCGCCTGCGGGCGGGTTTTTCAGCAGTTCGATGAGGTCGGCGGTTTGTTTTGCCGTCAGAGGAAGCGGTGGCGTGCCAATGGCTTCACGGGCGGCGGCTTCGGTACGATAGGAGTCCAGCATGGAAATGCCCCAGTCAGAAAGGGTTTGAGAATGCGGGCATTTTAAAGGGGATCGGCAGTTTGAGCAACAGTCTTATATAAGACATAAGACTTGGATGTGATGGCGGTTCGGGGTTGAACCGCCCCATCAACGGACTTAGAAGCGGTAGCCGACCCCGACCGTGGCGACCCAGGGATCGACCCGGGCTTTGCCGATGTTGGCACCATTCAGGCGCACTGTGGACGAGATGTCGATATAACGCAAGTCTGCGTTGAGAAACCAGCGCTCATTCAGCTTGATGTCCACGCCGGCCTGGGCGGCAACGCCCCAGGAATCACCGAGGCTCAGGTCGCCCAGCGAGCTCTTGGTGCTGAAGAAAGTGGTGTAGTTCAGGCCGATGCCGACATAGGGCTGGAAGGTTGATTCGGGCAGAAAGTGCCATTGCACGCTGAGGGTGGGGGGCAGTTGCTTGGTCGAGCCGATTTCACCGATGCCTTTGGCGTTGATCGTGTGCTTGAATGGCACGGCGGCCAGCAGCTCGATCCCGATGTTTTGAGTGGCCATATAGGTCACGCTGAGGCTGGGGCGGGTGCTGCCATCGATGTCGAGCTTGACGGCGCCGTTGGCGACGGTGCCGTTATTCGATTTTGGTTCGACGTGTGTGACGCCGACCTTGACCAGAATGTCGCCTGCTTCGTGAGCCAGCACGGGGCTGGCGGCAACTGAACAGGCCACCAGAGCGCAGGCAAGGGTGGTTTGACGAAGATACGATGCCATGAGAGGGCCTCCATGTTGGCAGTGTGGTTTTATGCAAGGCCCTATTGTGTTCAGAAGCCGGTTAAAAAGCTTTAATCCGGATCAAGTAAATGGCAGTTTATTTAATATGTGAGTGGTTTTTGTGTGCTTGGCTAGGAGCGGTGGAGTAGAGCCGGGGTGGTGCTTCTGTCTTTGGGGGCGCGGTCGGCCAGCGCCGGATGCTGACGAAGGGAGCCGGGGGGCTTTCGTCGGGCGTGTTTGAGGCCGTAGGCCGAGTTCGCCCGACGCCCCGGCGGACGAGGCAGATCCGGGGAGTCCGGCCAAAGGCCGGACCGCTGGCTGGCGCCCCCAAAGACAGAAGCACCACCCCGGCTCAGGGGCGCAGGCTATGCATCCGCCAGCAAATCCTGATATTCAGGATGTTTCTGCACATAGGCTGCGACATAAGAACAGACTGCCTGGATTTTCCAACCTTGTGCGCGGGCCGTGTCCAGCCCGGTGCGCACCAGATCGGCGGCTATTCCGCGTCCGCCTACCGAGGCGGGTACCCCGGTGTGCGTGAATGCGGCAACATTGCCGGACAGCACATAATCCAACACGCACAATTGGCCGTCTTCGGTCCATTCGAACCGGGAGGCGGTTGCATGGTGGCGGATGGCGCGGGGCGCAACCCCCGCAGTTGCGCCGTTGGCAGGTGCCTTAGATGACATACAGATCCACGTATTCGTGCACCGGCATGGCTTCCAGCTTCGCCTGATCCAGCGAGACGTCCAGGATGCGCTGCTGTTGGCGTGCCGGGAACTGGCGGGCCAGATTGGTGCGGAATTTTTCCTCCAGCAGGGGGATGCCGTCGGCCCGGCGACGCTTGTGGCCGATCGGGTATTCGCAGACGATCTCGTCCAGCGTTGTGCCGTCGTTGAATTCGACGGTCAGGGCATTGGCGATCGAGCGCGTTTCCGGGTTGTGATAGTCGGCGGTGAAGGCCGGGTCTTCCACGCAGGTCATTTTGTCGCGCAGGACATCAATGCGTGGATCGGCAGCGATGCCGTCTTCATAGTCGGCGGCGGTCAGGCGACCGAAGATGATAGGCACAGCCACCATGTACTGGATGCAGTGATCGCGGTCAGCCGGGTTGTTCAGCGGGCCTTTTTTGTCGATGATGCGGATGCAGGCTTCGTGCGTGCGGATGGTGATTTTCTTGATGTCCGCGTCGGTTTTGCCGGCGGCGACCAGTTTTTCGTGGATCTGCATGGCGCATTCCACGGCGGTCTGCGAGTGGAACTCTGCCGGGAAGGAGATCTTGAACAGCACGTTTTCCATGACGTAGCTGCCATAAGGGCGCTGGAATTTGAAGGGCTGGCCTTTGAACAGCACGTCATAGAAGCCCCAGCCCGGTGCGGACAGCACCGAGGGGTAGCCCATTTCGCCCGTGCGGGCGATCAGGGCCAGACGCACGGCGCGGCTGGTGGCGTCGCCCGCCGCCCAGGATTTGCGGCTGCCGGTGTTGGGGGCATGACGATAGGTGCGCAGGCTTTGGCCATCGACCCAGGCCAATGACACGGCATTGATGGTTTCCTCGCGCGAAAGACCCAACATCTGGGATACCACGGCGGTAGAGGCGACCTTGACCAGCACCACGTGATCCAGTCCGACCTTGTTGAAGGAGTTTTCCAGTGCGATGCAGCCCTGGATTTCGTGGGCCTTGATCATGCCCTCGAGCACGGCACGCATGGTCAGGGGGGCCTTGCCCGCCGCCACGGCATTGCGCGACAGCCAGTCGGCCACCGCCAGAATGCCACCCAGATTATCCGAGGGATGGCCCCATTCGGCAGCCAGCCAGGTGTCATTGAAGTCCAGCCAGCGAATCATGCAGCCGATGTTGAAGGCTGCCTGGACTGGGTCCAGCTGGAATTGAGTGCCGGGGACCTTGGCGCCGTTGGGGACCACGGTGCCGGGCACGATGGGGCCCATGAGCTTGCGGCAGGCCGGGTATTCCAGGGCTTCCAGGCCGCAGCCCAGGGTGTCGATCAGGCAACTGCGGGCGGTGGAAAGCGCCAATTCGCTGTTGATTTGGTAGTCGAGTACGTAGTCGACAATATCCACCAGCACCTGGTCGGGCTGGGGGCGGACGTTTGAAATAGTCGCAGACATAGTGATTCCTAAAGAATTGCGGCTTATTTGCGCTTGGACAGTGGGACGAATTTCCGGTCTTCCGGGCCGACGTAGTTGGCGGTCGGGCGGATGATTTTGTTGTCGATGCGTTGTTCGATGATATGGGCTGACCAGCCTGCCGTGCGGGCGATCACGAACAGAGGGGTGAACATGGCGGTGGGCACCCCCATCACGTGGTAGGACACGGCGGAGAACCAGTCCAGGTTGGGGAACATTTTCTTGGCGTCCCACATGACGGATTCCAGGCGTTCGGCAATGTCGAACATCTTGGTCGAGCCGGCGGATTTGGAGAGTTTCTTGGCGACGGTTTTGATGACTTCATTGCGTGGGTCCGACACGGTGTAGACCGGGTGGCCAAAGCCGATGACGACTTCCTTGGCTTCGACGCGGCGGCGGATATCGGCTTCGGCCTCGTCGGGGGTGTCGTAGCGCTTCTGGATTTCAAAGGCGACCTCGTTGGCGCCGCCGTGTTTCGGGCCGCGCAGGGCGCCGATGGCGCCTGTAATGGCTGAATACACGTCGGACCCGGTGCCGGCGATGACCCGGCCCGTAAAGGTGGAGGCATTGAATTCGTGTTCGGCATACAGGATGAGCGACGTATGCATGGCACGCACCCACTCGTCCGAAGGCACTTCGCCGTGCAGCAGGTGCAAGAAATGACCGCCAATGCTGTCATCGTCGGTTTCGACGTCGATTTGCTTGCCATTGTGGCTGTAGTGATACCAGTACAACAGGGCCGAGCCCAGGCTGGCCATCAGGCGGTCGGCAATGTCGCGGGCGTCGGGTAGGTTGTGGTTGTCTTTTTCGGGCAACACGCAGCCCAGCACCGAAGCTGCCGTGCGCATGACGTCCATCGGGTGGCTGGCGGCAGGCAGGGCCTCCAGGGCCATCTGTACCTGCAGCGGTAGGCCGCGCAGGCGGCGCAGCTTTTCTTTGTAGGCGGTGAGTTCGGCCTTGTTGGGCAGTTTGCCGTGAATCAGCAGGTGGGCGACTTCTTCGAATTCGCAGGTATCGGCGATATCCAGGATGTCATAGCCGCGATAGTGCAGGTCGTTGCCGCTGCGGCCCACGGTGCACAGGGCGGTGTTGCCCGCGACAATGCCCGACAGCGCCACCGATTTTTTAGGCTTGGGGCCTGCCGCAGGGGTGCTGGGGGCTGCGGTATCGGATTTTTTGCTTTTGGAGGATGTTGCCATCAGAGGTCTCCTTGGGAACAGAATAAAGGGGATGGGACCGGCGCGTTCAGTTGGCCTTGCCTTTGCCTTGCTGAAACAAGGCATCAAGCTGTGCTTCGTAGTTGTGGTAGCCGATGCGGTCGTAGAGTTCTTCGCGGGTCTGCATCAGGTCGATGACACTGTGCTGGTGGCCGTCGCGGCGGATGGCCTGGTAAACGGCTTCGGCGGCTTTATTCATGGCGCGAAAGGCGGACAGCGGGTATAGCACCAGCCCGACTCCGGCACTGGCAAGCTCTTCTACCGTGAACAGGGGGGTCTTGCCGAACTCGGTGATGTTGGCCAGGACTGGCACAGGCAGGGAACTGGAGAATTTTGCGTAGGTCTCCAGATCATAGGAGGCTTCGGCGAAAATTGCATCCGCACCGGCTTCGACGCAGGCGTGGGCGCGTTCCAGGGCGGCATCCACCCCATCGACAGCGATGGCGTCGGTGCGGGCGATCAGATAGAAATCGCTGTCGGTGCGGGCATCGGCGGCAGCTTTGACGCGATCGGCCATTTCTTCGATGCTGACGATTTCCTTGCCGGGCCGATGGCCGCAGCGCTTGGCGCCGACCTGGTCCTCGATGTGGCAGCCGGCGGCGCCGAATTTAATCAGGGATTTGACGGTGCGGGCGATATTAAAGGCCGACGGGCCAAAGCCGGTGTCGATATCCACCAGCAGCGGTACGTCGCAAACATCGGTGATGCGACGGATATCGGTGAGCACGTCATCCAGGGTATTGATGCCTAGATCGGGCAGGCCCAATGAGCCGGCAGCGACGCCGCCGCCCGATACATAAATAGCCCGATAGCCGGCGCGTTTGGCCAGCAGTGCGTGATTGGCGTTGATGGTGCCGATGATTTGCAGCGGGGATTCTTCGGCGATGGCTTGGCGCAGCAGGGCGCCTGGAGAGGAAGGACGGGTCATGAACGGCTCCGGTGTGCAGCCGCGCCGGGCAGACCCTGTGCGCGGCAGAATCGCCCCGGATAAGGGGCGGAGTTCCAGTCGGTGGTAGAGGGATTTTGTGCCCGGAAAGGATCCTTGTCTGTCATCGGCTGGACATTTGGTGGCCCGCACCGGTTGGGTGTCCGGGCGGGCCGCCGCAGAACGAATTATTTCAGGAGATCGGCGATGCCGTCGCGTTCTTCCAGCAGTTCGTTCAGGGTATGGTCCATGCGCTCACGCGAGAAAGCGTCAATTTCCAGGCCGCTGATGCGCGTGTATTCGCCGTTTTCTGTGGTGACCGGCACGCCGTAGATGATGCCTTCAGGGATGCCATAAGAGCCGTCGGAGGGGATGCCCATGGTGACCCATTTGCCATTGCTGCCCAGCACCCAGTCGTGGATGTGGTCGATGGCGGCGTTGGCGGCCGAGGCCGCCGACGACAGGCCGCGGGCCTCGATGATGGCGCCGCCGCGCTTGCCTACGGTGGGGATGAAGGTATCGGCGATCCAGGCCTGGTCATTGACCAGCGACTGCGCGGATTGGCCGCCGATGGTGGCAAAGCGCGTGTCCGGGTACATGGTGGGCGAGTGGTTGCCCCACACGATCAGTTTTTCGATGTCGGCCACGGCCTTGCCGGTCTTGGCAGCCAGTTGGGACAGGGCGCGGTTGTGGTCTAGGCGCAGCATGGCGGTGAAGTTTTTGGCCGGCAGATCCGGGGCGGATTTCATGGCAATATAGGCATTGGTGTTGGCGGGGTTGCCCACCACCAGAACCTTGACGTTGCGGCTGGCAACTTCGTTCAGGGCTTTGCCCTGGGCCGTGAAGATCTGCGCATTGACCTGCAGCAGGTCTTTGCGTTCCATGCCTGCGCTGCGCGGACGGGCGCCCACCAGCAGGGCCACATCAGCGTCCTTGAAGGCGGTGCGTGGGTCGCTGTGGGCGCTCATGCCGGCCAGCAGCGGAAAGGCGCAGTCGTCCAGTTCCATCATCACGCCGTGCAGGGCTTTTTGGGCGCGTTCGTCCGGAATTTCCAGCAGTTGCAGAATGACGGGCTGGTCCTTGCCGAGCATTTCGCCCGAGGCAATACGAAACAGCAAGGCATAGCCGATTTGGCCGGCGGCGCCCGTGACGGCAACGCGCATGGCGGGTTTGGACATAGTGATTCTCCGAGTGGGATGGTAAACAGTATCCGGAATCAGGGGAATGGCGCACCAGAGCCCGGTTTGGCCAGGCTAGCCAGCGGCAGCATCATATGCCCTGATAAAAGTGCCGAAAAGAGTAGTGTATTTCATCCCTCAACGTCAAGAGTCTTATATCTTATATAAGACAGAAGAGTATTAGACATCTGACCGTGGAAATGCGAAAATAGCGCAGTTCCATTTTGTAGCATGGGCTGCCCTGCAACATTTCCAAGACATGTCAGATACTTCCCAGCTAGATCGCCAACAGCCGCCAGGGCGCACTTCTCATAGTGCCGCTTTCAGCCCGCTGTACCAGCAGATCAAGGGGCTCATCTTGCAGGGGCTGGATCGCGGCGAATGGAAGCCCGGCGAATCCATCCCCAGCGAACTCGAGCTTGCCGCACGATTCCAGGTCAGCCAGGGGACTGTGCGCAAGGCCATCGACGAACTCGCTGCGGATAACCTCTTGATCCGCCGCCAGGGCAAGGGCACTTTTGTGGCCACCCACAACGAAGCCCGCGTACGGTATCGGTTTTTACGCCTTAGTCCGGACGATGGCCAGCCGGGAGTATCCACCAGCCAGATACTGGACTGTCGCCGCACCAAGGCCTCGGCCGATATCGCCGCCGCCCTGGATCTGCGGGCGGGCGATGCCGTGGTCAATATGCGTCGGGTGCTGTCTTTTGATGACATCCCGACGATTCTGGATGATATCTGGTTGCCTGGCAGTCCCTTCAAAGGCCTGACACTGGAATTTCTACAACGCTACCGGGGGCCGGTGTATGCCTTGTTCGAGACCGAGTTCGGGGTCAGCATGGTACGTGCCGAGGAAAAAATCCGTGCCGTAGCGGCCAGCCAGATCCAGGCGGAACACCTGCAGGTCTCAGCGGGTAGTCCGTTGTTGCAAGTAGAGCGTATTGCTTACACTTATGGCGACCGACCCATGGAGTTGCGGCGGGGGCATTACGTAACGGAACGCCATCATTATCGCAACAGTTTGAATTGACCCGCAGATCGGCGAAAATGCCGCATCAGCACTGAATTTTTTCTTATCCACTACGAGGCCATCATGTCTGAATCAGTCAAAAAGCCGCGCCCGCAGTTTCGTAATCTGGGGTTATCCGACCTCATGAGCTACAAGCTGCCAAACGCGGGCAAAGCTTCCATCCTGCACCGCATCAGCGGCGCGCTGCTGTTTTTGGCGCTGCCGGTGATTCTGGTCCCGCTGTTTGCCCAGAGCGTCCAGTCGCCAGAGACCTTTGCAGCCATGAAAGACTGGGTATCCAGCCCCGCCTGTAAGATCGTGCTGCTGGTGTTGATGTGGGGGTATTTCCACCATTTCTGCGCGGGCATCCGCTATTTGACGCTGGATCTGCACATCGGCAATGACCGTATTCCTTCGCAGCGCTCTGGTGCGCTGGTGATCATTATTGGCCTGGTGCTGACCGCCGTGTTTGGCCTGAAACTGTTTGGAGTCTGGTAATGACACATGAACGCATCGGTCGCAAGCGCCTGGTCGTGGGCGCCCACTACGGGACACGCGATTTCATTGTGCAGCGCATGACGGCGGTCATCATGGCCGTCTACACCTTGATTCTGGTGTTTTATGCGGTGTTTGTCCCTAGCCTGGGCTTCGAGTCCTGGCGTGCCTTTTTCGTCTTTACGGTCGGTGCGCTGCCAGTGGGCCAGATGCTGGCTACAGTGGCATTTCTATCCCTGATCTGGCATGCCTGGGTGGGTGTGCGCGATATCTGGATGGATTATGCCCGTTCTGATGGCCTGCGCCTGTTTCTGCAGGTACTGACTGCGCTGTGGCTGGTGGCCGCCGCCGCCTTCTTTATCAAAATTCTCTGGAGTCTCTAACGTGGCAGCTGTCAAGAAATCTCTCCCGCGCCGCCAGTTCGATGTGGTGGTCGTTGGTGCCGGCGGGGCCGGCCTGCGCTGCGCTCTGCAACTGTCCAACGCCGGCCTGACCGTCGCCGTGCTGACCAAGGTCTTTCCCACGCGTTCGCATACCGTGGCAGCCCAGGGCGGCGTCAGTGCATCGCTTGGCAACATGAGCGAAGACCACTGGCAGTGGCACATGTATGACACCGTCAAGGGCTCCGACTGGCTGGGCGACCAGGACTCCATCGAGTTCATGGTGCGCGAGGCCCCCAATGCCGTGTACGAACTCGAACATTTCGGCATGCCTTTCGACCGCAATCCGGACGGCACTATTTACCAGCGTCCCTTTGGCGGGCATACCTCGCATTTTGGCGAAAAACCTGTCCAGCGCGCCTGTGCTGCCGCTGACCGCACCGGTCATGCCATGCTGCATACGCTGTACCAGCGCAACGTCGCGGCGCGCACCAATTTCTTCGTCGAATGGATGGCACTGGATTTGCTGCGCAATAACGATGGCGATGTCTTGGGCGTCACGGCCATCGAGATGGAAACCGGCGAAATCTACGTCTTGGAAGCCAAGCACACGGTGCTGGCGACGGGCGGCGCCGGTCGTATTTGGGCGGCCACCACCAATGCCTTCATCAATACCGGCGACGGTCTGGGCATGGCGGCGCGTGCGGGCATTCCCCTGCAAGACATGGAGTTCTGGCAATTTCACCCCACCGGCGTGGCCGGTGCCGGCGTGCTGATCACCGAAGGTGTGCGCGGCGAGGGCGGCTTTCTGCTGAACAAAGACGGCGAACGCTTCATGGAACGCTACGCGCCTCAGCTGAAAGACCTGGCGCCGCGCGATTTCGTCTCGCGCTCGATGGACCAGGAAATCAAGGAAGGCCGAGGCTGTGGCGATGGCAGCTATGTGCACCTGAAGCTCGATCATCTGGGGGCGGAAACCATCCAAAAACGCCTGCCGTCGATTCGCGAGATCGCCATCAAGTTCGCCAACGTCGACCCGATCAAGGATCCGATCCCGGTCGTGCCGACCATTCACTACCAGATGGGCGGCATTCCGGCCAACTACCATGGTCAGGTCATGACGCTGGTCAACGGCGAAGAAAAAATCGTCAACGGGCTGTACGCCATTGGCGAGTGCGCGGCAACCTCGGTGCACGGCGCCAATCGCCTGGGCACCAATTCTCTGCTGGATCTGGTGGTGTTCGGCCGTTCGGCCGGCAATTTCATCGTCGACCAACACCCGGAACGCCAGCACAGCCATCAGGTGCTGCCGGACACCGATATCGATGCCTCCATGGATCGTGTCAATCACCTGGAAACCCGCACCTCGGGCGAAAAGCCCCAGGATGTCGTGCACAAGATGCAGCTGGCCATGCAAAGCCATTATGGGGTGTTCCGCAAGATCGACAAGCTCAAGGAAGGCGAAGCGGTCATCAATGATCTGGTGCCCGAAGTCCACGATATGTATTTTTCGGACAAGTCCAAGGTCTTCAATACGGCCCGCCTGGAGGCGCTCGAAGTCGCCAATATGATCGAGGTCGCCCGAGCCACCTCCAAGTCCGCTGCCAATCGCCTGGAATCCCGTGGCGCCCATGCGCTGGACGAATATCCCGAGCGTGACGACGTCAACTGGCTCAAGCACACGCTGTGGTTTGCCGAAGACAATCGCCTGGAATATAAGCCGGTGCGCATGAAGCCCTTGACTGTGGACACCATTCCGCCCAAGCCGCGTACCTTCTAATCTGGATAACGTAATGACCAAACGTATCGTTAAATTTGAAATCTACCGCTACGATCCGGACAAGGACGAGCGCCCCTACATGCAAAAGCTGGAAGTCGAGCTGCAGCCATCGGACAAGATGCTGCTGGACGCCATCATGCGCATTAAAAATGAGGTCGATGATGGCCTGGCGCTGCGCCGCTCCTGCCGCGAGGGCGTATGCGGTTCGGATGCCATGAACATCAATGGCCATAATGGCCTGGCCTGCACAACGAATCTGCTGACCCTGACCGAGCCCATCGTGCTGAAGCCTTTGCCTGGCCTGCCGGTGGTGCGCGATCTGATCGTCGACATGACGTTCTTCTACGATCAGTACCATTCGATCAAGCCCTACCTCATCAACGACGAGCCGCCCCCCGAGAAAGAGCGCCTCCAGTCTCCTGAGGAACGCGAGGAACTCAACGGCTTGTACGAGTGTATTTTGTGCGGCTGCTGTTCTACGGCCTGTCCGTCTTTCTGGTGGAATCCGGACAAGTTCGTCGGTCCGGCGGGCCTGCTGCAGGCGTATCGCTTTATCGCGGATTCTCGCGATCACGCCACGGGCGAGCGGCTGGATAACCTCGAAGATCCGTATCGCCTGTTCCGCTGCCATACGATCATGAACTGTACCGAAGTCTGCCCCAAGGGTTTGAACCCGTCGGCCGCCATCGGCAAGATCAAAGAAATGCTTGTGCGCCGGACGGTGTAACTCGCATGTCTGACGATCTGACTGATCTGGACCGCGCTCGCCTGCGTTGGCGGGCGCGGCGCGGCCTGCTCGAAAACGACCTCATCATCACGCGCTTTCTGGATCTTCACGAAGCGCAGTTGTCCGAGGTCGATGTCCGAGCACTGACACAACTTTTCGACATGGGCGACAACGAATTACTCGATGTTCTGTTGGGGCGTAGCGACGTGTCTGGCATTTATGACACGCCCGATATCCGGCGGCTCGTTGAGCAAATGAAAGCGCTGTAACTTAAAGGAAAATCACATGCAGCTATCCAATAAAAAAGCCACGCTATCGTTCTCCGACGGCAGTCCTGCGGTTGAATTCCCGGTGTATCAGGGTACCGTTGGTCCCGAGGTTATCGATATCCGCAAGCTCTATGGCGAAACCGGGATGTTTACCTTTGATCCGGGTTTCATGGCTACCGCATCCTGCGAATCCGCCATCACCTTTATTGATGGGGGCAAGGGGCAACTGCTGTATCGTGGTTATCCGATCGACCAACTGGCCAAGAAATGTGATTTTCTGTCCATCGCCTATCTGATCATGAACGGCGATCTGCCGGATGCTCAGCAAAAATTTGCCTTTGATGATCTGGTCACGCATCACACGCTGGTGCATGAACAAATGCACACGTTTCTGCAGGGCTTCCGCCGCGACGCCCATCCGATGGCGGTCTTGACGGGCTTGGTAGGGGCGCTGTCGGCCTTTTATCATGACTCCACCGATATCACCAATCCGGTGCATCGCGAGGTGTCGGCTATTCGTCTGATTGCCAAGATGCCTACCTTGGTCGCCATGGCCTATAAGCATTCTCTGGGCCAGCCTTTTATCTATCCCAAGAACGACCTGTCCTATACGGGCAACTTCCTGCGCATGATGTTCGCCACGCCGTGCGACGACTACCAGGTCAATGAAGTTGTTGAGCGTGCACTGGACCGTATTTTCATCCTGCATGCAGACCACGAACAAAACGCATCGACGTCGACGGTACGTCTGTGCGGCTCGTCGGGTACGAATCCGTTTGCTGCGATTGCCGCTGGTGTGGCCTGCCTGTGGGGTCCTGCCCACGGGGGCGCCAACGAGGCCTGCCTGAACATGCTGGAAAACCTCCAGGCCAATGGCGGCATCGAAAAAGTCGGCGAATTCATGGAAAAGGTCAAGGACAAGAACTCGGGCGTGCGCCTGATGGGCTTTGGCCACCGCGTGTATAAGAATTTCGATCCGCGCGCCACCATGATGCAGGAGACCTGCCGCGAAGTGCTGGATGCGTTGGGCCTGCATAACGACCCGCTGTTCAAGCTGGCCATGGAAGTCGAACGCATTGCCCTGGAAGATCCGTATTTCGTCGAGCGCAAGCTCTATCCCAATGTGGACTTCTATTCCGGCATTGTGCAGCGTGCCATCGGCATCCCCACGTCCTTGTTCACGGCAATCTTTGCCTTGGCCCGTACGGTGGGCTGGATCGCCCAGTGGAATGAAATGCTGTCCGATCCCAGCTACAAAATTGGTCGTCCGCGCCAGTTGTACACCGGTGCTGCGGTACGTGACGTGAAATAAGCGCACTGGGTTTTTTCGGCATCTGATGCCGGATTAGGAAAACGGGCCTTCGTGAATGCGGAGGCCCGTTTTTTGTGGGTACTCGGCATGGATGGAATTTTGCTGCGGTCGGTTCATGGCTGAATACTATCAAGGGAGGTGACTGTCCTTTTGTTCAGTAGGCGCCTCAATTCAGGAACTCAACCCCTTTGCAGGGCTCAGAAGGTTCGTCACCACTGCCGGGGTAGGTGTGCCCCAAATAAGCAAAGGCGCCCGCAGCTGGGTGTTCAGTGTGAAAACCACACTGGTTTTGGTCTATTTTTGTGCGATTCTTCTGCATTATGAAAATTGGACAGATTGGGTCGCCAACGTCGAATTCGAAAACGAGCTGATCAGGCCTTCTCTAATAGACATAAAGGAAAATACATGCTGTCAACAGATGAGGACACTCCGGAATCTACTGACTACTACGGACGGGCGAGAGAGGTTGCTTTAGCCTATGGCTGGGTTACGGTCAGCCTCATCCAGCGCCAACTTAGATTGGGCTACGGGTTCGCGCTCTCGTTGGTAGATGGACTGGAACACAGGGGAGTTGTCGGTACTATCGATGCCACGGGTCGCCGTCTTGTCCTCTTTGATGCGGAAGACGACATAGCTCGTGCGGTGGCAGCTTCCGATTCAACTATTGCCTCGGCCCAGAAGACTAAATTGAGTCTATCCATTACCCCACAAAGTCCGCTTAGTTATCGGCTCAGTCGCGATAAGATCGAACACTCTATTGCGCTAACACCATCATTGCGTCGCCGCGATGATTTTTACTGCGAACTATGCGCCGAGCAGCAGATCTTTGAAAAAATTATTCTTACGAGATATTTCTCAGGTGAATCACGGCATGGGACATTCGAAATTCTAGTCGAATGTCTCCGGCCTAGTCTCAAAGCTTGTTTCGAGGTCGAGACGGTCACTGTTGTCGTGCAACCGGAGAATGTGAGAATTGCACAATTTCCTACCTTTACTGTTGTTCAGAATGGCGCGGAAGATTTCCATGATTGTACGTTGAGGGGATTTTCGGCTTCAAATTGGCAACAAAAGTGAGCAAAGGAATCAAAAAAGACAGCATCCTTGTTTACTTGCATTGCGACGATCTGCCGTGGGCACAGCGCATCACGGACTATCGACACAGCACTGTGGTTGTTTTTCACGTGGAGGGTGTCAATGGCCATTAACAGAGGGCGAGGTCAACACTGAGCTTTTTTGAAAATAAATATGCGCCGCTTGCGGCTAATGCTGTACATCAGAATAGAAAGGAGCACCGTATGCCGCCATCTTGTGATCAATATTTGGAATTACTTAGCGAGTTTGAATCTTTACCAAAAAAAGCGTGCAGTAAAAGCATATTTGACGTGGCCGGGTATCCACATTACGAAAATGTGGCTAGTAATGTATTAGCATTCTTTCTTAACCCAAATAACGAACATGGCCTTGGCAAGTTAATGCTTTCCTCTCTTCTAAATCTTGCTGGTGCAAATGAGACAAACCAAAGTAATGTTCAGATAAGTCGCGAAGTATATACAGTAAATGGTGGGAGGCTAGATATACTAATAGAGACCGAAAGCCAGTTGATTGGCATTGAAAATAAAATATATCATTTTCTTGCAAATGACCTAGAGGACTATGGGAAATCACTTGACGAATGGGCGAAGCCCAATCAATTGGCCGTCATGAAAATCATTCTTTCTATAAGGAAAGAAAAAGAATCTTTTGGTTTTATATGCATCACCTATGAGGAGTTTTTTTTAAAAATTAAAGAGCATCTTGGGAATTACGTAACCACATCTTCTCAAAAATGGCTTTTGTATCTCATAGATTTTATAAATACTATAGAAAATTTAAAAGGTGGCGATATGGAATTTGATGAAAATGATAAGTTTTTTATTAAAAATGAGAGTAGGATAAATTCATTAATTAGCGTAAAAAATATGTTTTTATACAAGCTCAGATATAGAATTCAAAAGTTACAAGAAGAAATAAAAAAACCTGATGTATGTGAAAAGCAGTGGATATATGCAGGATATTGCTTGGTACATGATTTTAATCTTTCGGGAAATTTGATTGCCTTTGATTTGAATATTTGCCAAGCAGGATGGGAATTGACGTTGTTTGGAAGAGATCAATCGTCAAATGAATATATAATACAATTATTATCTAGGTGTAGCGATCATATCGCCATAGAAAAAGGTAGATTAGCTTTGGCAAGATGGCCTATCTTTACAGAATTACATGAAATAAAGGAAAAGCTTTGCGAATGGATGGTGTGGGTCGTTAAAGAGGATGCTAATAGATCGCTCAAAACGGACGCTGCACAATAAACCAGCACAAGGTCACTAAAATAGAGGTAAAACAAAAGGAAAATCACTTTGTTTTGCCTAGGGAAGGTCTGAACAAGTCCCCTGGACCTGTCAGAATGTAGGTTGTTGAACGAGACCCAATCAGGAAGCCCCGATGAGCCAGTTGAGTTTTTCCGACGCCGAATTTGCAGGCAAGCGCAAAGTGACGCGCCGCGAGAAGTTCCTGGCCCAGATGGAACGGGCCGTTCCCTGGAAGGTCTTCGCCGACCTGGTCGAACCGCACTACCCGAAGGCCGGCAACGGCCGTAGGCCTTACCCGTTGGAAGTGATGCTGCGCATCCACTTCATGCAGCAGTGGTTCAACCTGTCGGACCCGGCGATGGAAGAGGCGCTGTACGACAGCACCTCGATACGCAATTTCGCCAAGCTCTCGCTCACGCGTGGCAGCATTCCTGACGAGACGACGATCCTGAACTTTCGTCATCTGCTGGAAAAACACGACATTGCAGCAGACGCACTGGAAGCGGTGAACTTGCTGTTGGCCGATCAGGGCATCACGGTACGCAAGGGCACGATCATCGATGCCACGATCATCGAAGCGCCCAGTTCTACGAAGAACGCCGCAGGCGCGCGGGATCCCGAGATGCATCAGACCAAGAAGGGCAATCAGTGGCACTTTGGCATGAAGGCCCACATTGGCGTGGACATGACCGGCCTGGTGCACACTGTGGTGGGCACGGCAGCCAATGTTCACGATGTCACGCAGGCCCATGCGCTGCTGCACGGTGAAGAAGAATTGGTGCTGGGCGATGCGGGCTACCGAGGAGTCCAGGATCGAGAGGAAAACCAGAGTCGCAACGTGCAGTGGCACATTGCCATGCGTCCGGGCAAACGCCGTGCGCTGGGCAAGAGCAACATGGGGCGGATGCTGGAGTCCTACGAACGAGCCAAGGCCAGCCTGCGCTCGCGGGTGGAGCATCCGTTTCGGGTGATCAAATGCCAGTTTGGATTTACCAAGGTGCGCTATCGGGGGCTGGCCAAGAACACGGCGCAGCTGAAGATGCTGTTTACGTTGGCAAACCTGTGGAAGGTGCGCCACCATTTGATGGCTACGGCGGGATAGGTGCGCCCGAAATGGGCGTAGAGGGCCCAAAACGGGCCTGTCAGGGCGGAAATCACCCTGATTCTGGCCTATTTTTGAGCAAAAGTTCTGCATTATGAAATTCAGGTCGATTGGGCTGGAAAAACAGATTCTGAAACCGGCTTGATCAGACCTTCCCTAGTCGTCAGTCAGGCCCCCAGACCTCAATGGTTTACAGTGCAAGTCATTTGAAAAGGTGTTTATATGGGTATCTCGATAGGTGGAAGTTTTCCTCCGTTAGCGGCAGGGCTTAAGGTCAATCGATTCATGACTGAATGTGATCGGGCCAGGCGGCAGTGTGTACTAAGCGTTGTTATATCGTACGTAAAAGCGTACTATTTAAGCGTATTTGGAGATTTATCATGTCCACAACTCTGACTGCGACTGAAGCACGGGCGAATCTCTACCGCCTTATCGACCAAACTGCCGAGTCCCACCAGCCCATCCGAATTGCGGGTAAACGTACCAGTGCCGTACTGATCTCGGAAGCCGATTGGGATGCCATTCAAGAAACCCTGTACTTGATCTCTGTGCCAGGAATGCGTGAATCTATCAAAGAGGGCATGGCAGAACCACTGGAAAAAAGCGCCAAGGCGCTAGAGTGGTAAGCTGGCAGGTCGTTTTTTCGCGGGCAGCGTCCAAAGACGCGAAAAAAGTAGCTGCCGCTGGCTTTAAAGCCAAAGTGCAAGCGTTGATTTCAATTCTTGGAATTGATCCATTTCAGGATCCACCGCCTTACGAAAAATTAGTTGGTGATCTGTCCGGAGCCTATTCACGCCGCATCAACATTCAGCACCGTTTGGTATACGAGGTATTTACCCAAGAACGTACTGTTCGTGTGTTAAGAATGTGGACGCACTACGAGTAGTCGGTAGCCTATCAGACCATCGCCCCCGGGGCCAATCCCGCCAGAGCAAGCTGCGCCTGTGCCATCAAATCCCGGCTGGCGGATTCCTGGGCCGGATTGGCTGTATCCGCTGGCTTGTTCAGGCTGTTGCGCAGCGCCCGGTAGATGGCCTGCCAGCAGCGGCGGGCAAGGTCCGGTTCCCAGCTATCCAGTTTGTGCGTCTGGCATTCATCGGCCAGGTGGCGGGCCAGGGGATAGGGGGCTGCGCCTGCCGCCAGTCCCGGCAGGGCTTCCAATAGGGCCAGGCGGGCCAGAAAACGGTCGCGTCCGGCCCAGGTGGTTTCAATCAGGGTTTGATACGCCGCCAGGGCTTGTTCGGGGTGCCCGGCGGCCAGGGCGGCCTGGGCCTGCTGCTGTGTCTGGCCGGGGCGGTCCAGGGGGGCGCTGCTCCCGGCTTCGCGTTCGGCCCTGCTGCTGGCCAGCCATTGGCGGGTGGCTTCGTCGGCAAAGGGCGTGCCATCCGAAAAAGCCAGGTGTTCGATGTTCGGCAGTCTTTGGGTGAAAGACAGGGCGTGTTCGATGACTTTCTGGCGCAGGGGGGCACCGGCCGCCCCCATCAGGGCAAAGCCCCTGGCTGATTCGCGGTCCAGGTCCAGCCAGTAGGGGAACGTACCCAGGCGAGATTCGCAGAATTCGACCAGGCCATCGGGATTGCTGTTTTGCATGATGGTGCCAAAGGCATCCTGGATGGCCACGGGGGGGGCCATCAGGGCGGTCAGACCCTGTTGGGCCGGGGGGGATTCCAAAATCGTGCAACGTGCCGTCAAGCGGCACAGATCCACACTGATGGGGTTGAGCGGGTTGAGCGTGCGCAACGAGCCGTTGATCTGAGCAATGTATTCCAATGCAGGACGCAGGGCCTGGATGGCGGCATCGGGACTATCCAGGGGCTGGGTGCCATTGGCTGTTGGTGCAAAACCGGGGGCTGTCGCAGGGGCGGCAGCAGTGGCAGTGGGTATGGCTGTCGCAGCAGGGATTGCTGGGCTGCCGGGTGCCGTTGTGGATGGGGAAGGACTGGCTTGCGCCGTGGCGATGGGGGGTGAAACGGCCTCCGGCGCGTCAACCGGATCGGGTTCTTCTGTGGGTAGGCGGCGAATCTGCTGCATCAGTGCCTGCAGCGGGGGGCTGTCGGGGTCCAGTTCGGCCAGGCGGGCATCCAGGGATTGGATATCGGCCAGCATGGCGGCATGGAAGGCGACAGGCAATGGGGCAAGATCCTGTTGTTCCAGCCAGCCACTGGCCCGTTCGATGCCCCAGATCAGGGCATTGCGCCGCCCGCGCAGGCGCTTGAGGGGGGGCTGGGCGCTGTCCCAGAACTGGGCGACGAGTTGTTCGTAAAGGTGCAGCCCGGCAGCCAGCCCATCAATGCCGTGGTGGTGTATCCAGGCGGCCGACAGCCAGGCGGCCACCATGAAATCCTTGCTTTGTTCGGCCAATATCCGGCTGGCCAGCGTTTCGATTTTGGTCCAGTCGATCTGCCCGTCGCTGGTGGGGCTGGCCATTTTTTCGATTTCGCTGGAGAGCGCCTCGTAGGCTTCGCCGTCGCGGATGTCGGTGCCGCCAGGGGCTTGTTCGGAGATGGCGTGTAGTAAGGGCTCTGTATTGATCGTCGTCATGTTGTGTGTCGTCAGGCCGGGGGAGATTATCCCAGGCGGATGAGGGCGACATCATCGGGTTCGCCATCAGGCAGGCTGCCGATGGCCAGCAAATCCGGGTCGCCCTCCAAGCGTACATAGTAACGCTCGTCTGCGGGGATGAGATTGCGCAGGCCCCACGCCTCGAAGGCAGTATCGGCCACCGTGAATTGCAGGCCTCTGAGTTCGTACTGGTTATCGGTGGTCGATGGCAGGCCGCCTTTGGGGCCCACGGCATGAAAATCGATCTTTGCCTGATTGCCGGCCACCCCGACCAAGGCGCCTGAGGCGGTGTGACCAGGTTGAGGATGGGTTTCCAGCCAGACCCCCAGGCGTTCATGGGCATGCAGGCCCAGTTGAGCCGGCCAGCGCGGCGCAATCGGGGCGTAGGCACGGGCGATGAGCTTTGCAGGCCAGCCCGCCGACAGTGGCGTCCAATCGTCCAGCACGGCCAGTCCCGGCATGGCTTGCGGTGCATCGGGCGTATCGTCCGTCAGCAGTGTGAAACCGTTGATGGCATGGCCCGCCTGGGTCTGCAGCATCAGTCTGAACAAGGCCAGGTCGCGGCGCAGGGCCGGATCGGCATAGCGGTTGGCCGCGCCAAAGACCACGGTGACGGCGGCGTTTGCGCTGGCCGCTTCCTGGGCGGCGGCCAACCAGGCCAGGCCCTGGGGCCAGCGTTGCCCCCGGATAGGCAGGCCGTAGGGCTTGAGTTGCAGCGCAGCGGCCTGGGCTGCGTGTTCGTCATCGGAGAGGTTGATGAACCAGGCACATTTTTCGGTCATGTCGGGAGCGGGCGCCTAAGCAAAGTGTGCAGTGAACTGGCCCTGCTCGTCCACCCCCAGTTGGGCTTGGCTGAGCTCCTGGGCATTGGCCATGTGCGTGAGCAGGGTATTGGACAGCAGTGGCAGCAGCGTGCCGCGCAAAATAAAGTCGATGTTGCGCGCGCCAGTGTCGACCTCGGTGCAGCGCTGGGTGATGGCGTCCACCACGGCATCGCTGATTTCCAGACGGATTTTGTTGTTTTGCAGCATGCGGCGGGCGAGCTTGTCGAGCTTCAGGCGGACAATGCCCTGCAGCGCGTCGGTATTCAGGGTCAGGAAGGGCACAATCGTCATGCGGGCCAGCAAGGCGGGTTTGAAGTGCTGCGACAGAATGGGTCGGATGGCCGCCTGAATGGCCTCTAGGGGCGGGTGCTCGTCCCCTGAGCAGAGTTCAGTGATCACGTCCAGGCCCAGATTGGACGTCAGGAACACCACCGTGTTGCGGAAATTGATTTCGCGGCCCTCGCCGTCGGACAACACGCCCTTGTCGAAGACTTGATAAAACAGGTTGACGACATCCAGGTGGGCTTTTTCGACCTCGTCCAGCAGCACTACCGAATATGGCCGCTGACGCACGGCCTCGGTCAGCACACCACCCTCGCCATAGCCCACGTAGCCGGGGGGCGAACCCACCAGTCGGCTGACCGTGTGCTTTTCCTGGAATTCGCTCATGTTGATGGTGACGATGGATTGCTCGCCGCCGAACACGGTATCGGCAATCGACAGTGCGGTTTCGGTCTTGCCGGTGCCTGATGGCCCGACCAGCAAAAAGACCCCCATGGGCTGATCAGGATCACGCAGGCCGGATCGAGCTGATTTCAGGACTTCGGCAATCGTGTTCAGGGCATGATCCTGGCCTCGGATGCGGGTTTTCAGCGTGTCTTCGAGACCCAGAGCGGCAGAGGCCTGGTCGCGCATCATCTTGCCCAGCGGAATGCCTGTTCGGTCGGAAACGACCTTGGCAATCGTGTCGCCAGAGACGTCAATGAAAATGAGTTTTTCCTGAGTCTGCAAGGCGTCCAGGGCCTGCTCGGCCTGGATGAGTTCGGTCTCGATGGCTGCCGGATCGCGAGGCGTGGCGGCATCGGCAACGGGGGGGGCATCACTAGCCTGTGTGTCTAGGGCTTCGTCGCTTGCCGCACCGGTGCTTGTGGTGGCGGCTGCAGTCGCCTGGCTGCGCTCTGCGCGTAGCGCCAGCACGCGATGGGCGGCATCGGCCTGTGTCTGGAAGCGTAGTCGTGCGGCGGTCAGCTGGGTCTGCGTATCGGCCAGGGATTGTTCGATTTCGTCCAGTCGGCTTGTGTCGGTGGGTACGCGGTTGGCTATGTCGCGCAGCAGGCCGGTTTTTTCGCGTTCCAGCATTTGTTGCTGGCGTTCCAGATCCTCGATGAAGTCGGGCTTGGAAGACAGGTTGATCTTGATGCGGGCGCAGGCGGTGTCCAGCAGGTCGATGGCCTTGTCGGGCAGTTGGCGTCCCGTGATATAGCGGTTCGAGAGCTCGGCGGCGGCGGCCAGGGCTTCTTCGCGGATGATGACTTGGTGAACTTGTTCGTAGCGCGGCTTGAGGCCACGTAAAATTTGCACGGCCATGTCCACGCTGGGTTCGTCCAGCTTGACCAGTTCGAAGCGTCGCGCCAGGGCGGCGTCTTTTTCAAAGTATTTTTTGTATTCGCTCCAGGTGGTGGCAGCGATGGTGCGTAGTTCGCCGCGCGCCAGAGCGGGTTTCAGGAGGTTTGCTGCATCACTGGAACCGGCTGCACCGCCTGCCCCGATCAGGGTGTGGGCTTCGTCGATGAATAGGATGATGGGCGTGGGGGATGCCTTGATTTCGGTGATCACGCCACGCAGGCGGTTTTCAAATTCGCCCTTGACGCCGGCACCGGCCTCCAGGGCACCCATGTCCAGGCCCAGAATGGTGACATCTTGCAGCAGATCGGGGACATCGCCTTCGGCGATCCGTACCGCCAGGCCTTCGATGACGGCGGTTTTGCCGACGCCGGGATCGCCCACGCAGATTGGGTTGTTCTTGCGGCGACGCGCCAGGATGTCGACCATCTGGCGGATTTCCGGATCGCGGCCGAAGACCGGATCGATCTTGCCGTCGCGGGCCTTGGCGGTGAAGTCTTCGCAAAAGCGCTGGATGGCCGTGCCGCCGCGGCCATCGGGGCCGGCTGCCGGGGCGCCAGCACCGCCGCTGGCGCCGCCAGCGGCGGTGGCCATGCCGGTCTCGCGGGATTGGGCGGCAACCGTGCCCAGCAGTTGGATGACCCGGTCTTTGTCTAGGTGTTCCAGCAAGGCGCCATAGGTGCTGTTGGCATAAAAGGATGTCCGGGCGGTAAATGCCGCCAGCAGGGCACCCGAGCGGATGGATGATTCGAAGAGATCGACCGATGCGATCATCCAGGCATCGGAGAACAGATCCGGCAACAGGGGCGAGAACTGGGGCCGCGCGCCGTTGCCGGTTTTAAAGGATTCCAGGGATTGTTCCAGCGCCCGCTGCAAGCGACCGGGGTCAATGTCGGCCTGGCGCAGGATCAGCCGGGTATCGCCGTTGGGGTCGTCGAGCAAGCGCACCAGCAGATGCTCGATGGTGATTTCGTAGTGGGTGCGATTCAGGCATAGGCCTGCCGCATTTTCCAGGGCGTCACGGCAAGCGGGGTTGAGACGCTCGACCAGGGATCTGAACTCGACGATTTGCATGTACGGCTACCTGGAAAAATTAAAAATAGGGAGGAAGGTCCCGCAGCACAAGGCTTGGGGGAGAAAAACAGCCAGGCACTGGGCCTGGCTGTTGGGGAAAGACTGGATCAGGACTTTGGAGCGTTCCAGGAATCCTGAGCTTCGATGCCATCGGGTGTGAAGGTTTCGATGATGGTCTCGTAGGTGAAGGACACGGCTTCCATGTGGCCCATGGACTTATTGGCCGGATCCAGGCAGATCGGGACAAATTTGTGCATGGAGGTGATGATGGCGTTTTTGATCTCTACCGTGTAGTAGAGCTCTTCTTTGCCTTGTGGTGAAATTCGATAGTATTCAAGCTTGGCGTCGGTCAGTTGTTCGCCCGAGGTCAATGCCTGAAAGAGCTTGGGCGAGGACTTATCGATTTCCTTGGTGATGGTCAGGGGACCATGGATACGCTTGCCGGTAGGCAGGCCCGTCTGGATGGACTTCGGGATTTCGATGGTGTGATCGACTGCTTGGACAAGAATGGTATTTTCATGGCCCTGGATTGTGCAACTGCCGTCGATTTTGCCTTGAGTTTGACCTGTGAGGGTCAGGTAACCGGGCATTGGCATGGTGGTTTCTCCTTAGAGGAATGTTTGCCGGCCGAAGCCGGCGTTCAGGGTTTATTTTTGGTCGAGCTTGCCCACCAGGGATAGGGTGAACGAGGCGCCCATATATTTGAAATGTGGGCGTACCAGCATGGAAACGCGGTACCAACCGGGATCGCCTTCTACGTCTTCGACATTGATCTGGGCGGTGCGCAAAGGTCGGCGGCTGCGAACCTCTGGTCCCGGAGCATCCATGTCGGCGACATACTGGCGGATCCAGTTGTTTAGTTCACCTTCTAGGTCTGCGCGTTCCTTCCATGTACCAATATTTTCACGTTGTAACACTTTGATATAGTGTGCCAAGCGACTGACCACGAAAATATAGGGCAATTGGGTGCCGAGTTTATAGTTGGTCTCGGCTTCTTTACCTTCTTTGGTATTGCCAAAGAATTTGGGTTTTTGGCAGGAGTTGGCCGAGAAAAACGCAGCATTGTCGCTGTTCTTGCGCATGGCCAGGCCAATAAAGCCCTGTTCGGCCAATTCGAATTCCCGGCGTTCGGAAATCAGGACCTCGGTGGGGATCTTGGTCTGGATCTCGCCCATGGCCTGGAAGTTGTAGATCGGGAGATCGCCCACCGTGCCGCCGCCTTGTGGCCCGATAATATTGGCGCACCAGCGGTAGTCGGCGAAACTGGCCGTCAGGCGCGAGGCGAAGGCAAAGGCGGCGTTGCCCCACAGAAAGGCATTATTGCCTGCCGTGACGTCTTCTTCGTAGTTGAATTTCTTGGAAGGTGTGGTGTCGTTGCCATAGGGCGTGCGCAGCAGGAAATGTGGCAGCACCAGCCCGACGTTGCGTGCGTCTTCGCTTTCGCGAAAGCCGTTCCATTTTGTGTATTGCGGCATCTCGAAGATCGAGGACAGGTCCTTGAGGTCGGGAAGCTTGGCGAAGTCGTCCAACCCGAAGAACTGCGAGCCGGCAGCGGCAATGAATGGGGCGTGGGACATGGATGCCACGCTGGCGCAGTATTGCAGAAGCTTGACGTCGGAAGATCCTGGCCCGAATTCGTAGTTGGCGATGATGGCCCCGAACGGCTGGCCACCAAATTGGCCGAATTCGGCGGTATAGCAGTTTTTGTAGAGGCCGGATTTGGTGACCTCTGGGGAATCCTCGAAATCACTGAGCAGATCGTCTTTGCTGACGTTCATGATCTGGATCTTGATGTTTTCGCGGAAATTGGTGCGGTCGATCAGGAACTTCAGCGAGCGCCAAGAGGATTCCATGCGCTGAAAGTCCGGGTGATGCAGAATTTCATCGACCTGGCGGCAGAGTTTTTTGTCCAGTTCCGCGATCATGTCATCGGCCAGCGATGCCGTGATGCGGTCTGTGGCCCGGGCGGGGTCCAGCAGGGACGAAATAAAGGTCTGAATGCCTTGGCGGGTGATTGCGTAGGACTCGTCACCGGGGCGTACCCGGGTGGTCTCCAGTAGCTGGTCGATCAGGGATCCGCTGGCTTCCTGGGGGCTGGTTTGTTCCTGTTTTGCGGCTTCTTCGCTCATGCTTACATCCTGCGTGGTGTTCGATGGGGCCCCGTGCAACGGGGGTATGCAGAAGATTTATTGTTTGTCTTCGATGTCGAGTTCTTTCAATAGCCGTTCGCGGGCAGCGTCGTCTTGGACGAGTTCCTGAAGTTTTTTGCGGAAGTCGGGAATATTGCCCAAGGGACCTTTAAGAGCTTTCAAGGCACCGCGCAATTCGACGATGGAGCGCAATTCCGGGACTTTTTCGACAATGCTGTCGGGCTGAAAATCCGCCAGCGATTCGAATTTCAGATTAACCGGGATATTGTCTTCGGAGCCGGGCTCCAGGCGGTTCGGGACCGAGAGATCCAGTGACAGGTTCTGGGCCTTGAGGACGTCGTTGTAGTTGTCCTTGTCGACGTTGATGGGCGCGCGATCCTCGACGCTGCGGTCATCGGCGCTTTGGGTGAAGTCGCCAAGAATCAGGAGCTTGAGAGGTAATTCGACTTCGGCATGGGCATCACCAGTAGCTGGCTTATAGGTGATATTGACGCGTTCTTTTGGGGCGACGGATCCTTCTGTGGCCATGTGTGTCTCCTGTAATGGCTAGCCCGATGGTGCAGGGCATGAAAATTTTGGCGCGAGATGCTTGGTTTTGTCAATGTTTTAAGTAGGGTTACTTTCTGTTGGCGGGATTTTTAAAGTCCGGCCAATCAGGATCAGGTTGTCATTTTTAATATGGTTGAGCTTTTGCAGAGCCTCTATGGTCGTGCCGTAATGCCGGGCAAGTGAATACAGAGTATCACCGACCAAGACCTTGTGGGTGCGTTCTGGAGGCGCTGGTTTGGGCGGCGGTGGCGGCGGTGGTTCAGGCGCCTGCACCGGGTCGGGTTCGGGGAGGGGGTTCAGCAACAGATCTGCGCGCTGCTGGATATACAGCGGCAGGGTGGATGCTGTTTGACGGGGAGGGCCCGCAGTCCAGCATTGCCCGACCCGATCCGGAATTTTCAAGGCGACGCGGGCCGGAGTGACCCCAACCCCGGCGGCGGGAGTATCGGTCTCGGCCAGGTAGCTGAGTTGGTCTGCCATGGCCAGCAACTGGTCGGCGCCTGTGAAGTCATAGCGCACGTGGATGGTACGTACATCCAGCGCATCCAGGCGGGCTTGGGATTGCGGGAAATCTGCCGGGGTAAAAATATGTTCGCCGTCCTTGAAATCGGTCAGGAATCTGGCCATGCCCATGGGGCCGGGATAACGCTGGGTCAGGGTCAGATCGTCGATGTCAATGCGCAGCGTCACATCGCCGCATTGTTCAGGTGACCAGTCGAAGCTATTGGTGACCGCCATATTGAAGTTGTCCAGCGTGACTTCTTGCTGCGAGCATTGGATGGACAGGATGGCGGCGTAGGGCTGGGCTTTGGCCCCTTCGTTGACGCCCAGGGGGCGTGCCGTGATCAGGATGTTGGCGCTTTTGCCCTTGACGGCCTCGGCCTGCTTGGTCTTGACGACGGATTCCACCCGGGTATTGACCGAGCGATTGAGAAAGGGCAGGAAATCCGCATTCAGCGGGGCCTTGTAGCCGTCTTTGACCAGCAGGCTGAAGCCGCTGGCCTGACGCTGAACAAAGGGTTTCAGTGGTCCATCGGCAAATGCCCAGACAGAGCCCTGATCACCGAACAGTTGGTCGTTGGCCTCGCGTGAGCTGACGGCCAGTTGGGTTTTCCAGAGCACATCGTGTTCCCAGGCTTGCTGGATGTGGCAAGAGGCCTGTTCCAGGGCGTATTGCGTGAGGATGCGCAAAGGTCCGCCCACGAGTTTCCAGATCATCTGGTCATCGGGCTGGTTATAGCCGGATGCTTTCCGAAAGGCGTTGAGGCTATCTTGGGCCGTTTGCAGGTCGGAACTGGCGGCTTTTGGGTTGGTGCCCAGGCTGAAGTAGTCGGCGGATAGTTGATAGGCCTGACCTGTGCCTTCCAGTGCCTTGGCGGCGGCTACGTCGAATTGCTTGGCGTAGTCGGAAAATGCCTGGACCCCCTGGATGGACCGGTTGAGCGTAGTGCCAGCCGCCGCGGTGACGTGGCCTTTGATTTCCGGGTGCAGGATGCGGGTGCCGATGGTATTGATGGTCTGGATGATGGCCGAGGCCTTGTCCAGCGAAATATTATCGCTGGACACCCGGCGCTGTGTGCTGAATTCGCGCGAAAACTGCAGCCAGCCAGGTAGCTCGGTATCCGGTGTGCCTGCGAACTCAGCGTTCAGGCGGTCGAAAAACAGATAGTAGGGGCTGGTGACGGTGTCGACGCGGGTGACCAGATCGCGCCAGGCGGGCTCATTGGTGATGAGCTGTTCGCCCTGATCGAACGACCAGGCGAAGCTGCGCCAGGTGTTCAGGCGCTCGCTGGCGTACCAGGCCTCGAAGGCGCCTTTCTTGAACTGGAAATCGGTGGATTGGTTCAGGGCCTGGCCGATTTCGTCCAGTTGTTTTTCGATGCGTTGGTAGCCGACCAGGGTCATGGCTGGCGGGATTTCATTGTGGTTGGTGCCCTGGGAACCGGGCAGCCAGAAGTCGCGTAGCGCAACTGGGCTGAGTCCGGACTGGTGATTGGCCCAGGATAGCAGCCAGGGGAAATGGTCTGTCTGGTCGATGGCCTGCTGCAGCAACGTGCGGTCAGAGGTGGCGGTGTCTTCCAGCCAGGGGGCGTTGGTGGGGCTCCAGGCCTTGAAGGCAGCCGCCATTTGGGCCGGAGCGCCATCCAATGAAGAAGGCAGGTCCAGCCCTAATGTGGCGGTGATCTGCTCGGGTGCCTGGGGCATCTTCAGCAGTTGCTCGTAATCGGCGCCCTGGATGCGGGCCTGGGTCTGGTTGATGTTGCGGGTCAGGGTGAGGATGGCGGCTGAATATGCCTGTTCATGTGCCGGGTCGTCCTGCTGCAGGGCCGGGATAATGACCTCGCGGCGGTTGCGTTCCAGTAGTTCGCGGTAGCCATCCACATAATTCGATTTGATGTCGTTCTCTAGGCCGATCAAATCCGGGCTGAAAGCCAGCCAGCGGGTGGCCCATTGCTGCTCGTGGTCGTCGATCAGGTTGATGATGCTGAGCATGCCTCGCAATGCCTGAATGCGCTCTTGGGCGGGCTGGTCCTTATTCAGTGAGGTCTTGGGGTAGGCATCACGGATTTGCAGCAAGCTGGTGCGGGTCTGGTAGTAGGACACCAGGAGGAATCCCAGGGCTGCCAGGCACAGGCAGAGCCAGGTGAGTGTGGCAAGGTTGCGTGTGGCTTGCCGCCAGCGGTCGACGATGATGGTAGGCTGCCAGGCACTGCGGTCAGCGGGCAGCACATATTCAAATACGTCATGCAGAAACAGCCCCTTGCGCACGGGCACCGGCCTGGTGTTGCCGGTTTTCTGATCCAGAATATCCGGCCAGTGCTGGCCATCCTGGTGGGCGCTGGTCAAAAAGATACCGCGCAACAGGGGTTGCTCCAGGTAGGGGCTATTGCCCATGCTGGCAGCCAGGAATTGCTTCAGTCCGGCACGCAGGCGTTCGATTTCGTCAGGAAAGAGCAGCAGTTCGGGGCTGAGATCCAGCCCTTGGACAGCAGTATCCAGGCGCAATTGGCGCAAGCGTGCGGTGATCTGGTCGATGGCCTGGTCGGCGAAGCGGGCTTCGGCGCCATCGCCATCTGCCAAAACACCGGTAAAGCCCATGGCTTGGCTGAGCTGGCTGGTGGACAGGACCTTGGACCAGGCTTCGAAGCCCGGGATGTGGTCGCACTGGGTGATCAGCAGATGGATGGGGAAACGCCGGTCGAACAGGCGGATCAGTTGGTTGATGTGTTCGCGCAGGGCTTGGCCCTGGCTGGCCAGGGTGTCTTCAGAGGCCTGGATGAGCTGGTCGGCGGTGACGCACAGGACCAGGCCGTTAATCCCTTCCTTGAGGCGGTATTTTGAGAGCAATTCCAGGATGCGATTCCACTCGGCCTGGTCGGTTTCGGTGTTGTCGGCCGCAACATAGCGCCCCGCTGTGTCCAGAATCACGGCGCGATTGAGAAACCACCATTCGCAGTTTTCAGTGGGTTCGATGATGTCTTGGGGGGCCGTGCCGCGCACCAGGCTGCCTGGCCGGGATTGGGTGATGGCGGTGGTCTTGCCGCTGCCAGGCTGACCAATCACCATGTACCAGGGCAGGGCATAGATGGGGTTGCCGTGGCGGCGCAGGCTGGAGCGACGCAACGAGGCGATTGTTTGCTTCCATTTCTGGTTAAGCCGCGTCAGGCCTGCAGGGGTGTCGTTCTGACTGCGCCCGTGGATTTCGGAAGCGGCGAGCTTTGCCCGCGACCGCGTCACGAGCCACAGGCGACGCAAGAGCTTATAACTGAGCCAAATGCCGATGCAGCCGAAGAAAACCGCGAGCGCCCCCCAGGCCGGCCACATGAGATACATGGCCAGAATCCAGCTGAATAAGGCCAAGGCGATGAGTTGCAGGAACCTGAGCAGAAAGGTTTTCATAGGTTGATGGCCTGACGGAATTGCTGGACGGCCTGGGTGAGCTGTGTGTGCATGATCAGCGCCAGCCCCAGCACAAACAGGGGAGGGACCAGAATCAGCAACAGGCGCTGTAGAGAAAACCGTGATCGCAGGCTACGCCGGCCTGATTTGCTTTGAGCAGAGTAGGCGGCAGGGAACATACGGCTATCGGCAGCGGCGTTATGTTGACTGGCCTGAGGCAGCAGGCGGTATTGCTTCATGCGGATGTCGGTGAGGTCTGCCGTATTGGTCGCCGTGCTGTAACGGCCCTGGAATCCCAGGCACAGGCACAGCAGATAGACTTCGCGCAAATCGTGGTCCTGCGGGCCTAATTGGTCCAGGCGTTCGAAGAATTCGCGTCCGGCCATGCCGGTCTGAAAGTACCGGCGCTGCAATAAAAATGGCTGCCAGGCGTGTTCGTCGGCCCAATGGCGCCGCCGGGATATGGTTTCGTCGGCCCAGGCCAGAACAGGGTATAGCGCCGCGCGAAAGCTGTCGGCACTGGCACCTTGGTGCAGGGCCTGGGCATGGCCCTGGTCGATCAACTGGTCTATCGTGCCCGAGAGTTCTTCCGGGGTGATGTCTGACTGGTGTTGAAAGCCCTGTATCCGGGCCAGCAGCAAGGTAAAGCAGTCAACTAATGGCATGGGTCAGCCTCGTAGCACGATGATCTGGGCACGTAGGTCGTCCGGGGCATCAGCCCAGAACAGGCCGATTTCGGCTGCCTGGACGATTTGTTCCCATTCGGCGCTCATTTGTTCGATGCGGAAATAGCGGGCATTGGCGCGTTTTGGGATGCCTTGAGGCGGGGCGCTGAGCTCGATGAGGTCCGTGCCTGGCAGGGCATGGTCGATGAGAGACGGCAAGGCCTTGGGGGCTGCCAGACGGGCCAGCCGCAGGAAGTCCTGCACCGAGCTATCCCATTTTTTAGTCGATTGCAGCATGAGATAAAACCGATTGCGCGCTGCAAAGTGGTCGCGGGCGATAGAGGCCACCCGATAGTCGTCCATGGGTTCCAGCGTCACACGGAATTCGGGGCCAGCGGAGATGTCGTTCAGCAGTCGGCTGATGAGTTGTCGTGCGCTGAGGAAGCAGGCTTGTTGATTGAGGTGGTCGTAGGCGGGCAGGCCAGTATCGTTGGGTTGGTCGCGGCGCCGACCCAGTGCGTCGAAGGCTTCGCTGAAGGTGCTGAGTTCGCCCACGCAGCCACGCAGGACGCCGTATATTTCCCAGGGGTGGATTTGTGGGGTTTCGGCCAGATGGGTCAGGGAGGGAACCTGGCGATTGAGTGCCTGCAGGGCTTGCATCAGCGTGAAGTAGCTGGCGTCCAGTTCTTGTTGCAGATCAGCGGGGATCTTGTATTCGGCCAATTGGCGCATGCGGCCAGAGAGGTCGTCGCGGATATCGCGCAACAGATTTTGCAAGGTGGCCGAGCCCGATAGGTGATAGCAGGGAGGCACGTGGTTGCTGTTGAACTGGATGACGTCATTGGTGCGCTGCAACTGGCCGATGGGAATCAGGTCATAGTCGTCCAGCGCATCGAGTTCAGGGCCGAAAAATACCCGGACGATGTGCTTGATGATGGGGACTTGGGCGACGGGGCCGTCACCGTACAGATCGGGGGTTTCCTGACCATCGGCCTGGGATGCATAGCGGGTAGAAGCCAGGGCCGCGTCATCGAATGCATCGACGACGGTGACGTTGGGATAGGCGACGGCGAGTTTTTTCAGGCCCAGATAAATATCCAGCGGCTGGTCGGTATCTGTCCAGACGGTTTCGAAGGATCTGGGGGCAATGATGGCATTGCCGGGAAATTCGACATAGGTATTGGGCCGGAAGATCAGTTGGGCTTCGCGCACATCGATATGTCGGGCCACCAGGCCTTCCGGGGCGAACTCCAGGCTGCCGACCCCCCAGCCGTAGGGGGAAGCCAACTGATACAGCGGCTTTTGGAGAAACTGCAGGTGCAGGTCTTGGCGCTGCAGGTGCTGGGGTTGCAGAAACAGCCCCTGATGCCAATAGGTTGCAGTGCGAAAATCCATGTGCGAGATCCTTAGTTGCGGAGCTTTCTGGCGGCCGACGAGGAGGCTTCTGCTGCGTCTCGGGCCTGGCTGCTGGTATCGATTTCTAGGTTCTTGTTGTCCAGCGGCACGGACTCGATGTTGGGTTTGGCGTCGGCATCGAAGGTCAGGCTCTGGGCATTGGTGATGCGTTGCCTGCCTAACTGGAGTTTCAGGGCCAGGTGGGCAGGCTGCGCGGTATAGGTAGTGCTGATCATACCGCTGCTGTCCATGTTCAGTGGGATACGGAATAATTTTGCCGCATCGTCGGGTGAAAAATGGTAGTAGCCTACGATCAGGCCGACAAAGCGTGCGTCCTGCACCCGGTCCAGAGTCAATATGGTGTGCTTGTCGGGGCTGACGACATAACGGTCAAGTTGCAGTATGTCTTTATCGGCATTGCCGCTGGCCAGGACCTGTTTTAATTTATCGGTATCTTTCAGGGCGCTGGTGAAGGTTTTGTCATCGGCGACCTGAAAAACCCCCAGGACCACGGTGTGTGGGCGGTTGAAGTAATCGTTCAGATTGGCGTCGCTGTCCAGCTCGATCTGGATGGCGCCACGGGCATAGTCCCAGGCGACTTCGGCTTTGGCTTCTTTGGAGGTGTTTCCGCCCAGGGCCGAGTTCACGCTGGAGCACCCGCCTGCCAGGGATGCCAGGCAGATCAGCACGAACAGCGATAATAGGCGTGTGGGGGGCATGCGAAACCTTGTGCTGGGGTGAACAAAAAAATACACTGCCCCTGGATGGATTAACCCTTTTCCAGAAGGCTGGATTATAGCCCATGTCGATCTTTCAACCTTGTCGTGGTGGTGCTGGTATATACGGTAAATCATGCTTTGGCGCGCTATTCCTGATGTCGTTTCTCATGATCGGAGGCACGCGTCTGGCTCAGGCTGGCCAACAGGTTCCTGTGCTGTCCATTACTTACGATACGGTGGCTAAAACCACCGATGAAAAGACCTGTTGGGATGTGATCGTCAGCGATCGCCAACTGGCCCAGCGCCAATATGAACAGCAGCCCTGGGTGGTCAAATACTGGAAGCCTATTTTGGGGGCTGTCCTGGGTGGTGCGGTGGCGTATCAATTTACCGGAAACTATGGACCTACCCACCAAAAATGGACATACCCCACGGTGGCGGGGGGGATGGCGGTGGGCGCTTTGGCGGGGCCGGGTGCCGTGCTGGGGGGGTACGGCCTGGGGACACTGGCATATGCCTATATTCCAGGCAAGCTGCCGGTGGTGGCGGCGGTCAGTTTATTAGGGGCGATATTGGGCGATAAAGCCTTTGATTTTTTGTTTCCCGATAAGCCTTCGAAAGACCTGCTGGCCCCCGTGCAACCCGGCCAATATCTGGCCGAGCAGCAGTTCTATATCGAGACCAGCTGCTTATCCAGACCCAAGACACAATATACCGAGAGCGCCTACCAGGTAGTCTACGAATTCCAGGGTCAACGCCATACGGTCAGCGTGCCTAGATTCCCAGGCGACACCATAGAGTTGGACGCCAATGGCAAGCCTGTCATGCTGCGACCGACGCCGACCCAGCAGATCAGGGTCAAGGAGATCCCACAATAGGGGCCCAATCGCCTGGCGGAGGTGGGGCGCTGTCGGGTATGCGCAGGGTTTCATTGACGCGGGCACCTTCCCATTGGGCAGAGGCGTCGCTGATATCGTCCAGGCCACAGACATCAAACTGGGTATGGCGCAAGCTGGCTCCGTCCAGCACTGCGGACGACAGGTCGCACAGCTTCAGGCGGGCTTCGTCCCACACGCTGCCGCTGGCGTCGATGTCTTCCATTTGGCAGGTGGAAAACTGGCTGTGCTGGCAGCGGGTTTTATGCATGACGGCATAGGAAAAATCACAGACTTCAAAGCGGGCGTGAGAAAGATCTGCCCCGCTGAGATCCGCCAGGGCCAGATGGACGCGTTCGGCTCGTACGCCTTTGAAACTGGCACCGTTCAGTTTGGCCTGAGTAAATTGCGTGTCGATCAGGGTGCAGTCGGAAAAATCCGCGTTTTCCAGTTGGGCGTCGATGAACAGGGTTTGGTCCAGAGTGCAGTCCGGAAAGCGTTGGCCGGTGAGTTTGGCCTGCATGAACAGGGCCTGGTTCATGTGGTTGTTCTCAAAGATGACCTGGCTGAGATCAGAGGATTCAACTGATAGATTTTTCAGGCAGGCGCCCGTCAGATTGGTGGCTTCCAGAAAGCAGTGGTCCAGTTGGGCCAGAGACAGGTCGGTCTGGATCATTTGGGCCTGAGTCAGGGTGCAGCGATCCAGTCGGCAGCCGGAAAAATCGGCTTCGGTAGCCTCGATGCGGTTCAGGCTGACCTGGGTAAATTGTGCGGTGGACACATTGGCGTTCTGTAGCTGGGCATCGTCCAGAATGCAGCGCGTGATGGTGGCGCCCAGCCACTGGCTGCCACCCAGCAGGGCCTGGCTGAAGTCGCATTCTTCAAAGATGGCCTGGCAAAAATTGACCCGGCGCAGATCGGCCTGCTGAAAAATCACCCCATGGAACGTGATGCCGGAAAAATCCGTGTCGGCCAGTTTGGCCTTGGCCAGATTGGCGTCTTTCAGGGTGTTGTCGATGATGGTGGGCGCGGTCATGGGGAGTTTTTACCAGACGGTTGCTGCATATCACCCTGTTCGATGATGTGCAGCAGGGATTCAATTTCAGTGAAGAAACCGCTCAGGTTGCCAGCCCGCTGGGCAATGAGCTGGGCAAATTGCTGTGTGTGGGGGTTGGCCATCAGCACCTGCATGACGTGATCGTCATCCAGGCCGTGTTGCGCCAAGGCCGCCTGGAATCGCAATTTTTGTTGGCGGATGTCTTCGTGCAGGGGGTGCTCGGTGGGCAGCTTGTCCGGGATGCCCGGCATGACGCTGGAGATATCGCCCGCGTGGTGGGCGGCCATGGCTTGCACGCAGGACTGCAGATAGTGTTCTGTGGGGTGCGCCGGGGCATCCGCAGGTTCCAGGGCCACCAGCAGGGCGTTGATGTCGTGTCCCTCGGTGCTGCGGGTGGGGGCCAGGGCACGGTAAATGACCAGGCCCTGCGTCAGGCTGGGCAGCAGCCATAGGGTTTCGATCTTGGCTTGCAGTTCGGCGAAGCGGTGGCTGCCGTCGGGCTGGGTCTGGTGGACGAAAAACCGCGGCTGGGCTGACGGCACGACCCCATGCAAATGGGGGTGCTGCGGGTGCATGGACTGCAGGTGGATGGTTTCGCCACCGGCCCAGTAGGGTGTGGCGGGAGATGGCGGGTCTGTTTGCGGAATGAAAAAGGGGCCTGCCGCAGTGTCTGCTTGCGTCAGCTGGACCGACAGGCAGGCGCCGGGCGCCTGGACGGTGATCTGCGCCGCCTGTCGCGGGGGGGCCTGCCAGCCGCCCGCGATGTGCAATTCGCCTTGCAGCTTGGGCCAGCCGGGCATCCAGATCCTCGCCCAGCAAGCGGGTGAACTGGGTCCACGGAATATCGGGATTGGGAGCCGTGGGGGCGTCGGGATCGGGGCTTAGGGCAAAGGGTGCAATCAGGCCCAGGGCCAAGGCCTGCTGCTGGTTGTCCAGGCACAGGCTGCGCCGCGTCAGCCGCGTATCGGGCGGCAGAATGCAGGCGAAACGGGGCATATCCAGCGCCATTGTCACCTACCCCCCAGGCGTTTGGCCCGGCGGGCGGCAGCCGTCACCCGGGAGTGGGCCGCGATCACGGACTTGTCCAGCTTGGCAACGGATTCTTCCATCAGCCGGGCTTTGAGTTCGGCGGCTTGCAATCGCGTTTCAAGCGCCGCGTTACTGGCGTCGGCGGCAAGCAGCCCCGCCTGAATCGCGGCCAGATCCGTCGAGGTGGGCAATGGGCCACCCGGTGCCAGAATCGTGATGGCTCCGCCAATGCTGATACCGGTGCTGTCGATGGTCAGATTGGTTGTTGCCCCAAAGGCCAGTTTGACGCTTGCTCCGTTGCAGGTCAGCGCATTGCCGCCGTGTCCGATATTGGCATGCGTGTCGTCCAGCACCATCACCCCTTTGCCAGCCTCTGCCTGAATGGTCTTGTTGGTTCTGACCCGTAATGCGGTGTTTTGGGCGGCGCGGATGGTGGTGCCTTCGTCGTTGATTTGCAGTCTGTTGTAACTGACAGAGATGCCGTTCCCGCTGACAACCTGGAGAGCATGAAGGGGGCTGTAGCTCCAAATGCTGCCTTTTGCCTTGTTGGTGATTTGCTGTCCCCACGTCTGGATCAAGCCGCTGTTATCGAGGTCCAGTCTGGATCCATTGGTGGTGAAAGCATCTGGTTTCGTGGTGAAGCGGGTAATGCTGGCGTCATCGGTGACCTGTTCGTATTGCAGGTCGGCGGTGGCTGTGGACAGGGTGATTCCTGTGGTGTTCAGGCTGATGCCTGCGGAGCCGGTTGCACCGGTGGGCGCGCGCACCCCGAGAAAGGCCGCCGCGACTTTGTTCAACGACAGCACGGCCGCCGGTTTGTTGTTGTATTGACCGTCTTCTAGTTTGTCGAGGGCAATTTTTAGAATGGTGCTGATGGCGACCAGGGGGTAGAGCCCCAGTGAGATAGCGGAAAAAATGTATGTGGGCAGGCGGTCTTCGAGCTCCAGGCTGCTGGTGCTCTTTCTGGACTCAGCCATTTCGTTCTTGGCGGCTTGGATGGCGGCTGCCTGTTTTTCCAGCTCGGCTTCTTGTTTTGGATCTTTAGGCGATCCGGATTTTACGGCGGCGTCGTAGTCCTCTTTTTCCTTATCGTATTTTTTCTGAGCTTCGTCGATTTTTGCTTTGTTTTCTGTTTCATTTTTTTCGTTTTCCTTGTCGACTTTATCGTTTTCTTCGTTGGTTTGCAGGGCGGCTTTGGCGATGATCGTGGCGGCAGCCCCCAGCAGGAGGGCCGCTTGTGCGCCGATCAAGACCTTGATGGCGGTTTTGATGGCGGTTGTTTTGGCATAGCTGACGACGTCCCCCCCTGTGGAGATCGACTGGTTGTCATCGCTGTGCGAAGCAACGCCCGCGCTTTCTGCGATGGTGTAGCTTTTCTTGAATTCGTGTCCAGTCGATAGCCCGGCTTCAAAGGTAGCCCCAATGGACACCCCGGTTTTCATGGCGGCCGAGAATTCGTTAACGACGCCCAGGGTAATTTCGTTTTTTACCCCATAGGACATGGAGAAATCGGTACCGGCGGCGATGGTGGCTTTGCCTTCACCGTACCAGCCGAATTTTTTACCCTTGGTGTGTTCGACGATGCCGGTGTTTTCTGCGGATTCTGCCATGGGAGGGCCTTTATGGGTTAATTGCAGTTGACCTTGACCTGGCTGGGCTGCAGCAGGGCGCCAAAGCAGTTGCCTTTATTGGATTTGGCGCTGTCGCCTTGGCGGATCACGGGCTTGCCTTCGAATTTGACCTTGAAGCTGGCGGTGATGAATTCGCATTCGCCCATGAAGGTGCCGGAGACCACACCGCCCAGCGTGCCAGGGGTGTCGCCGTTGCTTAAGGGGATTTTGGAGGATTTGGTGACGGCAGGAACACCATCCACCAGCACTTTGGTGGTCGGGGGCGTCGCCATAGCCGTCATGGCCATATTGGGGTAGGGCACAGGAATGGGGGGGGCCGGAGGGGCCGGGGTCTTGCAGACATCCGGCATGCAGTTGACTTGTGCGGGCTTGAGGGTGGCAACAAAAGGCATGGCGGCTTCCTTAGCCCAGGTCGATTTTCTGGCCGTCGATTTTGACAAAGCCCGTGGCGCGGGCCGTGATGTGGCCCGCCTGAAGCTGGTGGTGATCCTGGACGACGGTACTGCTGCGGCCCGCCCGGGTTTCGTCCAGCCCCTGGACTGAGCGGAAGCTTTCAATCGAGCGTGAAATCAGCCGGCCCAGGGTAGCAGACAGGGTTTTGGCACCATACTGGATGGACACTGCGTGGGCTTGCAGGGTGTCGAACCAGCCTTGCCAGTGGGTAATGCGGGTCTGGGCGCTGACGGCTGTGATGTCCAGCTGCCCGCTGCGCAAGGACAGGGTGTCTTGACTGCCCAGGGACAGGTTTTTAGCGTGTAGCTGTAGTCCTGCGGCATCGGCCTGCAGTTGGGTGCCGCCTGGCAACACCAACCGGGCCTGTTGGGGATCAGTTCGTTGCAGGATAGCCAGCACATAGGCCGGTTGGCCTGCGTGGGCGGGGCTTAACAGGACCAGGTCGGCAACTTGGGGGGTAATCAGGCAGCTGAAAGCCTGCTGCGCCCCGGGGCAGCTTGGCGTGTCCGTCAGGAAGGTATCCCCCACGATGCCAATGATGCGAGCCTGCAGCAAGGAGGTATCCGCTGCTGCCGGGAGAGACTGAATCAGAGGGGTGGTGGAGTGCATGGCGGTATCCTACTGAGGCGGTGTCCATTCTTCGGCTTGTGCGCGAGCCGGGTTGGTGCGGGTCGTGTCGTTGAAGCGAGTGCCATCCCACAGCGTCCCATCTTCCTGGGCTTTGTGCAGATTGCAGAGATTAAGTTCTGCATTGCGAAAGCTGGCGTGATCCAGACAGACCTGGGATAGGTCGCAAAGTTTCAGGGTCGCCTGATCCCAGATGCTGGCCTTGGCCTGTATGTGGGCCATGGTGCAGATGGAAAACTGGCTGTTCAGACAGCGGGCGTTGTTCAATGTGACCAGGGAAAGATCACAAAGTTCAAATTGTGCGCCAGATAGGTCTGCCCCGGTCAAGTCGGCCATGGCCAGGCTGGCATTGGTGATTCGGGCATTTTTGAAGCTGGCACCGGTCAGATTGGCTTGGGAAAACTGGGTGTTGTCCAGGACGCAATCCGAAAAATCGGCCCCAGGCAACTGGGCTTCGATGAATAGAGTGAGTTCCAGGTCGCAGCCTGGGAAGCGCTGTCCAGCCAGATTGGCTTTCATGAGCATGGCACTGCCCATGGGATTGTCGCAAAACCGAGCCTGGCTCAGGTCGGTTTCCAGGGCCATGAAGCGTGCCAAGTTGGTGCCGGTCAGGTCGGTGCCAGCCAGCTGGCAGGATTTCAATCGGGCCAGGGACAGATCGGCCTGGGTGAGCGTGGCCTGATTGAGCGTGCATTGATCCAGCAGACAGGCGGATAGATTGGCCTGGTGCAGGGATGCCTGGGTCAGGCTGACGGTGTGGAGGGTGGCCGTGCTCAGGTTGGCCTCGGTCAGGTTGCTGCGATCCAGCAGGCAGCCTGTCAGGGTCGCTCCGATGAAGTTGCTGTTGTTCAGTTGGGCGTCGCTGAAGTCGCACCCCTGGAGGTCGGCTTGGGAAAAATTGGCCCCGGATAAATCCGCCTGACAAAAGCGCACCCGGCGAAACTGGATGCCGGAAAAGTCCGTGCCGGACAGGTTTTCCTGGCTAAGGTCAGCATCTTCCAGGACGCCGTTGACGATGTTTGCAGAGAGTGGCATGGCAGGCAGAGGATAAAAGTTACAGACGCACGGGCAAAATGGTGGCATCGGTGTTGCAGCCCGCCACTGTGACCGTATCCAGGACGGTGTCGATGAAGCTGGCTGCATACAGATTGCTGTCTAAAATCTGGCAGTGGCTGAGGTCGGTGTGGTTGAACGAGGCTTCCATCAGGTTGCTGCGCCGAAAGACGGCGTGGCGCAGGCTGGCACGATCCAGATTGGCCTTGCGTAAGTCGGCTTGGGTGACCTGGGCATTGTCCAGCCGCGCATCGGATAAGTCTGTGCCCTGGGCCTGGATTTCGTCCAGGCAGGCGCCATCCAGCATGGCCCCGGTCCAACTGGCGCCGTTCAGGATGGCCGCTTGTAGTTTGCTGCCTTGCCACTGGGTGCCGGGTGTACATTGGCTGTCGCTGAGATCACAGCGCCGCAGGCTGGCATGGCTGATGTCGGCCAAGGTAAAGTTGGCCTGGCGGCAACTGGCGCCGTCCAGTTGGATGCGAGCCAGCCGCGCGCCGGTGAAATTGGCCTGATCCAGGTGGGCTTGCGATAGGTTGCAGCCTTCCAGGTTGGCGTGGGAAAAGTCCGCCCCGTCAGCCTGTAGTTGGGGAGCCTGGATTTGTTGTAGCCAGGCTTTGGATAGCCCGGCACCCTGCAGGCTGACCCCGCTCAGGTCCGCCCCGGCGAAATTGGCCCCGTGGCAGTTACTGCCATCCAGGGTAGCGCCGTTTAGTTTGGCCCCCGCCAGGCTGGCCTGATCCAGGGTGCTTTGGTTTAACTGGCAGCCGGACAGATCGGCAGCGTCCAGGCGGGCCCCTTGTAGAATTGCTTGGCTGAAGTTTGCCCCTTGCAGCTTGGCCCCGGCCAAATTGGCCCCGGATAGGACGGAGGCGGAAAAATTGGCCCCGGCCAAGTCCAGGCCTGCCAGGTTGGCCTGGCTCAGGTCCAGTCCGCTGCAGGGGCGACCCTGGGCGTAAAGGGCCAGCACCTGTTGGCGGCGCTGGGTGGCCAGCGTGGGGTCTTGCAAGGTGGGGGCGGCCGGTGCCGGGGGAAATTCCGGGGCATATTGGGCCGTGATCAAAGCGGGGGGCATGACCGAGGCCAGTGACAGGGCGGGCGGTTTGAACTGCTGTGCCAGGTGCTGCAGCTGTTCTGCTTCAGCGTCGTCAAAGGCTTTCAGCAGCCCTTCGATTTCGGCGAAAAACCCGCTGATGCTGCCGTTGCGCTGCTGGATGGCCTGGGCAAACTGGCGCGTTTGCGGGTGGGCCAGCATTTGCGCGATCATGGCCTGGTCATCGACGCCTTCGGCCTGCAGAATGGCCTGGAAGCTTTCTTTTTGTTGCAGGACTTTTGCCAGCAACTGCTGGCTGGAGAGCTGTTCGGCTTCGGTCTGCAGCTTTTTGGTTTCGGGGGGCAGGGCGACCTGCCCGGACATTTTCTGTATGCAGAGCTGGACGTAGTGATCAATCGTCAGGGGTGGGGCATCGGGGGCTTCGTATTCGGCCAGCAAGGCGTTGATGTCGCGGCCATCCGGGGTGTGGGTCGGGCACAGAGCGCGGTAAATGACCAGCCCCAGTTGGGCTTCGGGCAAGAGCCACAGGGTGTCCAGGTGCGCGTCCAGTTCTTTGAAGCTGGGGTTGCCGTCCGGCTGGGTCTGGTGGGTAAAGCAGCGTATCCGGTCTTGGGGCACGCGCCCGACCAGATCCGGGTGCTGGGGGTGCATGTTGCGAATGAGGATAGTATCGCCACCTGCCCAAAAGCCGTCCAGCCATTGATCTTTTGGGGCTTGCTGGAAAAACAGCGGGTCGGTGTCGGTGGCGTGATGCGGCCAGCGGGCCTTTAGCCAGGCGTGATCGTGTGCCCCGGCGTAGGCTTGGCGGGCGGGGTGCTCTGGTGCCAGGGGCGCAAAGCCGCTGACCTGGGTATCGTTCTGGCTGATTGCCAGACGTTTGTCGATGGGGCCTGCTGTGATGTGGGCGGAGATCGGCCACTGGTCGTGGCCTGCCGGGGGGTAACAGGTGCCTGCGGCCAGGAGTTCGCCGCGCAGCTTGGGCCAGGCTTCGTCCAGCGTGGCGGTTTTACCCAGGGCTTGGCCCACGGCGTCCCATAGGCTGCCCGACCAGATGGGGGCAGGGCTGTCCTGGGGATGCAGGGCAAAAGGGACAACCACCCCCAGGGACATCGCCTGCTGGTCGTTGCTCAGGCGCAGGCTACGCTGGATGAGTTCAGCTCCAGGGGGCAGGAAAGCACGAAAGGATGGAAGAATTGGGGTCATCAGGTGGGTGTGGCGGCTTCAGTGGCGGATTCGACCATGGCGCGGGTTTCCAGCAGGGCTTCGTTCATGGTTTGCATGGCGTCGTTCAGGGCCTGAAGCTTGGTGGCTTGAAGCTTGACTTCGGCCTGATCCTGGGTTTGTGCAGTCGTGAGATTCAACAGATTTGTTTTCAAGGTGGTCAGTGTGGAGCTGACCCCTGTTGGGGCGGTGGGGCTGATGATGTCAATGCCATCGCCCAGATGAACGCCGGCGGCGTCCATTTTGATGGTGTTGCCGCCGAAGGTGATTTCAATTTGGTCGCCTTGGATATCGATGGTGTTGCCACCCTGGCCCACGCTGGCACTGTTGGACGTCAAAGATAAAAAGCTGTTGTTTTTTTGGGCGGAGATGCCATTGTCTGTGTCGACTGTTAGAAGCGTGTTCTGGTCTGCGCGAATGGATGTTCCTTGGGCACCGAGTTTCAACCAGTTGTCTGGGGTGGGGGCGCCTCCGACGCCGGTGACCTGTAGCTGGTGGGCTACGGCATACAGACAATTGGCACCGCCCAGGTAGGTGTATTGGTCACTGCCCCAGGTTTCGATCGGACCAGAGGCGTTCAATCGGATGCGGGCGCCCGATGTGGTGTAGGCATCCGGGGTTTGATCGAAGTTTGTTTGGGTATCCGCGCCGGGGACCTTGGCGTATTGGAGGTTCTGGTCAGAGGCTGTCAGGCTGAGGCCGGCGTTGTTCATGGCCAGGCCCATGGCCCCGATCCCCGTGGGCGGACGGATGCCCAGGAAGGCCGCAGGCAGTTTATCCAGCGACAGCACGGCGGTCGGCGCATTGCCATACTGGATTTTCTTGAATTTTTGGTACAGGATGTGGGTGATGACGCCCAAGACGGTGATGGCGTTCAAACAGAGGGTGATGGCTGAAAATACATAGCCCGGAATATTGCCCTGCATGGTCTGGCTGTAAGTCAGTTCGTGCGCGGCGACGTTCTGATCAGCTTCGTCGACGGCTTCTTTGGCGTCAGCGGCGGCCTTCAAGGCCGCTTTCATGTTGGTTTCGGCTTGTTCCTTTTCTTCTGGTGTGCTGGCGTTTTCCAGCTCTTTTTTGGCGGCCGCCAACTGTGCGTTGGCGTCGTCTGCCTTTGCATTGGCGTCGTCTTGTTGTTTTTGGCGTTCTTCCTGGTCTTTGGTGGCCTGGTAGATCGTGGCGGCAGCGCCTGTGGCCAGAATGCCCGCCTGGGCAAGAATCAGCACCAAAGCCGCGATGCGCACGGTTTTGGTCATGGTGTTGTGGGCAATGTCGCCCCCCACCGTCAGGACCTGTTTATCCAGGGTATGGACGGATTTCCCCTTGGATTCGGTCATTTCGTGTTCGTGCTTGAAGCCGAACTCAGTGGAAAGCCCGGCTGCCAGCGTGGCCCCAATACTGATTTCCGATTTGACGGCGGCGGTAAAGCCGTTGGAAACCCCCAAGGTGATGTCATTTTTGACGCCGTAGGTCATGACAAAATCGGCGTTGGCGACGATTTTTGATTCACCCGTGCCGTACCAGGTGAATTTCTGGCCGTTCGTGTGTTCTACGATGCCGGTTTCAGTGTCTGATTCGTCTGCCATAAGATGTCCTGAGGTGATTTCTGGCGGGATTTACAGGGATGACAGGATCGAGACAGGGTCACTGGCAGGCGATGGGGCCTGGTCTTTGGAACCTGCCTGGGGCAGGGTGCCGATATAGAACATGGAGCTTTTGACCGGCGAATACACGCCGACGAATTCCCGCCCAGGTTGGTCGGACATGTTCATGAAGTTGCCACCCACGGTGCGTACGGCATTGCTGGTGTAGTTGACGTTGCGTACGATGCTTTGGTGCTCGGAATTAGGCACTGCCCCCAGGATGACGGGCTGGTCGGGATCGCCCTGGTTGAACGCCAGCAGGACTTCGGTGCCGCGCAGCAAGGGGAAGTGCATGCCCTCGAATTTGCCCGCGTATGGGGTGGCCATGCGCAGCCATGACGAGCCTTTGTTCAGGGGTTTCTCTGAGTAGTCGTAGGGTAGCTGGACCTTATATTGGCCGTATTCGTTGATTTCGGCGAGCTTGCCGTTGCCCTCGGCATCGACCACTGCGCTGATGACCCCGTGGATGCTGGGACGCGGCGTGATGCGTGGGGCGCGGTACTGCAGGTCTGCCGGGATAGCCTGGAACTGGCAGTGGTAGGTGGAACCCTGTTCTTCGCGGTTATAGGGGGTGTTCTGGCCGGCCAGCACGACCCCGGCCTGGGAGCCCCGGTGTTGCACCTGGGTGACCAGGTAGCGGGCATTGAAGCTGTCGCGGAAGTGGTGGGTGACGTCCAGGAAGTAGCCGCTGCGCACGCCCACGGCGGGGGCCTCGCCCTGATATACCGTGCCTTGGGCATTGATGCCTTCGGCGCAGACAGTGGCCAGGCGCTGGGCATCGTCTTCTGTGCGCAGGTTTTGGCCGTACAACATATAGCAGCCCTGCGTGCCTTGTGTGATGTCGGTTTTGTGGCGGATGGAGTCGCCCAGGCTGGCTTTGCGGTAATTGAAGTCCTGCACCAGGGCAGTACCCGGCAGTTGGGTCTTGCTGCAGGTAAAGGCCGTGACGCAGCTGTCCTGGCGGTCGGTCTGGACATTTTCCGGCGGGGTGTAGCGTAAGGAGAGGCCGTGGTCGGGCTGGGCCTGCAGATGATCCAGGATGGTCAGGACTTCGCCGGATGTGCCGCTGTCGTGGTCAAAGTAATAGTACAGGCCTTCTTGTTCCATCCAGCGCGACAAGAAGTTGAGATCGCTTTCCTGGTATTGGCAGGTAAAGCTGCGGGCGCGGTATGCGGATGGGTTTTTCAGCAACAGCCTGACATCCGGGCCGCGCAGATTATTGCGTTCGAGGACCTGGGTGATGATGTCGGGCAAGGCCTGTTCATTCAGATAGACCTCGTTCAGGCGGTTGAGGCCGGCCTTCCAGAGGCGAGGAACCAGGCAGACCTGGTAGAAATAGTATTGGTTCACATAACCAAGCTGCTGGATATTGGCCAGCATGCCGTGGTAAGGCACGGACTGCGACTGGTCTCTGGAGCGGATGGTCAGCGTGGCAGATGCCTGCAGGGCTGCGTCCAGATCGATGTCCGCCTGATCGCTGACCAGGATAAGCTGGAACTCGAAGGCCTGTGAAATGGCTTCGCGTCCTTCTAGTCGGATGACCTGGAATGATGCATCAAAAGGGGCAAGCTCAAAGGTGAAGAGCAATTCTTTGTCGGCGATAGCCATAGTAGTCTCTTTTTGTGCTGTCTCTAGGTCACTAGCTTACACCAGACTAGACCTAGATCAAGTCTCGGGTTTTGAAGGAAAACAACTCATAGTGTCAGGATCAGCGCCTGGTAACAGTGGCCGTCCCAGGCGGGTAACCAACTGTTTCGGCCCAAGGACCCCCAAGCCTTGACCCCCAAGTGCAGCGGGCCGACGACGTCAGGCGCCGGGCGCAGTTCCAGGCGGATATGCAGGGGGGTAACCAAGTAGTACCGCACCAGGAATTGCAGCTCGTTGTAGGCCGCGCCACCGGGCAGCAGGCGGGTGAACAGCGCTTCGTCGATATTGCTGATGCGCAGGGTCAGATTGCTGGTGCGGCAGCGGATTTCGCTGCCCAGGTGGGCATCGTCGCCCAGCGTGCAGTTTTGCTGGCCCAAGGACATTTGTTGCAAGCTGGGAATGGGTTGTTTGCGCAGATCTTGTTGGACGACTTCGACCTGGGTATCGGGGTATAGCGCAGCAATAATGGTCTGTAGCCCCATGGCGGATCTTGGGTATTGGCTGAACAGTCCGGCAAAGCGCAAGAGATGTGAAACCCCGGGGCGACTCAGGTAGTCCAGTGGGCGGCAGATGCCCACAAAGGTATGGAAGATTTCCAGCAGCCTATCGTCGCCGAATTCCTTGATGCGGATGTGGGCGCGGGATTTCAGCCAGGCGCGAAAAAACAGTGGATACAGCGTCTGGCCGATGATGTCCAGGAAATCGCGATTGCTGTGGCGGCCATCGTGGCGCTCGTCCAGCAGGTCTTCGGTGTAGAAGTTGGGCAGGGGGGAAGTTACCCCGTACAGCCCCAGAAAATTGGCCGTCAGGCGGTATTGGCCTGGGATGGGCTCGCGGATCTTGTTGAGATCTGTGCCTGGGAAATCCAGGCTTAGGTGGGGCCGTACCCGCACGTCGGGTTCGGGACTGGAAGCCGGACGCGGCAGCAAGCGCAGCAGCCGGTAGGCCTGCGAAAATGAAAAACGCTCGCCCTGGGAGAGCAGCCGGGTTTTTAGAGGACTGTCTTTAGCCCCATGCGCATCGGCCATGTGAATTGAGTCCCAGAGTTTTTGTCGTGGATTTCGAATCGGGTGTAAGAATTAATGCTGATGTAGCTGGACAGAAAACGATCCAGCACGCAGCCCCACAAATATAGCGTGCCGGCCCCTGGCCAATTTTTCTCGTCGCAGCTCAGGATAATGTGCTGGCCTTGCATCAGACTGCCGCGCACCAGACGGGATTCGGGGGTCACCGTCAGATCCTGCAGGCCTTCGATTTGGCGGTCGTTGGCGCTGCGTACGCTGTTGTCGTGCGAACAGGTGGAATTGTACAGGTGCAGAATCGCGCGCAGGTTGGTGATGCTGGAAAGCGATAGCAAGTTCAGGGTGGTGTGGCTGATCACATCCCACAGCAGTTTTTCGCCATGCGGGGGGTCGATGGCTGCCGTGATGGGGGTGATGTTATGAAAGGTGAAGCGTTCTGGCGAGGTGCTGGTCGGACGGGAAATATCACCCAGCTTCAGGCGTTCCGGCAGGGTGCGGTTGGTGCAGGTCAGATTGATGGACAGGGTTTCGTTGGCCGGGACATTGTCCTGCTCGTAGACCACCGACAGGTAGGTATCAATAGAGTTGCCCACGATGGCGGGCCGGATCGAGGTTCGGTAGCTGGCCTGAGCTGACTGGCGGGCATGCGACAGCAAAGAAAACGGGATGTAAGAGCGTGGCAGGGCACCGCCCTGAATATAGCCGCTGACTGAATCGATAGAGTAGATCTGGTGATGCTGGCGCTGTGTGCCGTGGGGCAGAATCAGGTATTCCGATAGCTCGTGGTCCAGTTTGATGGGTTCGGCTTCGGAGGAAAACAGATTGACCACCGGGGTGACATGCAAGGCAAAGCTGCGGGTACTGAGGTTGGGGACGCTGTGGCTGGTTTTGCGCAGGAAAATCTCGATGCGAAACCGGCTGCCCTGAAGCACGCCATTGCCTTTTTGCAGGTCGGAAAATTCGATGAACAGGAATTTTTGCGGCATGAACAGCAGTTCCTGCATCCAACTGAAGGCAGGGAAAGCATTGTCCGGATAGGGCAGTAGGGGCTCGTCAAAGCCAGGGGTGCCCAGCCGTGGCGACAATGAAACGGCCCTGCCGGCCTGATCGCGCAGGCGGATGCTTTGGACCTGGCTATTGAGCAGCATGAATAAACTGGCCGCGTCGACCGGGTCGCCAGCCAGAAACAGCCGTAGCTGTGACGGCAACGCAGGCGCGTCGGACTGGCTCGGTGCGTTGAATTGCAGCTGCAGGATGTAGTTGCCGTCGGATGTTTTTTCCGTAGCGGCGGATTCCAGCGTGATGGGCGAGACCTGCAGGCTGGCTGTGGTGCGAAAACGGCAGGAGATATCTTCCAGGGGAGTGGCGCCGATTTCAGTGCCTGCCTGGATCAAGGCAGCATCAT